>JAFSDK010000046.1 GCA_017436255.1 Clostridia bacterium
CTGAATTAATTGCTATTATTTAAATAGGCGGTCGGGGAAACCCGACCGCTTTTAAATAAATTGACAAAAATTAAAGCAAAAGTTATAATATTTATAAAGTGGACGGCATAAACAACACAACAGAACCGTCCCATTGTGTTATTAAAGTGTAATGCAACAGTAATAGTAAATAATATAGGGTATTTGTTGCAAGCAGTAAAATTTATTAAACCATTCAAATGGAAATATGGTTTTCCTATAGAATATTATGTTTATTAAAGGCGGTCAATTAAAATGAAAAAATTCCTAATAGCAACAATAGCAATTAGTATTGTATTGATTACCGTTTTTGCAATGTTAATAATTTTTGAAGAAGATAATCCAAGTGATAGGGTTTTGAAAAATCTAAATAAAAAAACGGGTATTAATATAAGTATAACAGATTATGACGTTGATTTATATCATGAAACCGATATAAATACATTTGGGGAAGGTAATATAGCTTTAGTTATAAAAATTTGTAGCTATGAAACTAAGAGGGAACTTGACCAGCTTGTATCTGGAGAGGAGTGGCAGGGCCTTTCTGAGTGGGATGATGAAGCTCGGGCGGTCGTTATAGGCTCGCTTGAAGATGCTAAAAAAATAGATAGCATTGATATATCTGTTATTGACCCTATGCATTCTAATTATTTGGTTCCAAACAGCAACAGTGGGTATGCATATTTATATATGAATTCAGACGAAGATGCTTCTAACCCACACAGGTATATTTTAATTGAATATTTAGATGATATAGATGTAGTATATATTTTTGCACATAATATATATATATAACTGAGAGACAGGGGACGGTTCTCTGTGTTGACAAAACTGAATTAATTGCTATTATTTAAATAGGCGGTCGGGTTTCCCGACCGCTGTTTTTGTAAATTGACAATTTTTTGTGTTAAAGGTATAATAATTAGTATAAGGACGGCGGTTATAACACACACACACAGAACCGTCCCATTGTGTTATAACAAGAAAATAATTAAAATTAAAATACCGAAATTAATTAGAAGGTAGGTTGATTTTTATGTTAAAGAAAGTATTTATAATTACTTCAATGGTTTTATTATTGGCAGTTGGTGTTGTCGCAATGATTCTTATGTGTAATAAAAGAAGTGTAATAAACAGAACTATGGATGTATCATTATCGTCATCAACGGAAATATTAGGATTTTATAATGATCGTCAGCTTTTTGCTGCAAAGGTACAAGTGGATGTTGCTGATTATGAAAAATTTGTTCAGAATTTGCCAAAAGAATATTTAACGGGTGAAGACGGTTGGCACAACTTTAATGATGAATATGTTGAAGATGATATGAATTCTTGGTGGACTTTAAAAGATGATGAAATCAGCACAGACTATCATCGTTATGACGTAAATCCGCATCGTGCAAAACACCCTTGGTGTAGAAGAATATATGTTGTTGAAAAAGAAGAAAGGGTAATTTTGTATTTGTATTCTATGAAATAGGGTGACGGAGACAAAAGAGACAAGGAAAAACACAGAGGGACAAAACACAGGGGACGGTTCTCTTGTGTTGATGAAAAACTGAATTAATTGCTATTATTTAAATAGGCGGTCGGGGAAACCCGACCGCTGTTTTTATGCGAATATTTAATTTTTCTTGAAAAAAGCGTAATTTGTGCTATACTTTAAATAAAGAATTTTTAATTGGGGACATAGTTTATGAGAATTGTTGTAAAGGTTGGTACTTCTACCTTGGCTTACGCCTCGGGCAGACTTAATATCAGGCATATGGAAGAATTCTGCAAGGTGTTGAGCGACCTTAAAAATGAGGGACATGAAATTATTGTTGTATCAAGCGGTGCTATTGGTATGGGTATGGGTAAGTTATCACTTAAAAAACGCCCTGAAGATATACCGACACGTCAGGCTGCTGCGGCGGTTGGCCAATGCGAGCTTATGTATACGTACGATAAACTGTTTTCGGAGTATAATCATATTGTTGCACAGTTACTTATAACCAACCACGTTGTACATAACGAGCAGATGCATATCAACTTTAAAAACACAATCAACCGCTTGCTAGAGATGGACGTTATACCGATTATTAATGAGAATGATACGGTAGCAACCGAAGAAATTGGTATAGGCGATAACGATACCTTAGCGGCAATTGTTACAGCTTACGCCGATGCAGATTTACTTGTACTGCTTTCTGACATTGACGGACTTTACACCGCCGACCCACACAAGGTAAAAGACGCAAAGCTTATTGAAGAAATAAAAGAACTTACCGACGAAATAACCGCGCTTGCCGGCGGTAAAGGTAGTGAGAACGGCACGGGTGGAATGGTTACCAAGTTACAGGCGGCAAAAATCTGTATGGATAGCGGTTGCGATATGATAATTACCAACGGTGCGAATCCTTATGTTTTGTACGATATAACCGAGGGTAAAAATGTTGGTAGCCGTTTTATAGGAAAGAGATAATTATGACAACTATTGAAATTTTAAAGGGTGCTAAATCGGTTGTTAAGGATATTGCGCTTTTAGATACCGAAACAAAAAATAAGGCGCTGCTTTTTTTGGCGGACGCCCTTTTAGAAAATGCCAACGATATTTTAGCGGCAAATGCTATCGACGTTGAAAAGGCACGAGCAACCGTTAGCGAGGTAATGCTCGACCGCTTAACATTAACTATGCCGCGTATTGAGGCTATGGCAGACGGTATACGTCAGGTAGTAGCACTTGATGACCCCGTAGGCGAGACCATATCGGAATACGTAAGAAACGGTATGACCATTAAAAAGGTGTCGGCACCGCTGGGTGTTGTGGCGATTATATATGAAAGCCGCCCCAACGTAACTTCGGATGCGGCGGCATTGGCACTTAAAAGTGGTAATGTTTGTGTTTTGCGCGGTGGTAAAGAGGCGTTTAATTCAAACTACGCCATAGTTAAGGCTTTGCGAAAAGGTCTTAAAAAGTGCGGACTTAAAGAAAATCTTATAAATATAATTGAGGATACAACACGTCAGAGTGCTACTGAAATTATGACGGCGACTTCTTACGTTGACCTACTTATACCGCGTGGCGGCGCAGGTCTTATTAACGCCTGCGTTGAGGGTGCTAAGGTACCCTGCATACAGACGGGTACCGGCATTTGTCATATATACGTTGATAAAAAAGCCGATTTTGATATGGCTCTTAATATTATTGAAAATGCCAAAACCAGTCGTCCTTCGGTCTGCAATGCGGCAGAGGTCTGCCTTATAGATAGTGCCATTGCAGATGAGTTTTTACCGCTTCTAAAGGAACGCCTTGTCGATAGCCGAGAAAGGTCTGTTGAGTTAAGGCTTGATGAAGTTTCATCTAAGATTATAGACGGTGTTAAGGCTAATGAAAATGACTTTGATACCGAGTTTTTAGATTATATTTTAGCCGTAAAGGTTGTTGATGGTGTAGCGCAGGCGGTTACTCATATAGCGACACATTCAACGGGGCATAGTGAGGCTATTATAACAGAAGATAAAGATGCGGCGGCGTTTTTTACGACGGCAGTTGACAGTGCGGCGGTTTACGTTAATGCATCAACTCGATTTACCGATGGTGGTGAATTCGGCCTTGGTTGTGAAATGGGTATTTCAACCCAAAAACTTCACGCACGCGGACCTATGGGGCTTAAAGAACTTAATACCTACAAGTACGTAATTACGGGTACAGGTCAAATAAGATAGGAGAATACAAATGGCAGTAATCGGTTTTATCGGTGCGGGTAATATGGGTGGTGCGCTTGCGCGTGCCGCGTCAAAATGTGACAAAAACAGAATATTGCTTGCCGATAATGATGCCTCAAAGGTAAACGCCTTGGCACAAGAAATTTCGGCACAGGTTAGTACAAACTTACAAATTTGCGAAACGGCAGATTATATCTTTTTGGGAGTAAAGCCACAGGTTTTATCGTCACTTTTAAATGATATACGCGACGTTTTGAGCGCACGCAAAGACCGCTTTGTATTGGTTTCAATGGCGGCAGGTGTAACTACCGAAAAAATTACCGAAACGCTAAATTTCCACGCGCCTGTTATAAGAATTATGCCGAATTTACCTGTATCAGTAGGCACAGGTATGATTTTATATACTACAAATAATGATGTAAAAACAAGCGAAACCGAAACACTTGTTGATGCAATGCAAAGTTCGGGCATTTGGGATAAAATTGATGAGCAACTTATTGATGCGGCATCGGCAGTTTCGGGTTGTGGCCCTGCATTTGCCTTTATGTTTGCCTCTGCTTTGGCAAAGGGCGGCGTTCAAAATGGTTTAAGTTATGAACAGGCAATAAAATATGCCGCGCAGACTTTAAAAGGTGCGGCAGAAATGTTGCTTTGCGGCGGTGATGCCGAGAAACTTACCGATGCGGTTTGCAGTCCCGGTGGCAGTACAATTGAGGGCGTTAAGGTACTGCGCAAAAACGATTTAGACGGTATTGTGGGTGAAACGGTTAAAGCATCATACGACCGAACAGTTGAATTAGGTAAATAAAAAAGCAGGTTCATACGGGTTGTACTCTAAAGGATAGTTTTCAAAAACGAATTTTGCCCGTGATTTTCCGGAATCACGGGCATTTTTAAATATTCTCTTTAAAAGTCGGTTGAATTATGATATAATACAACAAAACGATAAATATGAATTTATGAGGGTTTTTGAGCGTGGAAAATAAAGCATTTATTATTTATTTAAACGATGGCATGTTGCTAAGTAAAAAAGAATATTCCTGTTGGGAAGAAATTCAGGATGAGTATTATGAAAAGTATATAGCAAATCTTGGGCCTATGTCCTGTGATGAAATGATTTTTTTCTTTGAAAATGATTTTATGCAAGAAGAAAACTGGCCATTTTCACGTAAAAGAATTATTGAATTTTTTGAAAAAGATGAAATGATTATTCAACAGAGAGATAAATCTTAATTTACCGAATATATAAAATGATTATAACGGGTTTTAGGTTCTCCTAACAAGTGGAAAATGAGATGTACATTTTCCCTGCTTGTTACGGTATGCGACAAAATTAAAAGGAAGCACGAAAATTTCGTGCTTCCTTTTTTACTGTCCTTTAGAGTACGATTCTTACGAACCTGCTTTTAATTATTCGTCTTTGCCGTGTTTATTGTATGGTATATACTTTACTTTTCTGCGCTTTTTACGGCTCTTGTAGGTAAGATACACGCATATAAGAACATAAATAACAATTGCTCCTACAATAACAATTAAAATTATTTTAAAAATGCTTGAAGTAAATATATTTTTAATAACACGTCCTGATTGTAAAAATACGTTAGCTTTTATATCTTCATTTGAAACAAGTTTAACGGTGCCTATAATTTCGCCTGCATATATTACGTCGGCAGTACCCAAAACGTCACCTTTTTTAATTGGGGCGTCAACACTTTCATGTTTTAGGTGAGGTTTTATGGTGATGGTTGATGAGTCGGCGGTCTTAGGTAAAATCTGTGTTATATTATTGCTTGGGTACAACTTCAAATAATCGGTTTCCATTGATAGTTCAAGCGGTATTTCGGTGACAGGTTTTGATATATCAAGTAATTCTTTATATTCGAAATCATTAAATGCCCAACGGTAAAGGTTACGACTATCTACAAACTCGTTGCGTTGGCCGCCTGTACCATCACAACCCATTATAATACACAGGTAGTTATATCCGTTATAAGAAGCTGTGCTTACAACACAACGTCCCGCTTCATCGGTAAAACCTGTCTTAACACCTGAAGCATAGGCGTAATAATAGTTTGTTGACGGGTCAATAAGAAAGTTTGTTGTTGATAATATGCGTTGTGGCGACTTGTTTGTTTTAGGCATATAATAGCGCGTTGTGGATGTGATTTCTTTAAAAACATCAAACTTTAATGCGTGTTTTGCAAGAATTGAAATGTCGCGTGCGGTGGTGTATGTTTTATCATCGTGAAGTCCTACGGGGTTACCAAAACTTGAATGTTCCATGCCAAGTTCCTTAGCACGCTTATTCATCATATCCATAAAGTTTTCGGTGTTGCCGCCAATATACTCGGCTATTACGTAGGCTACGTCACCACCCGAAGATACAAGCAGACAATAAAGCGCCTGACGAACTGTAAGCACTTCGCCCTCTTTAAGACCGATTACGCTGGCACCCGTGCCCATTATGGCGGTAAGAGCCGACTTGCTTACGGTGATGGTGGTTTTATCGATATCATCAACCTGTTCAAGCACTAAAACTGCCGCTAACATTTTAGTAAGCGAGGCGGGATACATCTTTTTATCGGCATTTTTTTCGTGCAAAATTTGGTCTGTATCAAGGCTTATAAGCATGGCGGCCTTAGCGTTAAGTTGAAATCCACTTATCTGAAAAGCCGAAACGATATTTGAGGAAAATATTGCAAATATTAATATAAATGTTATAATATACTTGTATACTCTTTTAGACATCTTATAACTCCTATAGGAATAAGTTTATTTATATATTGATTATACATTAAATTAAGCAAAAATGAAAGAATAAATATAAAAAGGCGGTGAAAAAATTTGATATATATTACAGGCGATATGCACGGTGCTGAAGAGAGGCTCTATACAAAGGATTGGTTAAAACTTAAAAAGGGTGATATTCTTATTGTATGCGGCGATTTTGGATATTTGTGGAATGGTGACGCCAAAGAAAAAGAATATATCGAATATTTGGGCAGCCGCAAATTTACCGTCGCATTTATTGACGGTACTCACGATAATTTAGATTTAATTAATCGTTGCCGTACTACCTATTGGAAGGGCGGTATGATACACCGAATAAGCGGTAACCTCATTCACCTTATGCGCGGTCAGATTTTTGATATAGATGGTACCCGTATATACACGTTTGGTGGGGGAGAGAGTACCGACAAAGATATGCGTATAGAAAACAATCTTTGGTGGAAGGAAGAAATACCATCACCAGAAGAGATGACCGAGGGAGCTAAAATTCTTGATGACTGCGGCAGACGTGTTGACTATATTATTACCCATGAGCCGCCTTCACTTGTAAAAAGTGCAATGCTTTTTAGATGGGGACTCCCTGATAGAGTAAATAAATTAAACGGATATTTTGAAGAAATAGACGAAATGTGCGAATATAAGCATTGGTTTTTCGGCTCGCTCCATGAGGATAGGCTTGTCACACCTAAACATACCTGCGTGTTCAAAAAATATCTTAGAATAGATAAATATTAAAATACTGTACATTTTGTGAAATTTATGGTAGAATGTATATATACAGATATTTTGACTTTTAAAAGAGGAGAAAAATATGCTAAATACTGAGAGATTATGCCTTGGCTGTATGACTGATAATGGTGGCGAAAAGATTTGTTCAATCTGTGGGTTTGATAGTTCAGAGTCTAATGACAAAGAATATCTTAAACTTGGCTACTGGATTAGGGAAAGATATTTAGTAGGCCGCGTTATTGAACATAATGGCGAGGGCGTTACATACATTGGTTGGGATAATAAAGAGGACAGTATTGTTAATATACGTGAATATTATCCAAAGGGTGCGGCTGCTCGTAAAGAGGACGGCACCGTTGCCATTGTGGATGGTAGTGAATATACCTTTAATGAAGGTATAATGAGCTTTTTAGAACTCAATCGTAAAGTTGCTAGCCTTATGGATTTACCTTCACTTTTGCCTACGGTTGATGTTTTTGAAGAAGGCGGTACCGCCTACAATATTACAAAAGCAGTACCGGGCATTACACTTCGTGAGTTTCTTATTCGCAACGGCGGTGATTTAACGTGGGAACAAGCACGTCCATTATTTTTACCGCTTATTACAACGATATCTGGGTTGCATGATGCCGGAATTATACATCGCGGTATTTCACCCGACACTATTTTTGTTGGTCGTGACGGCAAGTTAAGAATTAAGGATATTTGTATCCGCTCAGTTCGTATGTCTAACAGTAATATGGCAATACAGCTTTTCCCTGGTTTTTCGGCGGTTGAGCAGTATGGTTACGACGTACAGTATCGTGACGGCAAATATACAGACGTTTATGGTATGGCAGCTACGCTTTTCCGTGTGCTTATGGGAAAGGCACCAACCGACGTTACAGAGCGTATTTCTAACGATAATATGCAAATACCTGCACGTTTTGCCGACGTTTTACCTAAATATGTTTTAGCGGCACTTGCTAATGGTTTGCAGTTGTTGCCGATTGACCGTATTCAAGATATGGATAGTTTCCGTATCGCCTTAACACCTATTTCGGGTGAATCAACAGTGGCATTTACTCCTGTTGCAGCCCCTGTTAAGCCTAAGACTACACCTTCAACGGTTAAAACGGGTTCGACGTCTGCTCCAAAGCCGGCGGCAAAACCTACGTCAAAGCCGGCGGCAAAACCTGCGCCAAAGCCTGCACCAAAACCTGCACCAAAGCCTGCTGAAAAACCACAGAGAAACTATGCGGTGCTTTCATCACTAATAACTGCACTTGTATTTATAATTATAGGCGTTGTACTTTACTTTGGGTTTGGCGTTGGTAAAGTAGTAGAAAAACCTGAAGAGCCTTCTAAACCTACTTCAGTGGTTGAACCGCCAAGTGAACTTGTATCTATTGATACAGGTGATCCAAACGTAAAACTCTATCAGGTTCCGAACCTTGTTGGCAAGAGATATGCGGATATTATTGGTAATATCGATTATATTACCGTATTTGATTTTGAAATTGTTTCAAAAAAATATAGTGATAAACATCCACGAGGCTATATAATATCACAAGAACAGACTTCTGAGCAAACTGTGAAAAAAGGAACAACAATTAAAATAGTGGTAAGTCTTGGACCTAAAACCGTTAAAATACCTTCATCAATTATTGGTAAATCCTATGATGAAGCAGTTATAGAGTTATTAAAATTAGGTTTTAATTACAATAGTATTGAAAAACGTGAAATTTATGACGAAAACCAAACTCCGGGTGTAGTAGTTGATACTGAACCGGGGGTTGGTTCTGGCATCGACCTCGATGCAGGTGTTGTTTTAAGAGTAAATACTTATACAGGCGAAATTCCAACCCCACCTGAAAGTACCGAAGAATAAGTTAAACGACCGAACGGAAAATTCCGTTCGGTCGTTTTTATTTAAAAATTAATATAAAAATCAAGTATTCGTATCGAATCTTTACTTATTTCAATAGCGCTAATATATTCGCCGTAACTAATGCGTCGTATATTCACGTAGGATGTGCAAATACCATAGGTAAGCAGCGCTAAATTACCTATTATTACAAACGATAATATAAAACTTCTAAAAAAACTTCTCATCATTTATTTTAACGTATTTAAAAGACTTACAAGTGCTTCCCCCGCATATGCCGCACCGCGCTTGGCCTCGTCAAGGGTGTTGGCTTCGGTGCCAACCTCAAGCAGTATCGACCCTTTTGTGAGATTTTGATTATATTTGCCGCTATTAAGTGTTATGGCGCGTGCAAGTCCCGGATACATAACCTCCAATGTTTGTTGATATTTTAGTGCTAAACTCAGGTTTTCTTTCCAATTGGGATAATTAGTGATACCGCCTGTTTGACTACCCATAACAAGCATAACCTGTGCTGCATTTTTACCATCGATTTTAACTACCGGTTTTATCTTTTCTTTATTATTGGCAGTTATGGAATCTCTATGTATGTCAATTACAATTTTTATTGATGGGTAGGCTTTTAGGTCGTCTGTTATTGTAGCGGCACTTCGCGTATAACTGCCTGAGTAGGCGGGATAGTCATGGATTGTTGTGTCGTGAATTACTCCAATACCTGCCGCTTTTAACTTTTGCTCAATAATATCACCAATGGCAATCATATTTTTTTTACTATCGCGTGTGCGTGATGCGTCATCCTCGGTATAGTAATCGCGTTCCTCAAGCATAAAACTTTCGGTTGTATGGGTGTGCATAATAAGTACTTGCGGTTTGTTGTTTTTATCAATTTTGAAGGATAACTTTTTTTCAAGTAGCGTTTTAATATTTATAGTGCTACCCGTATTATTTTTTAAATATACCTTATTATACTTTGTGCCGGCAGTATAAGGACTTATAAATTTTGCAGTTATGTTTCCAACTGCCTGTCCGCTTGCAGAAACTGTAGTACTTTGTGTGTCTTTATTGTTGGAACTACTGCTTGTGTTATCGGTGGCGCTTATTGTAGATGATGTATCAATATTGTCTGATAGGGGTTCTATCGGCAAAAAGTTTGTGTTGCTATTCGATATTGGCATAGAATAATTTACATATTTTAAAAAGCAATGTGCGGTGGTGTATACAGATGCTAAAAGAACGCAGAAAATCAACATAATCCCTTTAAATTTCATAATAAATCACCGATAATATAGTATGATTTTATTAAAAATTTTATTCTTAATTTTATTTATGTTGTAAATGTTGATTAAAATTAAAAAAAGTATTGCATTTTTAATTAAAAAGTGGTAATATACTATTACGCGAGAATTTTTGAGGAGGTGCGACAATGCCGAATATTAAATCTGCAAAGAAGCGTGTTCTTGTTAGCGAGGCTAACAATCAGCGTAATAAGGCTTATCGTTCAGCGCTTAGAACAGCAGTTAAAAAGGCTGACGCTGCAATCGCTAATAACGATGCTGATGCCGCTATGGCAGTTAAGGCTGCAGTTAAAAAGATTGATCAGGCTGCTTCTAAGGGTATTCTTCATAAGAATAACGCAGCACATAAAAAATCAGCTTTGGTTAACCGTTTGAACAAGGCTAATGCGTAAGTAAAGCAATTAAACCACGGATTTTTCCGTGGTTTTTTACTTTTAAAATAGAGTGTGCAGACTTACGCTGCAATATTCTTTCATTTCTAATAAATTAAGTTTAATTATTTCACATTCGGCTAAAAAATGCGCTTCGTTTTCTTTGTTTGCAAAGGAGGCAAGTTGTGTTATAGATTCGTCTATCTGTTCAACTGTGCCGTGATTTATAAATACAGATAGCGCGCCGCGTTTCTTACGCCAACTTTTTGCTGTGTCGAAACTTAGTTTCTTCGCGGCATCGTAATTCTTATTTTCAATTTCAATTTTACATTTTTCAATATCGTTACTAAAATCATCATACGAGTTGCCTACAAAAATTATACTCACCGTACAAAGTGCCGCAAGGGTTATTATTAAGACAATTGCTGCAATTAGTCTTTTCATTTTTCTTCTCCTTTGGTCACAAGGTAACAGTTGCCGTATTGGTCTAACGTCATTAAAAATATGTCTTCACATTTTGTATGTCGCATACTTGCCAATTCTCTAATTGTGTTTTCACTTAAAGATAATTGGCGTAATGATTCGTTAACTATTTTGCCGTCAGAAACAACGGGTAGCGGCAGTCCGTCTTTTTTCATCTTAATTTTCATATCCTTTGGTGTTACGGTGCGATGCTCAGGCTTTAAAATTACGCTTAAATTGCCGTTAACTTCAAGGATGGCGAATGAAACGGTGCTTATATCAAAAACGTTTTGCCCACGCAATAATTCAACCAAATCAATTATTGTAAGGCGCACACGCTTCATTGCCTTTTGATCGATTTTACCATCCTTTATCAGTATTACTGATTTACCGCTTAATAGCTTGTGTAACGGCATATATTTCATTGATAATACCGAAATAATTATTTCAACAATTACAAGTATAAAAATAGCCACAATGCCGTTAAGTATAGGTTGATTAGCGTCCTGTAAGGGGATAGCGGCAATTTCAGATATAAGCAATGTTACAACAAGTTCATTTGGTTGCATATCGCCAATTTGTCGTTTTCCCATAAGGCGAATGGCTATTGTTACAAATAAATAGAGAATAATTGTACGAATAATAGTCACTAACAAAAAAATCACCACACGTTTATTATGTGTGGTGATTTGATTATTTATCCATATTTTTAATATTGTATGACAGCGTCATAAGGTTGTCACCAAAGTGAACGTTTTCAACTACTATGCCGTCAAATTTAAGCGCCAAATCGTAGTGACTGAAATTTAAAAAACCTTTAACACCAAGTTTAATAAGGTGCTCCGCAATTTCAGGAACAGCGGTTTTAGGTATGCAAAGTATAGCAGCTTCGGGCTTGTTTTCACGGCAGAAATCATCAAGTGAATTGGTTGAACGAACGGGTGTATTTCTTATAACGGTACCAACAAGTGATTCCTTACTGTCAAAAAGACCTATAAGATTAAAACCTTTATCTTCAAAGTTAAGGTGTAAAGCTACGGCGCGCCCTAAATTACCAAGACCAATAAGTATTGCTTTTTTTGGTTTGTCAATGCCTAAAATATTGCCAATTTCCTCGCGTAAAATATCGGTGTTGTAACCATAGCCTTGTTGACCGAATCCGCCAAAGCAGTTAAGGTCTTGTCTTATTTGGCTTGCGGTAAGTCCCATACGGCGGCTAAGTTCTGCCGATGAGATGCGTTTTATACCTGCATTTGAAAGTTCGCCTAAAAATCTATAGTATCGCGGTAGTCGTTTAATTACGTGGGATGATATATCCTTTTTGAGCATTAACGTACCTTCCTTCTTAAATGATGCAACATTAACATTATCATACAAAATAAAACAATTGTCAATAAGAAAAAATTTTTTAAAAAGCTATTGACATTTATAAAAAGTGTGCTATAATATAGTTGTAAAAAGTAGTAACGATTACTATTTTGAGGTATAGCTTATGAGAAACTATTCAAAACAAAGGGAAGTAATAGTTGAAGTTTTACGCTCAACCGATACACATCCGACGGTACAGTGGGTTTACGAAAAATGCCGAGAGAAATTACCTAAAATTAGTCTTGGCACAGTTTACCGTAATCTTACCGAGTTAAAAAAAGATGGTGATGTTTTAGAACTTTCGGTTGGCGATGGATTTCAACATTACGACGGTGACGTAAAAGAACATATGCATTTTTACTGTCACAATTGCGGCACGATATTAGACTGTGAGATGCCTAAAAACAATCTTAAAGACTTTCTGCAGAATAAACTTAACTGCGAAGTCAATTTAAGTGGTTATGTTTTTAGCGGTCTTTGCAGTTCTTGTATAAATTTAAATGGATAATTATTTTTTAGGAGATGTTTTTATGAAAAAGTTTGTTTGTACAATTTGCGGTTATACTCACGAAGGTACCAGCGCACCCGATAAGTGCCCCATTTGCCAGGCTCCGGCTACTAAATTCCAAGAGCAGGCAGGCGAAAAGACCTGGGCAGCAGAACACGTTGTAGGTGTTGCTAAGGGCGTTGATGAAAGAATATTAGCAGGTCTTCGTGAAAACTTTATGGGCGAGTGCACCGAGGTTGGTATGTATCTTGCAATGGCAAGAGTAGCACACCGTGAAGGCTATCCGGAAATTGGTCTTTATTGGGAAAAAGCAGCTTATGAAGAAGCAGAACACGCTGCAAAGTTCGCAGAACTTTTGGGCGAAGTAGTAACAGATTCTACCAAGAAAAATCTTGAAATGAGAGTTGATGCCGAAAATGGCGCTACCTTAGGTAAGTTTGAACTTGCAAAGCTTGCTAAAGAGTTAAATCTCGACGCTATACATGATACAGTTCATGAGATGGCACGTGATGAGGCTCGACATGGCAAAGCGTTTGAAGGACTTCTCGCTCGTTATTTCAAATAATATTCGATTGAAAAACACGTAAAGATGTGCTATCATAATGGTAGCACATCTTTTGTTTTGGGGTGATTAAAGTGAAAAAGATAATGGCAACTATTATTTCAACCGTTGTTTTGATTTTTTGCTTTTCAACTGTTTGTTATGCTTTTAGTCCGTCGGTCTATTTCTACTGTTGTGTTGCAACAAAAAAATTGCCTGAAAATACCGCTTACATTGATATTCTTTTTCCTATAAAGGAAACCGACCAAGATTATACTGACTATAACCTATCGAATGGACAGAAACACGGAATTTCAAAAAATAGTGAGATTGTAAAATATAATAAAGATGGTTATGTGAGTTACACTTTTCATAATCAAAATTCAGAAAGCATAATAAAACCATTTTATCAAATAGACTTTATATGTGATAACGAATTTTACAATAACAATACCACTTTATTTGATGGCCTAAATGAATTTGATATGGGAAATCCGATTAAAAAACAATATATGTTCACGGTGCCTATGAACAGCGCCCTTGAGGAAAAAGTGGATAATTTATTTATGTTCGCCCAAATGGATATAAGCACGGAAAAAGAAGATGTGTATGTTGAATTTTCAATGAAAGAAAAATTGAATAAAAACAGAATTAATGATTTTTCTGATTTAAGAGAAAAATACAAAACTGCAAAATTAGCCTATATTGACCAAAACGGAAATGTTATATCTGTAAGTAATTCAGCAGAGATTTATAGTAATAAAGAAAAGTTGTTGGGCTCTACCTACATTGAAATGAAATTAAACGGCGACAATCTTGATGTTTCTTTGAACTATGGACCACCAATATTTTTAGGCGTGTTAGGATTGATGGTTTTTGCGATAGTGTTTTTTCTTGCAATAATCATTGCAATTATTTTCATATTTAAAATGAGCAAAACTAAGCGTGTTAATTGACCCTAGTGTGGAAGGATATAATTTTTTTACATTGGTTTTCCTCATATCAAAATTTTCTATACTATGGGAATAGTTTTAGTGTGTATCAAAGTGTGTAACCCATAAAAAGTAGCTTGGAATAAGGCTTTTTTATGACTTTTCGTGACGAGACCCGTCACGGCAAAGCTTTCGAGGGACTCCTCAACCGTTATTTTAAGTAATGTCTGATTGAAAAATCACCTAAGATGTGCTATCATAACGGTAGCACATCTTTTGTTTTGGGGTGGTTTAGTGAAAAAAACTAAAAAGTTTATTTATCCCGTTATTTTTTCTGCACTTTTTTTGATTCTTTATATATCCTTTGTGCTTTTACTTACTACAGTTATTTCTTTTCCAAACGGAAGTTATGCGCCTGCGGCTTTAGCAGTGTTGTTTACGTTTGCATGGCTTATTATTGCATTACCAATTTACTGTATAAGATATAGTAAAATAATTGTTGACGAGAAATTAAAATTTCTGTTTCCCGTTTACAATTCTCTGCTAATTATATTGTCACATATGTTACCTTTTAATCTGCAAGGCGAAACAAGAATCATTACCCACTTTGTACTTTGGGTGTTATTTTGGAATATGGTTCCGTTAATTTGTCGATTGATTTCTCGTAAATACGAAGAAAAAGACGCCGAAAAAGAAACTCAAGAATAGTGTGACAAAAGTGTGATTTTGAAAAATCAAATAATAAAACCTTGATTTCAAGCAGTTTTAGGGCATGGTTTCAAGATGAAGCTCGCCACGGCAAGGCATTTGAGGGCCTGCTGAACCGTTATTTCGGTTAATATCTGATTGAAAAATCACTGGGGATGTGCTATCATAATGGTAGCACATCTTTTGTTTTAAGGGGGTTAATTTGTGAATAGTTTATTTAAAAGCAAACCTAAAAATATAATAGCAATTTGCTTTACGGCATTTTACACTTTAATGCTTATTTTGGACGTGGAATTTTTGCAATTTCCATTTATTACACATCCTAGATATGCGGTAAACTCTTTGGTCATATATTTAGTACCTTTAATAACTCCTGCTTTGGTTTTGATTTATCTAATTTTTGTAAACAAGGAATATAAATTAAAAAAATGGCTCTTTCCCATTGCATTTGCGGTAAAAATCATTACTGCCTTTCTAGCGACCTATAATTTGTTTGGAAGGTTAGCTTTAATTGGTGTGATGCCGGCATATATATTACTTATCTTTTGTTCGCTCTTAACATTAGTTGCCACTGTATTTATGTTTGTAGGAACACTTTTTAATTTTAAATACATCATATTTTTAAAATATGGAGCAATTAGCTGTGCGGTTTTGCTGTTTATGGCACCTGTTATAAACTACATATTGTTTAAAGCTTTCGCATATATGCCAAGTGCCTTGTTAGGAGTGCCTGATGTAGGCTTGCCTGTATTGATAGAAACTTTAATAGCTACACTCCTATACGTTGGCATATTCCTTTTAACCACCAATAAAAAGAGCATTGATTCGATATAATAAAAAAGAGCCTTTACGGCTCTTTTTTATGCTTATTTATTTTATTATTTGCTCTATAATATATCTGCCTGTTTGCTCCATAAATTTAAGGGCGGTTGGTAGAAAATCATCGGGCACGTTATGCAAAAAGTTATCGGTTTCAAAGGTCATATCACCCATATAGTCTATATCCCTATATCCCTTAATCCCTTAATAAAGGGATCAAAATTGGTTTTCCTCATATCAAAATTTTCTATACTATGGGAATAGTTTTAGTGTGTATCAAAGTGTGCAACCCATAAAAAGTAGCTTGGAATAAGGCTTTTTTATGACTTTTCGTGACGAAGCTCGTCACGGCAAGGCTTTCGAGGGACTTCTTAACCGTTATTTCAAATAATAAATAATTGTAATCGTAGGGCGGGGGCTTGTCTCCCGCCGTTTTGTTTTTGTGATACTTTCGGCAGGACCAAGGCCCTGCCCTACAAAATATAAGCCTCGTCACGGTAAGGCTTTTGAGGGTCTTCTTAACAGATACTTCAAATAAGAGTTTTAAATGGGGGGAGACATCTGTTTTCTCCCGTTATTTTTATATGATGCATTTTGATTAGTAAGAATACAGTTATAAATACAAAACGGCTATTGCAAAATTTATGCTTTGCAATAGCCGTTAGTGTTTTTATTTATAATTTAATCTGTCAAGATTGTTGCCCTTAGAGTCTTTTGTCAATACAAAGTTTTTAGTAAAGGCATTACCATTTCGGTCCCAAATCTGGCCATCTATGTTATTGTTGATAAAGGTACAGTATACCTTGTTTTTATCGGCGTTATCAAAAAGGCCTATCAAAGTGTAGGGACATAGTGCATTGGATTGTTTTGATTTCATGGTACTGTTCTTCACAATCAAATAGGAGTCACCCTTCGCACCTATACTGTCGTGGAAATATAGCGCACCTAAAGAACCTTGCGGTACATAATTTCCTCGACCTGCCACTTGATTATTGATTAACTCACAGTTGTCGATGATGCAGGTGAAATCCTTACGCACGCCCATACCGAGAGCGGGGAAGAAGTCGGATATAAGTGTGCAATTGCGGAACTCTAGAGTTTTTCCTACACCGTACTCATCCTCGCAGTGGAAGGCGTATGCGCCGTTAACAGTTCCAATTTCATTGCTTACACCTTTTACATATTCTGAATGTAGTGTCAAGTTAGTGAGGAAACCGCACGAGCCGTTAATAACGGGCTTTTCATAGCGTCCGTCATAGGATTTGAGTAAGCAAGTTTCTCTGTCTACACCTACCAGGATGATGTTCTTTTTAAATGCCTCTATTGTGCCTTCATAAGTGCCGGGCAAAATTACAATAACTGTGCCTTGAGGCTCTTTAGCAACGGCATCAACTACACTTTTATAATCGCCTTGGCCTTTGCTATCTACTATTTTATAGGTATAGTCAGGCGTGGGTTTTCCAAATTTGTGTAGCGAAATAGACCAGCCGCCACTTGGCGCTTTTACAGGCTGATTAGTATCAGATGAGTAAAAACAGAATGATATAGCATATTTGGTTAGACCCTTAGATTTAATTTTGTCGGAATCATAAACAAAAGTCGAATCTCCTGAATATTGAGTCCAATCAGTAGTGATTGGGGTGGAAGAACTACCATATCCGTATGTAAAGTATTTTACATAATAACCCTTAGGAATGTTGGTTACGGTAGCGTATAGGTCTACTTTCACGTCTTCAACGTTAAAAGCTAAATTTAGACCGAACTGCTTTAGCTGACTTGTCGCCTTGTTAGCAGGTGTAACTACGCCGCTCGCTAAGTTCTTTTCGGTAAACATTGTGTTGGTTGGTAGTTCTACAACTGTTTTTTTGTTGTTTTTTTGAATAATGGTCATTACATTTTTATTGAAGGATACGCCGCACGCTTTTTGCTCTACACAAATTTGTAGGTGTGCTACATTTGTATCTTTTAATGTGTAAAAAGCAGACTCGTCATCGTTCTTTGTCTTGGGATCGTCAAATAGTGCCTTTAATGCGGCGCTTGCGCTATCATATACGCCTGTGGCTTTGCCGTTTTTAACGGTGACAAATTGACTGCCATACTCATAAACGAATGATGAACTCGACTGTTTTGGATTGTCTTTAATATACTTATCATATGCTGTTTTTGCTATCTGCTTAACGTCATCCTTTGTGCTGCTGTTACCGCCGCTTGAAGTATTGTTATTACCATTACCGGAAGCATTATTGCTACCATCATCGGGAACTGATACAACAGAACTATTACCTGATGTCGGCTTACTGTTATTGTCGTTGTTTTTACCGCCTGCATTACCAAAGATAAGTATTAACGCGGTTGCTATTAATGCAACTATTGTAACGGCAGCTACAATAATTATGATTGTTAAAGATTTTCCTTTTTCATTGTTTTCCATAATTACACTCCTATAAAATTATATAACCGAAACAACACGTAAATAACGTATAATTCCAAATTATGTACTAGTCTATTTTACTGTAGTTTTAAAGTCAAGTCAAGCAAATCTGTTATAGCGGATTTTATGCTTATTTATATTTCTTTATCTGCGCTATAAAATATCTACCCGTCTGCTCCATAAATTTAAGGGCGGTTGGTAGAAAATCATCGGGCACGTTATGCAAAAAGTTATCGGTTTCAAAGGTCATATCACCCATATAGTCTATATCCCTTAATCCCTTAATAAAGGGATCGAAATTGGTTTTCGACATAAAGGGAAGCGTATGTTGGTCATTTAAATAATCGTTATCGTGCAGATGTATTGCCTGTAAACGCTTCTGCCCTAGTGTGATAATTGCATCGTACATTGGCTCATCAACAAGTCCTAAGTGGCCGATATCAAGGCAACCTACAATCCACTCACTGCCAACCGCATCAATATAGCGGCTAAACTCTTCTGCGTGTGAGCAGGGTGCGTGGACGATTTTATTTGTGCCTAGTACACGTTGCCACATGTTTTCGGTGGCAACCTTAATACCAAATTTTTCGCAATAGGGAACAAGGCGATTGTAAAAATCAACGTTCATTTTAAAAAGCTCGAACTTGTTGTCGGCATATCTCAAATGTTGCATAGGATGAACAACAATAATTTTGGCACCAAGAATGGCGGCAATTTCCATTGCCTTTACGATAAGCTCAAATCGATTTTTATCCCACTCCTCATCGCCCTTGCTTGAGGGGTAGGGGGCGTGAGATTGATTACAAACGATACCTAATTTATCGGCAAATTCACGTAATTCTTTAGCAACCGACACGTAATTTTCACAATTAAGTGCGTAGTCGTCGTCTACCAGTCTCGTCAGCGAAATATCATAAGCATCAAAACCGGCATTAGCTATCAATTCAATAGCCTTTTCATCCCCAAATTTTTTACTTAGAGGTAGTGTTAGTGTTGATAGAAGCATAAAGGTCACCTACTTTAATTTATAAAATAATTATACTACCATAGTTTTTTTAGGTCAAGTTTATTGATAGTTATATTTTATTAAATCACTTGAATAAAGCCTTTTTGTGTGATATAATATTCACAATAATCTTCTTTGGGGGAAAGAAAATGTTAGATATTAAGTTTTTGCGAGAAAATCCTGATATTGTAAAAGAAAACATTAAAAAGAAGTTTAAGGATTCTAAACTTCCGCTCGTTGATGAAGCAATTGAATTAGACGCTGAAAAGCGTGCTGCCAATAATGAGGCTAACGACCTTCGTGCAAATCGCAACAAGGTTAGTAAACAGATTGGTATGCTTATGGCACAGGGTAAGCGTGACGAGGCTATGGATATGAAG
The DNA here is from genome assembly GCA_017436255.1 of Clostridia bacterium. Lineage (GTDB taxonomy): Bacteria > Bacillota > Clostridia > Oscillospirales > Acutalibacteraceae > SIG565. Next base: position 19,934 of record JAFSDK010000046.1, read on the forward strand.
AAATTAGTATCCGAGCAGGCTGACCGTCTAAAAGAACTTGAGGAGCAGGAAAATGAGCTTACCGCAAAACTCAATCAGGTTATGATGAAGATTCCCAACATAATTGATGACAGCGTGCCGATAGGCAAGGACGATAGCGAAAACGTTGAGGTTCAGCAGTATGGTGAACAGACAAAGGTAGATTTTGAAATTCCTTATCACACCGACATTATGGCGCATTTCTGCGGCATTGACAAAGAGGCTGCAGGTCGTGTTGCTGGCGAAGGTTTCTACTATCTTATGGGCGACATCGCTCGTCTTCACAGTGCGGTACTCTCATACGCTCGTGACTTTATGATTGATAAAGGTTTTACTTATTGCATCCCGCCCTTTATGATTCGTTCAAACGTTGTAACAGGTGTTATGAGCTTTGAAGAAATGGATGCTATGATGTATAAGATTGAGGGCGAAGACCTTTATCTTATCGGTACCAGTGAACACTCAATGATTGGTAAGTTCATTGATACAATCACACCCGAAACTTCGCTACCGCTTACATTAACAAGTTATTCGCCCTGTTTCCGTAAAGAGAAGGGTGCGCACGGTATTGAAGAACGCGGCATTTACCGTATACATCAGTTTGAAAAGCAGGAAATGATAGTTATCTGTAAACCCGAAGAGAGTATGGAATGGTTCAACAAGATGTGGAGTTACTCGGTTGAGTTGTTCCGTTCACTCGATATTCCCGTACGTACGCTTGAATGTTGCTCGGGTGACCTTGCAGACCTAAAGGTTAAATCGTATGACGTTGAGGCGTGGAGTCCGAAACAGCAGAAATACTTTGAAGTTTGCTCTTGCTCAAACCTAGGAGACGCTCAGTCACGTCGACTCGGTATTCGTATTAAGGGTGAGGACGGACAGAAATATCTACCACACACACTCAACAACACCGTTGTTGCTCCACCTCGTATGTTAATTGCCTTCCTTGAAAACAACCTTGATTTTGATGGCAAGAATTACACCATACGCATTCCCGAAGCACTTCGTCCTTATATGGGTGGCAAGACCGAAATAAAATCAAATAACTAAATAAAAAACGCTCGTATTTTCATATTTAATACGAGCGTTTTATTTTATATTGCTTGTGCCAATGCTACAATTACGGGCATTGTTAAGATTGAAAATAGTGTTGTTAGTGAGGTGATTTTAGAGCCAAGTTGCGCATCCAAGCCGTATTTTGTAGCAAACATTACAGGGGCCGCCGCACTTGGCGCACTTGCCGCAACGGTGCAGGCTATAAGCGGTAAGCCTCGTACGCCGAGTAAAAGCATAATACCAAGCGATAGTAGCGGCATAACAATCAACCTTAATATACCAGGGAAGTAAACCCTTTTATCGTTAAAGAGTTGGATAAAGGGGAAACAGGATATGTTAAAACCAATTATAATCATCGGTAACGGGGTATTTAGGTTCCCAAGTCCTGATACCGCATCAGATATGAAACCCGGCAGTTTAATGCTAAAAGCATAAAGTAAAATCGATACGATTACGCTTATGATGGTTGGATTAAGTATTACCCGTTTGATGCTAAGGTTTTTCTTATCGCCGCTTGCCACAAAAATGGCATACGTCCACATAAATATGTTAAATATTGCAACAAACATTGCGCCGTAAAAAACACCTATGTCTCCTAAAATTGCCTTTTGCAAGGGGAATGCCATATATCCCGAGTTTGAAAATATTACCAAAAGGCGCATTATTCGGTTGGCTCTATCGTCCTTATTGCGTATTAGTAGTTTTGCAAGTAAAATCATTACTACGTGCAAAACAATAGTTATTACAGCAACAATAATTAAGTTTTTGGTCTTTTCGGGTGTTTTGGCTTCAATGGTAAAAGCCTGCAAAATTACGGCAGGCGTAGCAACGTATAAAACAACGTTGGCAAGCCCCTTAACGGCTTTTTCATTAAGCAATTTTGTCTTACCGAGCGCAAAGCCGACCGCAATCATAATAAATAGCATTGCGACCTGCAAAGCAACGGTAATTAAATTTTGTAACATTTATAAATCATCTCATTTAAATACAGTTGATATAACTTTTATGGTTTGTAACAAAAGTTATATCGGGGAATTTTTCGCTCAAGACGGTTTTGAGCGGCTCAATAACTACGTCTTCAGTATTGAAGTGACCGCAGTCAATAAGTGTGAAGCCCATATTTGCCGCATCAACAAATACGTTGTGTTTTACGTCGGCAGTAACAAGCGCATCGGCATTTGCATTAACCGCATCATAAAGCATATCACCACCGCTGCCGCCACAAACGGCAACGGTTTTAATTTTAGTTTTACCGATAGTAAATCGGGGTGAGAAGTTAAGCGCTTCCTTTACGTAAAGTGCAAACTCATCGGGTGTATATTCCTTATCGAGTACGCCTTTGCGAAAACTAAAGCCGTCCTCGCACACGATTTTTTCTACGTTTCTTAATTTAAGCGCCTTTGCCAAACAGTCGTTAACACCGCCGTCGGTAATATCCAAATTGGTGTGTGCGCTTATAACCGAAATACCACTTTTTATAAGACGGTAAGCAATGCCATCTGCCGTTACACTCTTTAAAGGTGAGAATATAACGGGGTGGTGGGTGATAATAAGCTCGGCACCGATTTTTGTAGCCTCGTTTATCACGTCTTCGGTACAGTCAAGCGCAACAACAACCCTTGTCACATCGCAATCCTTATCACCAATAAGAAGACCTGCGTTGTCAAAGTCACAAGCGGTATCAAAGGGGCAAAACTCATTCAAAAACTCAAAAATATCATTAACTTTCATTTAATTAACCCTTTTTACTGAAAGAATCTTTAAGAGCTACGGTACGGTTGAAAATAATGTTGTTTTCACTTGAATCCTTATCAAGGCAGAAATAACCCTGACGCATAAACTGGAAGGTATCTCCTGCAGCAGCATCGGCTAAATCAGCCTCAATTTTACAGTTTTCAAGTGTTATAAGCGATTCGGGGTTAAGGTTGTCGGCAAATGATGCAACACCCTCTTCATCCGACGGGTTTTCAACGTTGAAAAGACGGTCATAAAGACGAATTGTAGCGTTCTTGCAGTGGTCTGCGCTAACCCAATGTAGTGTACCCTTAATCTTTCTGCCGTCAGGTGTTTCACCGCCGAAAGATTCGGGGTCGTAGGTTGCGTGAACAACCGTAATATTGCCGTTTTCATCGGTTTCGTGTGAAGCATACTTAATGTAGTAAGCACCCTTTAGGCGAACCTCTTTTGCAGGGCAAAGACGAAAATATTTACCGGGTGGGTCTAACATAAAGTCGTCCTGTTCAATGTAAATTTCCTTTGAGAAGGTAACCGTCTTTTTGCCAAGTTCAGGCTTATTCGGGTTAATATCAACGCTGATTGCATCGGTCTTACCATCGGGGTAGTTATCAATAACAACCTTTAGAGGACGAAGTACCGCCATAGCACGTGAGGCATTTGTGTTAAGGTAATCACGTACACAAGATTCAAGTAAAGCGTAGTCAATAACACTATATGCCTTTGAAACACCAATCTTGTTTACAAACTCTCTAATTGCTTCGGCAGGATAACCTCTACGGCGCATACCGCAGATAGTAGCCATTCTGGGGTCGTCCCAACCCGAAACAAGATTGTCGGTAACAAGTTTTAAGCATTTACGTTTACTTGTTAATGTGTAGTTTACATTCATTCTCGCAAACTCAATCTGACGGGGCGGGGTAGGGATGTCGAGCACCTTCAAGAACCAGTCATAGAGGGGTCGGTGATTTTCAAACTCTAACGAGCAAAGCGAGTGGGTTACACCCTCTTTAGCATCGGATAACGGATGTGCAAAGTCGTACATTGGGTATACACACCACTTGTCACCTGTGCGGTGGTGTGTAGCCTTCATAATACGGTATATTATGGGGTCACGCATATTGATGTTTGAAGAAGCCATATCAATCTTTGCGCGAAGTACCATAGCGCCGTTTTCGAATTCGCCTGCAGTCATACGGGCGAATAAGTCTTTAGTTTCTTCTATAGGTCTGTTGCGATATGGACTTTCCTTACCAGGCTCGGTCAATGTGCCGCGGTATTCACGAATTTCGTCGGGTGAGAGTTCATCAACGTAAGCCAAGCCTAAATCAATAAGTTTTAATGCACACTCATAAATAAAATCAAAATAGTCGGATGCATAATAAACGTTATCCCACTTAAAGCCAAGCCATTCAATGTCTTCTTTAATGGCATCAACGTATTCAACGTCCTCTTTGGTGGGGTTGGTATCGTCAAGACGAAGATTACATTTACCGTTATATTTCATAGCGGTACCAAAGTCTATGCAGATAGCCTTGGCGTGACCAATATGAAGATATCCGTTGGGTTCAGGCGGAAAACGTGTCTGAACGCAATTATAAACACCTTCTTTAAGGTCTTCGTCAATAAAATCATGTATAAAGTTAGAAGGGGAGGTGTTTTCCACTTCATTTACGTTTTTGATTTCTTCCATTTTCTTACCCCTTTATAGTGTTTATCATTTTTTCAATACGGTTGGTACATTCTTCTTTACCCAAAACCTGCATAATACTGCAAAGGTCGGGTGTGTTGCGTCTGCCTGTAATGGCAATTCTGAGTATAGTGCTAAGGTCACCCGCACTGCCTTTATATGCATCGGGATTTGCCTTATATTCCTTAGTTTCGGCCGCAAAGTTAAGTTCGGGTGCGAGTGTCTTAATTCTATTAAACCACTCTTGGCGGTCATCCTTAGGATTATATACTTCTAAATATTTTGTAAGGAATTTAGCGGCATCGTCTGCTGCTATATTCTCGGGTAATTCATAATTGTTAGAGTAAAGACCATCAAAGAAGTAGGCGTAGAATTCTTTTGCCTCGTTCCATTTAGCAAGGTCTTTTCTCGGCTTTGCACTGTCATCACGGTCAATGGCGAGCATTGCTTTTGTAAAGTTGGGATTAGCGGTGAGCATATCGTAAAATTCGCCGTCAAACTCTTTTGCCCAAGCGGTGAGTTTATCGTAAACCTCGCCTGATTTCAGTCTTGCGATACGATTTTTACTAACGTCAAGCAACTTATTTTCGTCAAATAATGCGCCCGAAACACTCATCTTTTTAAGATTAAACTTAAAGGTCTTGTACGAAGCATCGGGGTTACATTTACGCCAATCTTCAAAGTCGGATGCCGCAATGGTCATAAGATACTCAATAACGTTTTCGCTTTCATATCCTTGCTCTGCAAAGAAACGAACTGCAGCCTCAGGGTCTTTACGCTTTGAAATCTTACGTTTTGCGCCGTTATCCAATTTCATAATGGGCGCTACGTGTGCGTATTTCGGCGGTTTAAAACCGAGTAAACAGAAAAGTTGAATATGCTTCGGTACCGATGAAATCCACTCGTCACCACGTATTACGTGTGTGGTGTGCATTAGGTGGTCGTCCACCGCGTGTGCAAAGTGGTAGGTAGGTATTCCGTCAGATTTAAGTAAAACAAAATCTTCATCATTTTCAGGCATTTCGATTTTACCCTTAATGCCGTCGTCAAATGTAATGCGATTTTCCTCACTGCCGGGCGACTTTAGTCTCACAACGTAAGGCTTACCTTCGGCTATAAGAGCCGCCGCCTCGTCAACCGTTATATTGCGGTGACGGGCATATTCGCCGTGGTATCCCGTGCGGATTTTATTTTTCTCTTGGCTCTCGCGTACTGCCTCTAATTCTTCGGCGGTACAAAAACAAGGGTAGGCAAGACCTTTACTAATTAAATCCTTAACGTAGGTTTGGTAAATCTCGGCGCGTTTGCTTTGCTGGTAGGGACCATGTTCGCCGCTTTCGTGAGTACCGCTTACAAAACCTTCATCAATGGTTATACCAAAGCGGTTAAGACCGTCGATAATATCCTCAATACCGCCCTCAATCTCACGTTTTTTGTCGGTATCTTCAATACGGGTAAAGAAAATACCGTTGGTCGAGGTTGCGGTAATTCTATTTACGAGTGCCGCAAAAAGTGTACCTAAATGTAAATATCCGGTAGGTGACGGAGCAATACGTACAACCCTTGCACCCTCGCTCAATTTTCTTGCAGGGTAAAGGTTTTCGTAATATTCGGGTGTTTTGTCAATGTTGGGCAAAAGAAGTTCTGCCATTTTTTTAAATTCTGTCAAGATTTTCACCTCAAAACATATTTCTACAAATATATATTATCGCAGATTTTGCCAATAATTACAAGTGTTATGTAATAAAAAAGCGTAGTATTTTATTAAAATACTACGCTTAAAGTTAAATTATTTTGAAATTAACTTATTAAGTTCGTCCATAAAGGTGGTTATGTCCTTAAATTGACGGTAAACAGATGCAAAACGTACGTATGCAACCTCGTCAATATTTTTAAGTTTATCCATAACAAGTTCACCAATTTTATCACTTGTAACCTCGCGGTCGAGCGAGTTTTGAATGGTAACCTCAATCTCATCAATCATATTATCAAGTGTGTTAATTGAAATCGGACGTTTTTCACAAGCACGCAAAATACCGTTCATCAACTTATCGCGGTTAAAACTTTCGCGTGATTTATCCTTTTTAATTACGATAATCGGCAAACTTTCGATTATTTCATAGGTTGTAAAACGTTTACCGCAGTTAAGACACTCTCTGCGTCGGCGAATTCGCTCTCCCTCGTCGGTCGGGCGTGAGTCAATTACCTTGCTTTCTTCGTCACCACAAAAAGGACATTTCATATTGTTTATCCCCCACATCATATTGTATACATTGAATATTTTATCATAATATCTTGAATTTATCAAGTGGCAATTTTTTTGTTGCTAAAAGCGGCAAATCAAGGTATAATTAAGAAAAACAATTGGAGGCAAAATTATGAGTATTCAAACAGCGTTACCCGTAAAAGGTGATACAGTTGCAGTTATGCACACCAATATGGGCGATATTAAAATTAAACTTTTTGGCAGTTACGCACCCAAAACGGTTGAAAATTTTACAACCCACGCTAAAAATGGCTATTATAACGGTCTTATCTTTCACCGCGTTATAAATGATTTTATGATTCAGGGTGGTGACCCCACGGGTACCGGTATGGGTGGTGAAAGTATTTGGGGCCATTCATTTGAGGATGAGTTTGCGCCCGAGCTTCACAACATCCGTGGCGCTTTATGTATGGCAAACGCAGGTCCTAATACCAACGGCAGTCAGTTTTTTATTGTTCAGGCAAATACTTGCCCTGCACAGATGCTTTCGCAAATGAAGCAAATTGGCGCCGAGGGCGGCTTTACTGATGACGTAATCAATGATTACGAAATACTTGGCGGTACACCTTGGCTTGATTATCGTCATAGCGTTTTCGGTTACGTTTATGAGGGTATGGACGTTGTTGATGATATCGCACGTGTAAAGGTAGGTCCTAACGATAAGCCAATGTACGACGTTACTATCGACTCGCTTGAGATTATTACGGTCGAATAATGATTTCTCAAAATATTAAACATATCTATGAACCGACACCCCTTCAGTGTGGACAGGCGGTACTTGCAATGGCGACGGGTGTCGACGTTTCGCAGATAGTTGAACTCTGCGGTACCGAGAATGAAACCGACCTAAAAACCATGAAGCGTGTTTTTGCCGAATTTAATATTTCGGTTTCGCCTAATAGATGTGAGGTAAAAGATAAAAAAGATTTGCCGAATGTAGCGCTATTAAGCCTTGAAACACCAAAGTGTTGGCATTGGTCGCTATATGCTTATGGCAAATTTTACGACCCCGAATACGGTCTTATAGACGATTTCCCACCATCCAACCGCCGCTATTATTGGGAATTAAAGTAAAAAAACATCCTGTAAGGATTTCCTTACAGGATGTTTGATTTTTTAGAATTCTGCGTAACCGGTTGTTCTTGGGAAGGGGATAACGTCGCGGATGTTTTGAATACCTGTCATATACATAATAAGTCTTTCAAAACCAAGACCGAAACCTGCGTGCTTAGCACCGCCGTAACGACGAAGGTCAACGTACCAGTCGTAATCTTTAATATCGGCACCAATTTCTTCAATACGCTTGGTGAGTAGGTCGATACGTTCTTCACGTTGGCTACCACCAATGATTTCGCCAATACCGGGTACAAGTACGTCAACTGCGGCAACGGTCTTGCCGTCGTCGTTGAGTCGCATATAGAATGCCTTAATCTCTTTCGGGTAGTTGGTAACAAATACCGGCTTATTAAAGATTTCTTCGGTTAGATATCTTTCGTGCTCGGTCTGTAAATCACAACCCCAACTTACAGGGTATTGGAACTCGTGACCGCTTTCCTCAAGTAGTTTTATAGCGTCGGTATAGGTAACGGTAGCAAACTCTGCATTGATAACCGAGTTAAGTTTATCCTTAAGACCCTTTTCAAAGTGTTGCTCGAAGAAGTCAAGTTCAGCGGGGCAGTTGTCTACAACGTATTTAAGCACAAATTTAAGCATATCACGTGCAAGTTCCATATCATCGGCCAAATCGGCAAAAGCAATTTCGGGCTCAATCATCCAGAACTCTGCGGCGTGGCGTGCGGTGTAGGATTTTTCGGCTCTAAATGTCGGACCGAAGGTGTAAACCTTACCAAAAGCAAGCGCCATACATTCAGCCTCAAGCTGACCCGAAACGGTAAGTGAAGTAGCCTTGCCGAAGAAGTCCTCGCTAAAATCAACCTTGCCGTCTTCGGTCATGGGCGGATTTTGTGCGTCAAGTGTGGTAACTCTAAACATTTCACCTGCACCCTCAGCATCCGAAGCGGTGATAAGGGGTGTGTGAGCATAAACGAAACCTCTTTGCTGGAAGAAGGTGTGAATAGCGAAAGCCGCAACACTACGTACTCTGAAAGCAGCCGAGAAGGTGTTTGTTCTCGGTCTTAAGTGTTGAATGGTACGTAAAAACTCAAGTGAGTGACGTTTCTTCTGTAACGGATAGTCGGGACTTGAAGCGCCGTCAACAACTATTGTCTTAGCCTGTAATTCGCAGGGTTGTTTCATTTCGGGTGTAGCAACAAGTAAACCTTCAACCGAAACTGCTGCACCTACGTTCTGTGCAACGATTTCGTCAAAGTTGCTTAAGTTCTCTTTATCAAGAATAACCTGTAGTCCTTTAAAGGCGCTACCGTCGTTAATCTCCATAAAGGCTATATTTTTTGATTGACGAATTGTACGTACCCAACCGCATACGGTAACGGTGGTATCTTTTAATTCGTCGAGTTTTGCAAAAACGTTTACGATTTCTGTTCTTTTCATAAGAATCTCTCCCATTACGTAACAATACAAACTATATTATACACATAAATTGTCAAAAGGTCAATTTGATTATTGCTATATTATTAAAAATATTGTAAAATATTTTTATATTAGCGGAGGATTTACCATGACTGAGCAAGATTTTATTACACTTAGAGACAAAATTATAGAAAAAGACTTTTCACGTATGAACGATATGCAGCTTCGTGCAGTAACAACTGTATCGGGGCCTGTTTTGGTGCTTGCGGGTGCAGGTAGTGGTAAAACAACCGTACTTGTTAACCGTATTGCCTGTATCGTTAAATATGGCGACGCCTATGGTAAACCACTAATTTTACGTGAAGAAGAATACAATCAGGGTGTAGAGTATCTAAACGACCGCAGTGTTTTTTTACCCGACGTATTTACCGCCAATGCCGTAAAACCATGGCATATCTTGGCTATTACCTTTACCAACAAGGCGGCTAATGAATTAAAAGAGCGTATCGCACAAAAATTGGGTGAAGATGCGTCGGATATTTGGGCAGGTACCTTCCACTCGGTTTGTGGTAAAATTTTAAGGCGATTTGCCTCAAAAATCGGTTACACCTCACACTTTACAATCTACGATACCGACGACCAAAAAAAGCTTATAAAAGAAATTATGAAGCAGGAGAATATTGACGAGAAGTTGTTACCTGTAAAGGCGGTGCTTAACGCAATTTCTTCGGCTAAGGATAAACTTATAACCCCCGAAAAATTTGCCGAAAATGCGGCGGGTGAATATAATCAGTCCTTAATTGCAAAAATATATAAACTATACACAGTTCGACTTATAAACAATGACGCGATGGACTTTGACGATATGATAAACAATACCGTTAAATTATTCCGCGAAAATGAGGATGTATTAGAGTATTACCAAGATAAATTCCGCTATATTATGGTGGACGAGTATCAGGATACCAACCACGCGCAGTATGTTTTAGTAAGTATGTTGGCAAGTAAATATCGCAATTTTTGCGTTGTGGGTGATGACGACCAAAGTATCTACCATTTCCGCGGTGCTACCATTGAAAATATCTTGAATTTTGAAAAACAGTATAAGGAAGCAAGGGTTATCCGCCTTGAACAAAACTATCGTTCAACAAGCAATATTTTGGACGTTGCCAATGCTGTTATAAAGAATAACCAAGGGCGAAAGGGTAAAATGCTCTGGACCGAAAACGGTGAAGGCGAAAAGGTGACCCTTTACACAGCTGAGGATGAGCGTGCCGAGGCACGCTATGTAGCGGATGAGATACTTAAAAATGTACGCGGTGGCGGTAAATTTTCTGACCACGCCATACTTTACCGAATGAATGCGCAGTCAAACGCACTCGAAAACGTTTTTGCACGTAGCGGCATTTCTTATAAGGTTATAGGTGGTATGCGCTTCTTCGAACGCAAAGAAATTAAGGATATGCTCGCATATCTTACAGTAATCAATAATCCGTACGATGACCTAAGATTAAAGAGAATAATTAACGAGCCCAAAAGGGGAATAGGTGAAACAACCCTTAAAAATGCAACGCAGATTTCGGATAGTTTAGGGTTATCACTTTTTGAGGTCTTTAAAACGGCGGGTGACTATCCGTTGCTTTCACGCTCTGCCGATAAGTTAAAAGATTTCTGTGATATGATTGACGGCCTTCGCGCATCGGCAGAAGATACACCTATTCACGAATTGTTAGATAACGTTATCGGTAGTTCGGGATACGTTTCGGCACTGCAGGCGGCGGGCGAAAACGAGCAGGACAGAATTGATAATATCTACGAACTTGCATCAAGTATTATTCAGTACGAGCAAGAAAATGAAGAGGCAACCCTTTCGGGCTTCCTCGAAGAAATTGCACTTATAAGTGATATAGATTCTATGGACGACAGCGACGATAGGGTAGTTTTAATGACCATACACTCGGCAAAGGGACTTGAGTTTAATAACGTATTTATCGTAGGTATGGAGGAAGGGGTATTCCCGGGATACCAAACCATATATGACGGACCGCAGGCAATAGAGGAAGAAAGGCGTCTGGCATATGTTGCCATTACGAGAGCACGAAAAAATCTTACCATAACCAATACGGCTATGCGTATGCTTTTTGGTTCTACCACACGCAATATGCCTTCACGTTTCCTAAAAGAGGTACCCGAAGAATTTTGCAATGTAATAAGGCCATTCGGTAATTATAATTACAGTTCGTCGCTGTATAACGATACTCTCCGTGGCGGTTATTCGTATACTCCAAAATCCACATTTGTTGCGGCAAGTCCCACACCGAAATTCAAAGATACCAATGTGTATAAAGTGGGAATGAATGTTAGCCACGCGACATTCGGTGAAGGTGTTGTGCTTGCGGTAAGCGTTATGGGTGACGATTCATTGCTTGAAGTGAATTTCGCAAAAGCGGGCAGAAAAAAACTTATGGCAAACTATGCAAAGTTAAAGATTATTTAACAAATAGTCATTGACTTTTTAATTATTTAATAATAAAATTTCCTATGTAAGACCCTTATTTTATAAGGTAAGGAGTTAACTTATGTTTCCAAATAGTAAGGTAATTAAAATTAATGCACTATCGGCACTTAAAGGTAATTGGGCAACTGCAGTTTCAGTAATTATGATTTGGGTGTTATTTACCTTTTTGCTAATTGTCGTGGGCGCACTTATTTGCAGTTTTATTGAGTCGGCGATAATTACAACAATTTTTATAACAATGTTAATGTTGATTGCTTTTTTAATAGGTGCACCATTATTTTTAGGCGTATTAAAGTATATATGGCATATAACTGATAGCGGTAAAGGTAATATAGAAGATGTGTTTCTCTATTTCAGTTCGCGAAAGATGTATTTCAGAGCTTTTAACCTAATGCTACAAATTTTATCAAAATTTGTAATTGTTGGCTCTATTTTAATTGTACCGTCATTGGTTATAGAATATATAGCAAATGGTGGCTTTCAAGAAATTTTTAGCGCTATACCACTATGGCTTACTAATTTTTGGATAATAGCCTTGTTTTTGCGTGCTTTGGGTATTATGCTTACCATTATTTTGACCGCGAAATACTATTTAGCACCATTTATCTTCATAATAAATGATGAAATTGAACCTCTTAAAGCAATGCATTTATCGCAAAAAGCATCAAAAATAAGCATATGGAATTTTATAGGTCTTATTTTCACCTTGATGGGTTGGTTTGTTGCATCTATTTTAGGTGTTACGTTGTTTTTCACAGTACCATATTTAATTACTTGTTATATCATTCATTCGCGTTTTGCGGTATACTACTATAATGAATGGGTTAAAAACGCACCTAATTTATCTTTTCAGGTTTAAATTTTGCAATTATGCAAATAATATAAAAAACACAAGGAGGAAATTACAATGGAACTTAAGGGCTCAAGAACCGAGGCCAACTTGATGGCCGCATTTGCAGGTGAATCACAGGCAAGAAACAAGTACACATATTATGCTTCAAAAGCAAGAAAGGACGGCTACGTTCAGATTGCCGAAATTTTTGAAGAAACAGCAAACAATGAAAAGGAACATGCTAAAATTTGGTTTAAGCTTCTTCATGGTGGTATTCAGAATACTGAAATTAACCTTGAAGATGCCGCAGCAGGTGAAAATTATGAGTGGACAGAGATGTACGCTGAATTTGCAAAGGTAGCCAAGGAAGAGGGATTTGATAAGATTGCAGCACTTTTTGAGGGCGTAGCACTTATTGAAAAAGAACACGAAAAGCGTTATTTAAAGCTTCTTGAAAACGTTAAGGGCGGACTTGTTTTCTCAAAAGACAACGACGCTATCTGGCAGTGCATTAACTGTGGTCATATCGTTATCGGTAAGCAGGCTCCTGAAGTTTGCCCTGTATGCGCTCATCCACAGGCTTACTTCAAACTTAAAGAAGTTAACTATTAAAATCAAAATGCCGAAGAACTCAGTTCTTCGGCATTTTTGTTTTACAGTATTTGCCGGGAGAAATCCCGGTTTCTTTTTTAAAGTAGCGAATAAAGTGGTATATATTTTTATATCCTACCTCTTCGGCTACTTCTCCTACAGAGTAATTGTCGGTTAACAATAGGCTTTTTGCCATATTCATCCTAAATTTGATAAGTGTGTTAATGGGGGATGAACCATAAATTGATTTGTAAACCGTAAAAAAACGTGATTTACTCATATTTGCATTTTTTGCCAGATTAGCAATCGTCCAATCTTTGTTATATTCACTTAACATAATCTTGTGTGTGTGTTTGACCGCTTCGGCGGTGCTAAATGAAAAACTATTATTTTCATTTGATAATTGGCGTATCAATATAAGCAGTTCCTCAATTTTGATTCTGCAAAGCCATTCGGCAAATGGTGATTCACTGTAAAAATTATTGCTTATATCAGAGAAAATGCCTATTATTTTAGTAGGTGAGTAGGGATAGTAAATTTTACCAAACTCAAGCGAAAAATTAGTGATGTCAGGGAAGCTTTCAGCATCTACATGAAACCAATCGTGTACTGTATCGTCAGGCATACGATACCATTGAGGGGCGTGAACATCATAAACGATAAAAGCGCCGGGTCTTGTAAGTATTATGTTACCGTTTATTTCAATTTCAACGGGGTTTCTAAAGAAAATTACAGTATATGTATCTATACCAAGAGGTCTGTTAATAGTAAAATTCTTTTTTTCCAGCCAATTATAACCAACCGAAGTAATTATCATTTTTATCACCAATATTATTATATGCGTTTCAGTAGAAAAAGTCAATTTTTTAAGTAGTATTATGCATTGAAATAGCCTTTTTTATATTTTATAATAGCAGTATAAGTCAAAACAGCAGAATGCTTTAAATTTAAAGAAGAGGGTTATAAACTATGAAATGTTTTAGCGCGACTAAACTTGTTTGTCTCTTGTTATGCAGTTGCTTGTTGCTCTGCAGCTGTAGTATGAATTCAGGTGCAAACAATAGTAATAGTAACAGCAACAGTAACAGTA
>JAFSDK010000047.1 GCA_017436255.1 Clostridia bacterium
CAGTCGAGGACGCCTGTCCCTACATTTATTTTTGATAATATCGGTTTTCGGTCTTTAACACATATCGTAATAAAATATGCACCGTTACTGCTATAATCAAAATTTTCTAATCTATTTCGTTTTCTATTAGGAAATTCCATTTTATCACCGAATTTCTTTTACATTAACCCTTTAATGAGTTCGGGTAATTCGGCTACGGTGTCAACCTGCAACTCGGGTTTTTCAATCTCAGGGAAAATCCACGTGCCGGTTGTTCTGACCCATACCGGTATATATCCCGCCTTGCGAGAAGCCTCAACGTCATTTTTCGGGTTATCACCAACGTAAAGCATCTCATTTGGTGCGATATTTAGTCTCTGAGCCATTATTTCGTAAGGGACGGTAGAGGGTTTTTGTGCGCCGACGTCGCCCGACACAACAATCTCGTCAAACTCATCGGTAAGACCAACGTTGGCAATTTTAGCATACTGTAAATCGTGCTTACCGTTTGTTATAAGTCCCAATTTAAAACCCATTTCTCGCAGTTTGCGTAGGGTGGGTATAGTGAAATCAAAGGGAACAGAAATCTTTTTAAAATGCGGCACCAAACAGGTGTAATAAAAATCATCAATTGATATTACGTCATCCCTTAAAATGCCCTGTTTTACAAGTTGTTCGAACATGGCGTGCCACGGTTTTAGATTATGTATAAAATGGCGGTCGGTATATATAAATGCTTCGAGTGCCTGCTCACGCGTTACGCCCTCACAAAAGGGTACGCCCGATAAATCGCACTCATTAAAAATTTTTGTAAAGGTGGCGTATCGGTCAAAAAGGGTGTGGTCAAGGTCGAAAACTACTGCTTTAATCATAAAAATCATCTCCGTAAAACAGTATACCACATTGTTTTGTAAATTGACAATTCTTTTTACAAATGTTAAAATGAATACAGTAATTTTTTGGAGAAAACAAATGCAGAACAAACTAACAAATCTTGTAAAAGAACTAAAATGGCAAAACTTTATAATGTTGTTTATTGCGGGTATTATTAACGCCTTTGGCGTAACTGTATTTTTGGCGCCCGTTAAACTTTATGACAGCGGTATTTCGGGAACTTCTATGTTACTTTCATCGGTGACACCCGAAATATTAACCTTGTCGGTATTTTTGCTTATGCTTAACGTCCCGTTATTTCTTTTTGGTCTTAAGCGTCAGGGCGCCGTTTTTACAATCTATTCAATTTTTACGGTTGCAGTATATTCGGTATGGGCTTGGCTAATTACAGACGTTTTGCCAATTGACGTAAGCATAGCGTCACCTTTGGCAGAAAACGACCTGCTTTTATGCGCACTTTTTGGCGGACTCATTTCGGGCGTAGGTAGCGGTCTTACAATACGCTTTGGCGGCGCCATTGACGGCATTGAGGTTATGGCGGTTATATTTGCAAAAAAACTCGGCATAACGGTTGGCACCTTTGTTATGATTTATAACGTATTGCTTTACGTCATCTGCGGTTTTGCAACACACAGTTGGATATTACCGTTATATTCCATTGTGGCATACGGTGCGGCACTTAAAACGGTTGACTTTATTGTTGAGGGTATTGACCGCGAAAAAGCCGTAATGATTATAACCGAAAAGGCTGACGAAATAAGTGCGGCGCTTATGGAAACTTTTGAGAGCGGAACAACCATGTTAAGCGCAAAAGGCGGATATTCAGGCAACGATAAAACGGTTATTTATTTTGTTGTTAACCGTTTTCAAATTTCGCGTATGCGCAATATAATACACGGCATAGACCCACGCGCCTACGTTACTATTAACGAGGTTGCCGACGTGTTTAAGGCCGAAACAAAATAAGGGCTTTTGCCCTTATTTTTTTATTGTTTTCACTTGATTTACTATTATTTCCGTTTTGCTAATGGTAATGAAAATAATTTTCAAAAACAACTGAAACTTATAAAAATTAATGCAAAAACACGAAAAAATATTCCGCAAAACTATTGCAAGAAAATCAATAGTTTGGTACAATAAAAGTAATAAATTAAAAGGGGATTTGCTATGTTATATTCCGGTTTAAATTACAAAGTAAAAATTGGTCTTGTACCTATCCGTCGTGACGTAACACCTCGTCCCGGTATTTTCAATTGGGAGAAGGCGGAGGAACGCGGACTTGCCAGCGTTAAGTACATAATCGACAATTTCACAACCGAAAACGTTTCGTTTGTTGACCTTAAGGGTGTAAACGACGTTGAGGTTATGTATTGTGAAAACGACGTTGACAAGGCAGTAGAAAAGTTTAAGGCAGAAAAGGTTGATGCAGTTGTTATCATCAACTCAAACTTCGGTAATGAAGAGGCTGCAGGCCGTTTCGCTAAGGAAATGGGCACACCTGTTCTTCTTTGGGGTCCGCTTGATGACGTGTTTGAAGCCGATGGTATGAGATATACCGATACCCAGTGCGGTCTTTTCGGTGCAAGCCGTCAGTTCCAGCGTCTTGGCGTTAAATTCAGCTACATAGAAAACTGCCGTATTACCGATGAAGCATTTGCAGAGGGTTTAAAGAAGTTTATTGCCGTTGCTTGTATGGTTAAAAACTTCCGCGGTATGCGTATTGCTCAGGTTGGTTGCCGTCCAAAGCCTTTCTGCTCGGTTATGATTAACGAGCATGAGTTGCTCGCAAAATTCGGGGTTCAGGTTGTACCCGTAAATATGGCAACTGTAATTGATAAATTTAATCGCGTTATGAGAGAAAACGTTGACGAGATTAAAAAGGGTGCTGACCTTATCAGAAGTCAATATGAGATGGATGATATAGGTGAAAATGATGCTGAAAAAATGTATGCATTGGTGCTTGTATATAAGGAGATTTTCGAAGAGACAAAGGTTCAGGCAATTACTACTGAATGTTGGACTTCAATGCCCTTGGGTGTTGGCGTTGTGCCCTGTACAGCAATGAGTTTACTTGCCGATATGGGATATATAGTTGCTTGTGAATCGGATGTTTTCGGTGCTATTGCTATGAGTATGCTTGCTTGTGCAACTTTGGGTAGTAAGGTTCCGTTCTTTGGTGAATTCACCGTTCGCCACCCTGAAAATAAAAACGCAGAACTCTTGTGGCACTGCGGTCCGTTTGCTTACTCGCTTAAGGCTGAAGATAGTGTTGCTAAAAGCGTTAATCAGCGTCCTTGGTTTAGAGTGCGTGACGGCAAATTCACCGTATGCCGTATGGACCAGGATAATGGCAAGTATACGTTCCTCAACGGTACCTGTGCTTCAACAGATGGTCCGTACACATTCGGCACATACCTTTGGGCACAGTTTGACGACCTCAATAAGTGGGAAAGAAAATTGGTTGAAGGTCCATATATTCACCATATGGCCGAAATTGAGGGCGACTATACCGAACATATCAGAGAATTTTGCAAATACGCCGGTGATATTATTCCGGATAATTTATAAAAAGGAGATAGAAAGATGCAAATACAGATGAATAAATTTTTGTTTGCAATGATTTTGACCGAACTCGAAGATGCAGTCGGCAAAGAAAATTGTTCGACCAGAGCAATCGACAAGGCAACACACAGCGTGGACTATTATTGGCTTTCTAGAATGTGGGCTGACAGAGGCGAACGTATGCCCGAGGCAGATATCATTGTTTGTCCTAAGGATGCCACAGAAGTTTCAAAGGTTTTAAAAATCGCTAACTACTATAAGATTCCTGTAACCACTTGGGGTGCAGGCGGCGGTTCACAAGGCGGAGCTCTTCCTGTGTGCGGCGGTATTATTTTAGATACCAAGAGAATGAATCAGATTTACGAAGTAAATACTGAGGCTATGTACATAGAGTGCGGTACAGGTGCGATTTACAAGCATATTGAATGGGCTGCAAACGAGGTTGGCAAGGCTACAATGCATTATCCTTCATCACTTACATGTTCAACAGTTGGTGGCTTCTTGGCTCACCGCGGTATCGGCGTTTGCTCAAACAAATATGGTAAGATAGATGATATGGTTTTGCAGATGGAGGTAGTACTTCCTAACGGTGATATAATTTATACTTCTCCGACTCCTAAGCATGCAGTCGGTCCTGACCTTAATCAGATATTTATTGGTTCTGAGGGAACACTCGGCATAATTACAAAAGCACAGTTACGCATTTATGACCAACCTGAAGAAAGAAGATTCAGAGCTTTCCTATTTCAAAATATGGATATGGCGTTTAAGGCATCTAAAGAGTTATTGCAGAAATTCAAGCCTTCTGTTATGCGACTTTATGATGAAGCTGAAACCGCTTCGCTTATAAAAAGCGTTGTGGGTGTAGAGCGCAAGGGTGCTTTTATGAATATCGCTTACGAGGGCGTAAAGAAAATGGTTGATGTAGAAGAAGAAATTCTTCTTGAAACATTTGCTAAATACGGCGCTGAGGACTTAGGTAGTGAGTACGGTGAAAAATGGTGGAAAGAAAAAATAACCTTCTTCTATCCGGGACACGCGCTTGACTTGCCGAAGTTGTATGGAACAATGGATACTATTGCACCATATGGAAAAATCGAAAAGATTTACTATGCAATGAAGGAAGCAATAGAAACAAAATATCCATTTGCTAAGTTTATTGCTCACTTCTCACATTGGTATGAGTGGGGTGCAATGATGTATGACCGTTTTATTATAGAACCCGAGTTTGTACCTGAAGATCCGGTTGAAGCATTAAAGCTTCATCAAGATATCTGGACTACGGGTATAAGAGCAGCGCTTGAAAACGGCGGTGTTGTTAACGATCACCATGGCGTTGGTATTAAGCTTGGAAGATTTGTAAGAGAACAATATGGACCCGCAATGCAGGTTCTTGAAGGCATAAAGAAAGATCTTGATCCAAACGGCATTATGAATCCGTTCAAGTTGGGACTTTAATAGGGAGGAACTAATTATGATAATGTCAGAAAAATGTAAACAGCATGTTGATTCCTGCCGTTTCTGTTGGATGTGTCACCACATTTGTCCTATCGGTAATGCTACCGGTCAGGAAAGAAATACAGCAAGAGCAAGGGCTCTTGGTATCTCTCTTGTAAACCGTGAGGCTATTGAACTTGAAGAGATTATGGATAATATTTACGAGTGCTGCACTTGCGGTGCTTGTGTGCACGACTGTACTACAGGTTGGGACCCCGTAATGTTCACCAAGGAAACAAGACTTCAGGCGGCGCTTGATGGTAAGACACCCGACTATATAATGACACTTGTTTCTAACTGCTTGGAAACAGGTAACGCTTACGGTAAAACCGCTACCTGTGAAACCCTAACCGCTGCTATTAAGGCTCATTCAGATAAAAAGGATACACTTCTTTTCTTAGGCGTTGATGCTAAATTTATGGCTTGCGAGCAGGCAAACAAAGCTATTAAAGTTTTAGATAAAGCAGGTGTAGATTTTACGGTACTTGAAAACGAGCCCGCTTCAGGTGTTCAGCTTGATTTCCTTATCGGTGCTGCTAATGAAACCAAAGAACAGATGACTGCTTGTGCCAAGGCTCTCGGCGAATACAAGACTGTCGTTGTATACGATCCTAACGATGCTAAGGCTATTAAACAGCTTTATAAAGAGTACGGAATTGAAGTTAATGCTAATGTTGTTACATATACATCATTTGTTGCAAGTCTTTTAAGAGATGGCAAGCTTGAAGCTAAAAATAGTGGTAAGTCTGTTGTATTTCAGGATCCCTATCAGTTATCCCGCGACCTTGAGGAAACAGAAGAGGCCCGCGAAATCATTAAGGCTTATGCAGAGCTTAACGAGTTGCTTCTAAACCGCGGAGAAACCGTATGGGCAGGTAACATCTTAATGGCTCAGTATATGCCTGAGGTTATTAAGCTCGTAGCAAAGCGTAGGATCTTCAATGCTAAAAGTGTTGGCGCTAAGGCTATTGTTACCGCTTGCGTTTCGGAATACGTTTCTTTAAAGGCTGTAGCTGAGGATGTTGAGATTATATCGTTAGAAGATTTAATTTTAGGATAAGGAGCAGGGAAAATGTTAGTTAATTTAAAACAGATTATCGGTATGGCTGAAGAAGGTGGCTACTGTATCCCAGCTTTCAATGTATATAATATTGAAACCGTTATGGGTGTTATCAAGGCTGCTGAAGAGGCTAAGGCTCCCGTTATTATTCAGGTTTATCCCCGTCTTGTAAATGAAGAGGTTGGTTACTACTTGGCACCCGTTGTTTTAGCGGCTGCTAAAAAAGCAACCGTTCCCGTTTGCTTCCACCTTGACCACGGCGCAGATGAAAAGGAAATTCAAAAGCTTTTATATTGGGGCGCTACAGGTATTATGTATGACGGCTCTGTTCACCCTTATGAAGAAAATGTTGCCAATACAAAGCACATTGTTGATATCTGCAACGCTATTGATGTTGGTGTTGAGGGAGAACTCGGTCATATCGGCAGTGTTAATGACGACACTATGGAAGAGTATACCGATCCCGCAGAGGCTGCTGATTTCGTACAGAAAACAGGTGTTTGCTGTCTTGCAGTTCTTATCGGTAATGCTCACGGACACTATAAGAAAACACCTAAGCTTGATATAGAGAGAGTTAAGGCTATAAGAGAAGCTACCGGCGGTCTTCCGCTAGTACTCCACGGCGGTTCAGGTATTCCTGACGATCAGGTTAAGGCTGCAATTGCCGCAGGTGTTCGTAAAATGAATATTGGTACTGATGTTTGCTGCGCATTTGCAGAGGGCACTTTAGAAACCTTGAATGACCCGAATAGAAGCCTTGCTATTGACCTGTTTATGAAGAAACCTATTGATACTGTTAAGGCTCTTGCACTTGACAAGATTAAGCTTGTTGGCGCAGACGGAAAGGCATAAGATATGGCTAAAATAGTAGGAATAGGTGCTAATGTTTTCGATACCCTTTATAATATCCCTACTTACCCAACAGAAGACACTAAAATGAGAGCGACCGCCAGTAAAACCGCTGGCGGTGGTCCTGTAGCTACAGGTCTTGTAGCGGCGCAGAAGTTGGGTGAGGATACTGCTTATATAGGCGTTTTATCCGATGATAACGGCGGTAAGTTTTTAAAAGAGGATTTCGAGAAGTACGGTGTTAAAACAGATTTTATAGAAATCAAATCGGGTTATCGCTCCTTTGCGTCTGTGCTCTGGCTTTGTGCCGACAGCGCAACCCGTACCTGTGTTTTTGATAAGGGCGATTTACCGCCTTTAGAGCTGAGTGATGCACAGAAGCAAGCTATTAAAGTTGCTGAGATACTTATGGTGGACGGTAACGAAATGGATGCCGCCGTTGAGGGCGCAAAAATAGCAAAAGAAAACGGCACAAAGGTGCTTTATGATTGCGGCGGACTTTATGATGGTGTAGAAAAGCTTTTGGCGCTTACTGATATTATGATTCCGTCTGAGGAATTTTCTCTCGGTCACACAGGCTGTAAGACCGCTGAGGAAGCAGCTAAAAAGCTTTATGAAACCTATAACCCTCAAGTCGTTGTAATCACTCAGGGTAAGCGCGGCGGTATTATATATGACGGTAAAGAAATTATTTCTTACCCGATATATCCCGCAAAAGTTGTTGACTCTAACGGCTCGGGCGATGTATTCCACGGTGCCTTTGCGGCGGCGGTAGCAAAAGGTTATGATTATCTTAAGTGCTGCCATTTTTCTAGTGCTGTATCAGGTCTTAAATGCACAGGCGTAGGCGCCAGAGAAAGTGTACCCGATTTTGAAACTGTTAAGAGTTATTTGAAGGAGAATGGCTATGAATTATAAAAAAGCTTATAAATCTGCTAATGGTTACACACCTATATGTAAAATAGGCGAATGTAGTTTAAAAAAGCTTGAGTTCGGTATTATCGAGCTTGAAGCCGGTCAGACTTTAAAGTTTGACACACAGGATAAAGAAACGGCTTTTATTATGCTTGAAGGTCATTGTAACGTTGAAGCGGATGGCGAACGTTTTGAGAACGTTGGTAACCGTAACACCGTTTTTGAAAATCGCAAAGCAGAAAGTTTTTATATGCCTAAAGAGCAGGAATTGGTTATCGAGGCTATCGATCACATAAAAATTGCGGTTTGTGCAACTCCCGTTGCTGAAAAGACAAAGCCTCAGGTATTAAGAGAAGACCACGTTGTGTTAAAGGTTTTAGGTGAACAGCCTTTCGAAAGAGAAACCAGTTTTGTTATTGATGGTAACTCAAATGCTAAAATCCTTACAATAGGCGAGTGCTATTGTACCGAGGGTAACTGGGCAGGCTTCCCGCCTCACAAACATGATGAAGATAATATGCCTAAAGAGTGCATAGCAGAAGAGATTTACTACTTCATGTTTGACCCAAAACAAGGTTTTGCAGTACAGTGTTTATACACTGCTGACGGAGAAATCGATGAGGCATATCGTGTTAAATACGACGAGTTGGTAGAGTTCCCCGTTGGTTACCATTCCACAGTTGCAACCCCCGGTTATCAAACCTATTTCTTGTGGTTGATGGCTGGCGACTATCAAGGATTTAACCGTAGCAACGACCCAGAACACGATTGGATTGCAAACAGATAAATTTAAAAATAGAGATATACCACCAAGGTATATCTCTATTGTGCTATAATGATTGTAGTTTGTCGAAACGCTAAAAAGCGCTTCGACAAGCCACTTTTCAAGTGGCTTTAGCAAAATCAAATTATGTGATTTGATTTTGCGCGACACTCATTGCAATGGGTATGGACAAATTTTCTTTGGAAATTTGTAGTAAAATCAAAGATTTTATGTCGAAACATATATATTTTGACTAACCATAATCATTATAAAAAGGTGGATTTAAAATGTTAGAAACTTTAAAGAAATTAAACCCTGAAATTGATTTTTATTCGGTTGATGATGCAGAATTTGCAACCTTTGGCCGAGTAGTTAAAGATTACGATGCTTCTTCTATTATTGAAGCTGCTAAAAAGATTGCTAAACCCGAAAACGGCTCTTCATACGTACCGAGTGAGCCGACCTTTGAAGCCTTAGAAGCTGCAAAGGTTATGCAGGATAAACTCTACGGTCAGGTAGCTTGCCAGGTAGGTTATTGTTGGGGTTATAACACAGTGATGAATGCTACCGAGTGGCATACAGGCAGTGAAATTAACATTGCCATTACCGATATCGTTTTGATTCTCGGTCACGTTTGGGACATAAAAGACGGAAAAATTGATTCTTCAATGTTTAAGGCTTTCTACGTACCGGCAGGTTATACTTTAGAAGTATATGCAACTTCACTGCATTTCTGTCCTTGTCAGACTGCAGATGATGGTTTCGGTTGTGTTGTAGGTCTTCCTAAGGATACCAACACCGCCCTTGTTGACAGTAAAGAAAGTAAACTTTTATGGGCTAAAAATAAGTGGTTGTTAGCACATACTAAAAACGAAGGCCTTGTTGCACGCGGCGCAGTTGCAGGCATTACGGGCGAAAATTTTGAGATTAAGTATTAGGTGATAAAATGAAATACCTATTGGGTATAGACTTTGGTGGCGGTGCTTCAAAGGTAACGTTACTAAGTGAAAAAGGGCAGATAATTGCCGAAAATACAGTTGAATATCCTACATATCATCCGTCGCCCGATGCCTGTGAGCAGGCACCGAGTGATTGGTTGAAGGCACTATGCGAAAATACTACCGCGGTACTCGAAAAAAGCGGTATTGATGCGTCAGATATAGCGGCAATAGCCATTGACTCTGCCACACACACAAGTCTTGTTTGTGACGAGAATTTTGTACCGCTTCGAAATGCAATTCATTGGACCGATACAAGAAGTCGTGCCGAAGCGCAGGAACTCGATAAACAATACGGCGATGAAATTATGAGCAAAACCTACCACCGCCCAAGTACAATTTGGTCGCAGGCACAGATTTTATGGATAAAAAATAACGAACGTGATATTTTTAGTAAGATAAAATATATCTTCTTTGAAAAGGACTATATTCGTTATTTCCTAACAGGCGTTTATGCTACCGATTATATTGAGGCAGAGGGTAGTATGCTTTATAACTGCAACAAGCAAAAATGGGATGCTTCACTTTGCGCTATGGCAGGTATAACTACCGATATGTTGCCGCCACTCGTTAAGCCTACCGATATTATTGGTAGCGTTACACCCGACGCTGCAGAAAAGACCAAACTTGCGGTCGGTACGCCAGTTATTTGTGGTACTACCGATACCGTTTTAGAGGTTTTTGCTTCGGGCGCAGTTAATAAAGGTGACGTTACGGTTAAATTGGCTACGGCAGGCAGAATTTGTGTTATTACCGATAAGCCGTACCCTGACCGCCATCTTGTAAACTATTCACATATTGCCGAGGGACTGTGGTATCCCGGTACCGCTACCAAGGCGGCGGCATCAAGCTATCGTTGGTATAGAGATACTTTCGGCGGTGATTATAAGGAACTTGATGCAGGTGCCGAAAGCGTACCGCTTGGCGCACAGGGTATGTACTTCCATCCATATCTTAACGGTGAATTGACCCCTTATGGTGAGCCGTCACTTTGCGGTAGTTTTACGGGTGTTAGGTCTACTCACGAAAAGGCACACTTTACACGCGCAGTGCTTGAAGGTGTAGCGTATTCTTTACTTGACAATAAAAATTATCTTGATTCGTTGGGAATCGACTATAATAAAAGGGCAACCGTTATCGGTGGCGGCGCAAAGGGTAAACTCTGGCGCCAGATAGTTGCCGATATGTTGGGCATTGAACTTATCGTAACCGAGAGTAGTGATTCTTCGCTCGGTTCGGCTATGCTCGCAGGTGTTGCGGTCGGCATTTTTGATAGTCCGAGTGATGCTGCAGAAAAGTGCGTAAAGCAAGTATCGGTAACAACTCCCATAAAAGAGAATACCGAAAAATATGCAGAGTTGTTTAAAAATTACAAGCGCATAGCCGATGCACTATTGCCTATTTATCAGGAGCGATAAAATGAAAATTGTCGTATGTATTCGTCAAGGACTTGACGGTGAAATAAATCCGTTTGATGCCTGTGCCTATGAGGCGGCGTTGCAGATACAGGGCAGTGAAATTACACTGCTTAGCATGGGTCCCGAAAAGGCGAAAGACTTTTTACATCAACTAACACGCAGAGGGGCAAAAAATGCCGTATTGCTAAGTGATAGCGCCTTTGCAGGTGCCGATACTTTAGCTACCGCTTACGCCCTTTCGTTAGCCATTAAAAAGATAGAGCCTGACCTTATTATTTGTGGTCGTCAGACCTTGGTTGGTGATACGGCACAAGTAGGTCCAATGCTATCGGTAATGTGCGACTGTTCTCTCATAACAAACGTTATGGAGATAAAGAGTGTTGATACTGAAATTAAATGTATCACCCGTGCTATTGGCGAGGAGACAGCACAACTTCCCAGCCTTATAACGGTTGAGCGAATCAATAATCTGCGCCTACCTTCAATACGCTCAAAAATGGGCGAAATTTCGGTTTGGTCGGCAGATGATATCGGCGCCGATAAAAACAAATGCGGTCTTGTCGGCTCACCTACAAGGGTGCTTAAAACCTACGAAAATTCGAAGGGTAAGCGCAAATGCAAATTTATTACCCTCGACGAATTGGATGGCGTTATAAAGACTGCACTCGAAAGGTCTAACAGCAAGCAAGATATTGTTGCTTCGAGCGATAAAAGGCTAAGACAGGTTGTTATAGTTGGTGAGTCGCCACGAGAATTTGCCGAAATGGTAAGTGACGATATAACCGTAATACCCTGCGATAATGAGCAGAATATTATTGATTATATTGTTAAAACTGCGCCACAAGCGGTTTTGTGGGGCAGTGATATAATTTCAAAACGTATGGCGTCAAGGGTGGCGGCGGCTTTAAATTTAGGCCTTTGTGCCGATTGTACCGCACTCGACACCGACGGTGAAAAATTGCTTATGTATCGCCCTGCACTTTCGGGCAGTATTATTGCCAAAATTGAGAGTTTGACATATCCTGCAATGGCAACGGTCAGAACAAAGGATTCACTTGTTAAGGACGTTTTTGTGTCGGTCGGTTTCGGCGCTAAAGATAATCTTGAATGGGTTAAAAATTTAGCCCAAACTTATGATGCCGAACTTGCTTCAACTCGTAAATCGGTTGATAACGGCATTATGCCGTACAGTACACAGGTAGGTCTTACGGGACGCAGCGTTGCACCGCCCGTTTATATTGCGGTGGGTGTTTCGGGTGCCGTTCACCACATTGTTGGTATGCAGTCGTCAGGCACCGTAATTGCCATAAATCCCGACAAAAAAGCCGATATATTCGATTATGCCGATTATGGAATAATTGCAGAAATATAATATGTTTTTAACGAAAAAAGGGTGACCGTTGGTCACCCTTTTAATTTTAATCAACCTCTTTATAAACCCTAACGTAATCAACAACTAATGCGTCTGGTAGCAGGTTATCATTAACTGTACCGTCCCAAGAGCCAAATTCTGTTTTTAATTTTAAGGTAGGTTGCTACTGTGCAAGAACCAAGGAAGTTGCTTTGTGTGTTATCAAGTTTATTCGTTTGAATACCGTCAACGTAGAAATAATAGCCGTTTTCATTCCAAAGCAGTGCGAAGGTGTGAAATTTGCCGTCATAGAGACTTGCTTTTCGGGTTTCACAACCTACTGACTTATGGTCATCGCCATATCCGTCACATTCTAAGGCCTTTTGGGTAGTGGTTTTTAGCGACTCCACCAACCACCTTTGCACCACCTAAGGAGCAACCATTTACGGTGACAACCGCCCAACCGTTTTGACATTCGGTTTCGATTTCTTCACCGTGTAAATATTTCTTAATTTCATCACTATCGGGTGATAGTTCAATCTTTCTTTTGAAGCGAGATCCAAGCGCCATAAAGAATTGATGATGTGGTTGTATATAGTTTTTTCTAACCTCGCCAATGGTTACGCCACAACTAAAAGCAGTGCCGTCGTTTACCTTAAAATCAGGGGTGAAATAAACGGGATTTTGGTTATAAATTTGCACATTTTCTTTTTTGTATTCACTTAGAGTACTATCAAGAAAATCGGTAATTATGCTATCAATTTTTTGCGGTTTTGGTCTATTTTTTTGAAGATTCTCATGGCTGTTTTTGTTGTGAAGCACCGCCATAAATTGACCTTCACCCTTTGAAATGTGGGGGTAAAATCTACGGCAAAAATGTATGTTTTTTGTGTTGCAACCCTCAAATTTTATGCCGTTAGCGGTGTGCTTTTCAACCTCATTTTTTACCTGAATCAACTCAAATTCTGGGTGTGAATTTAAGAATTTGTCTATCACCATTTCGTTTTCTTCGAGTGAAAACGTGCAGGTGGCATACACTATAAAACCGCCGTCTTTAAGCACTTTTACGGCATTTTCAAGTATATCTGACTGCCTCAAAGCGCACATTTTTACGTTATCTAAACTCCACTCGTTTATAGCAACTTCATCTTTTCTGAACATGCCTTCACCCGAGCAGGGCGCATCGACCATAACCATGTCAAAAGTTTTCGGAAAAACCTTTGTAAGACGTGACGTATCCATACAGGTAGTTACGGTGTTTTGAAGTCCGAGTCGCTCAATGTTACCCGTTAGAATTTTGCAACGGGAGGGGATAATTTCGTTAGAAACAAGTACCCCGTTTTCACCGAGTTTGTTCTTAAGTTGTGTGCTTTTACCACCCGGTGCGGCGCACATATCAAGTATGTGCCAGTCAGGGTTAATTTCAAGGCATTCTGCAGGTGCCATTGCGGCAGGCTCCTGCACGTAAATAAGCCCCGCGTGGTGATACGGATGGTTGCCGATTTTCTCGTAATCAAGATAATATCCGTTTTGAACGTAGGGTATTTTACCGCTTGAAAAAATATCAATTTTTTCAAAATCTTCCAAGGCGATTTTATCGGTATTTACGCGAAAAGCCTTGACGGGTTGTTCGTTTAATGCTGCTAAAAAGGCATCGTATTGGCCGTCAAGTAACGACTTCATTCTCTGACAAAATTCTAAAGGAAGTGTTTTCATTTAGCATCTCCAACATTCATTTCAATAGAAAGCATACACATACTAACTGCAGTAATTGCGGCTGTTTCGGTGCGTAAAATTCGTTTGCCTAGCGAAATGGGAAGACCGCCTGACGTAATTGCCGCTTCGATTTCACTTTGATCAAAACCGCCTTCGGGTCCAATAAGTATACCGACACTTTTGCAGTCGCAAAGTTTATTAAGGGCTGACACTGTATCGGTCATACCGTTTTTATTTTCGTAGGGCACAAGTAACAGGTCAAGTTCGCTTGCTAAATTCAGAGCATCTTTGTATGATAAAACTTCGTGTACTACTGGAATAGTGTTGCGCTTGCTCTGTTTTGCGGCACTTTCGGCTATAGATTGCCAACGTGTATGTTTTGATTTTTTCTTTTTATCATCAAGTTTTACAACACAATGTTTCATCTCGGTGGGCACAATAGTGTGAACGCCGAGTTCAACCGCTTTTTGTATAATAAATTCCATTTTATCGCCCTTGGGCAACCCCTCAAAAAGATATATTTTTACGGGCAATTCGGTGTTTTGATAGTTTTCCTCTATAATGCGAGCGGTTACCGCACCGCCGTCAAGCGACTCAATTTCACAAAGGTCACTGCGACCCTCACTACTTACAAGAAACGTGTCGCCTTTAGACATACGCAGTACGTTTTTTATATGATTATAGTCTGACCCATCTATATAGACGCGGCCGCCGTTTATTTTAGTTTCATCAACAAAAAAGTTATACATTGTTACACATCCTTTACCTGATTATACCAAAAAAATCAGGTTATTACAATGCTAAAAAAAGCACCCAAATAATTTGGGTGCTCTTAATTTATGCTAAATCTTGTTCGTGAAGAACTACGCCGTTTTTCTTCAAAATATTCTGCAATTCGTCAATGTTAATTTTTGTAAAATCATCACAAATTGCGGCGGCAACGCCTGCGGCTTCGCCCGTAACGGCACAGCAGGGAATTACCCTCATAATATCCCACATACTATCGGTCACACTTGTGCATCTGCCTGCAGTTATAAGGTTTTTAACGCTCTTTGAATAAAGGGTAGAGAAGGGTACCTCGTAAACGGGGCCGCGCTTTCTCCAGTCCGAAACCATACCGATAGAGTCGGCAAAATATTTATGCTGCTCGGTATCGTGGAGCGTATATTCACCCGCAATCCTACGCGTCATTCTAATCTGCGGTGTAGTTGCAATAGTGGTTGGAACGATTGTTTCGTCGTTATTGCGCTTTAGTACAACATTATTAAGGGTTGAAGCGTGCGATAACTGCATCATTTCAGATAATTCGTCGCCATCAATACCCGAAAATCTTTTTTGAACCAACAATTCAACCTGGTTGTTTTCGTTTTTTTGGTCGTCGGGTATATCACAAAAACCAAGTGAATTAAGTTTAAACCCGTCCTTACCAAACGAATAATACCAAGCGGCTAAAACGTTGCCCTGTTTAAAGTTTTCGGTGGGCGCATTTGCAAAGTGGGCAATATCACAGTCGCCCGTAGCGTCAACAACCGATTTTACAGCAATTGCCTGTCTTCCAGACTTATTTTCAATAATAACGGCATTAATTTTATCATCGTTTTTGCTTACACCAACAGCATAACTGCCGTAAAGAATTTTAACACCGTTTTTAAGGAGTAACTGCTCTGCAAGAATAGCGAAAAGCTGTGCATTATATTGCACCTCGAAGCGTTTATCCGTAGCTGTGCGTTTAGTAATATCGTTGCTATCTAACCAGTTTTCAGGGTATCTGTCTTCGGCGCCCATAGAAATTGAAAGTCTGAAAAGTTCCTCTACAATACCGAAAGAAACCTGTTTGCCGAAACCATCACACAAAGGCAGATAAATGGTAACGAGGCCTGCGGTACCAAGACCACCGAGCATAAATTGTTTTTCAAGCAAGGTTACTTTTTTACCTTGTCTTGCAGCAGCAAGTGCTGCCGAAATACCACCAAAACCGCCGCCGCAAACAAGCACGTCACACTCTGCGGTAACTTTTGTTTCAATGTTTTCTTTAATAATCATAAATTATCACCGAGGGTATTATATCATATTTAATTTGGGTTTTCAACGTTATGATAATTGCAAGTCCTGCCAAACCGACATACAGAAATAAATAAGCAGACCCAAAGGTCTGCTTATTTATTTGGTGCCGATGGCGGTCCGCACCTTGCTTATAGCAATGTGCACTGCTTGTCGACCCAATGCTTTGCATTCGGTACCCGACTGCGCACCTTTCGGCTAAAAAACAGTCCACCGGACTATTTTTCTTTACGCCGAAACCCTCTTAGGTTTCAAGTCCCACCAATATTAACATAAAAAAATAAAGGTCAACCCACAAGGGTTAACCTTTATTTTGGTGCCGATGGCGGTCCGCACCTTGCTAAAGCAATGCGCACTGCTTGACGACCTAACGCGATGCGTTCGGTACCCGTCTACGCACCTTTCGGCTAAAAAACAGTCCACCGGACTGTTTTTCTTTACGCCGAAACCCTCTTAGGCTTCAAGTCCCGCCAATATTAACATAAAAAAATAAAGGTCAACCCACAAGGGTTAACCTTTATTTTGGTGCCGATGGCGGGACTTGAACCCGCACGATGTCGCCATCAATGGATTTTGAGTCCACCTCGTCTGCCAATTCCAACACATCGGCTTATTTAATTTGCACACCCACAAGGGTGATGATAGTAAAGTAAGTTTGCTTGCCCTCAGAAATATAGTCGCACTGTTCGCTTGGAGCGCTTCACATTGCTCCTTATTTCTTCACCTCGGCAACGTGCCTGTGTCGTCCACCGGACGCGGCACGCCACCTCGCCCAATTCCAACACATCGGCTTATTTAATTTGCACACCCGAAAAGGGTGCTAAAAACACAGTAAATATAATCGTGTTTTGCGACTTTGATATTATACACTATCGTGAAACTTAAATCAAGACTTTTTTTAAATTTAGTTTAAATATATTACCGCTCTTACTTGATAATTATTATATAATAAGTTATAATAAATTGAATACGAATATTTAGGAGCAAATGTAATGTCTAAAACTAACACTGTTTTGGAACAACAGAATATATATATGCAAAAAGTCAAGGCTTTGGTGGGTGAACTGTACGGACAACCCAAGGCCTGTGTTAACACCTTCGGATGCCAACAAAACGTTAGCGATTCGGAACATATTAAGGGTATGCTTGAAACTATGGGATACGTCATTACTGAGGATCCGACCGATGCCGATTTTGTTCTTTTTAATACCTGTGCAGTACGTGAGCACGCACAAGACAGGGTATATGGCAATATCGGTACTACCAAACAACTTAAAAAAAGTCGCTCTAATATGATTATTGCGGTTTGCGGTTGTATGGCACAGCAACAGTACGTTGCCGATCGTATTAAAAATAGTTATCCTTACGTTGATATACTTTTTGGCACCCACGTAACCCACAAGTTGCCTGAGTTTCTTTATAAGCGTCTTAACGGATCACCCCGTATTTTTGATATTTCAACCGATAATAACGAGATTATTGAAGGCATACCCGTTCATCGTGATAAGTCGGTTAAGGGTTGGCTACCTATTATGTACGGATGTAATAATTTCTGTACTTATTGTGTGGTACCCTACGTACGTGGTCGTGAGCGTTCAAGGACAAGTGCCGAGATAATAAACGAAGCCAAGCTGATGATAGAAAGCGGTATACATGATATTACCTTGCTTGGTCAAAACGTTAATTCTTACGGTAAAGGATTAAGTGAAGATATAAACTTTGCGGGACTCTTACGAAAACTTAACGACCTACCGGGTGATTTCCGCTTAAGATTTATGACCTCACATCCGAAAGACTGTACTAAAGAACTGCTTGATACTATGGCAGAGTGTGAAAAGGTAGCACATCACCTTCATTTGCCTGTACAGTGCGGTAACGATAGGGTACTTAAAGAAATGAACCGTCACTATGACCGTGAGACCTATCTGTCACTAATTGAGTACGCTAAAGAAAAAATGCCCGATATAGCGCTTACAAGTGATATTATCGTAGGTTTCCCCGGTGAAACGTATGAGGAGTTTTGTGATACACTAAGCCTTATAAAGCAGGTGAAGTACAATTCACTGTTCACCTTTATTTATTCACCGCGTCCGGGCACACCTGCCGCTGAAATGCCTGATAATATATCACGCGAGGAAAAGGGCAGATGGTTTAATGAACTTTTAGAGGCACAGGACGTAATAGGCAGAGTTAAAGAAAAAGAGTTGGATGGTAAAACTTATCGCGTACTTTGTGAAGAAGTTTCAGAAGATGGACTTCATATACTCGGCCGCACAAACGGTACAGCGGTTATAGAGTTTGAGGGGGATACCTCACTTATCGGCAGCTTTGTCGACGTTAAAGTAAATATAGTAAATAACGTGCTAAAAGGCGCTATGATAAAGGAGAAATAAAAATGGACGTAATGACAGCAGTAAGACAACTTGGTGCAGCAATTCAAGAGGATGAGGCGTACGCACGCTTCCACCAGGTTATTAAAGAAAATGATGAAAATAAAGAACTTCAAGAAAAAATCGGTGAGTTCAATATTTTAAGAATGAACCTTGATAACGAATTAAGCCTTGAAGAGAAAAACGAAGAAAAAATCAAGGAAATGAATGAGAAACTTCGCGCACTTTACGGTGAAGTTATGGCTCATCCTGCAATGGTTGCCTACAACGAGGCAAAACAGGGTCTTGATAAGTTATTAAACGACGTTAACAACATCATCACAATGTGTGTTCAGGGTGCTGACCCTGCAACCTGTGAGCCGAGTGCTTGCACAGGCAGTTGTTCAACCTGCGGTGGTTGTCACTAATTATTTAAGTTTTTAGAATGGGGAAGGTCACATGGCAGAATTATCGCCAATGATGCGTCAGTATATGGAGATTAAAAGTCACCATCAAGACAGTATTTTGTTTTTCCGTCTTGGCGACTTTTATGAAATGTTTTTTGAGGACGCAAAAATTGCCTC
Organism: Clostridia bacterium; assembly: GCA_017436255.1. GTDB lineage: Bacteria > Bacillota > Clostridia > Oscillospirales > Acutalibacteraceae > SIG565. The sequence continues at coordinate 19,017 of JAFSDK010000047.1, forward strand.
TGAAGAGTTGGATTTAGTTCTGACCGGCAGAGATTGCGGTCAAGAAGAACGTGCCCCGATGTGTGGTGTACCTTATCACAGTTGTGAAGGTTATATCGCACGTCTTGTTGAGCGCGGTTATAAGGTTGCAATTTGCGAGCAGGTAGAAGACCCTGCCACCGCAAAGGGCATTGTTAAGCGTGACGTAATAAGAATAATTACCCCGGGTACCGTCTTAGAAGACGCTATGCTTGAAGAGGGTAGAAATAACTATTTGTGCGCAATATCTCAAGACCACGAAAAGTATGGCGTATGTTTTGCCGATGCTTCAACCGGTGAACTACATCTTACCGAAATTTCGGGCACCAACCCTGAAAAGCGTGTTATGGACGAGCTTGGCAGATTTTCCCCAAAAGAAGTGCTTGTATCCGAAGCACTTAAAAGTATTGAAATAGAGTGCTTTGTTAAGGATAGAATGATTTGCACCTTAACAAAAAGGGATAAATTAAGTTTTGACCCTGCATTTACCGAAGAAAAAATCCTAAAACATTTTGACACCATTAGCGTTCGTAATTTAGGTATTGACGAGGGCTCGCCTGCGGCGGCCGCACTCGGCGCAGTTATTGAATATCTCTATGAAACGGGCGTTAACGGTCAACTATCGGTTAATAAGATAGATTTCTATACCGAAAACCAGTATATGAAACTTGATTTAGCGGCTATTCGCAATCTTGAAATAACCGAAACTATGCGACTAAAGTCTAAAAAAGGCTCACTACTATGGGTTATTGACAAGACCAAAACTGCAATGGGTAAACGCCTTATGCGTTCTTGGGTTGAAAAACCGCTTATGAGCATAACCGAGATTAACTCGCGACAAAATGCGGTTGAAGAACTTGTAAACAACACCGTTATGCGCGGTGAAATTATCAATTCACTTTCAGGCATTCGTGACCTTGAACGCCTTATTACCCGTGTGGTTTACGGTACGGCAGGCGCACGTGATTTGCGTGCCATCTGTGACACATTAGGTCGCTTACCTGAAATCAAGTCTATTTTAGCGGCATCGTCCTCTAAAATGCTTAAAAATATAAATAACGATATTGACAGTCTTAACGATATTCGTGTGCTTATTGATAGTGCTATTGTCGACGAACCGCCATTTTCGGTGCGTGAGGGCGACATAATTAAAAGCGGATATAATAAAGAGGTTGACGAACTTCGTGATGCCGTAAATAACGGTACAGGCTATATTGCCGATATCGAGGCGGCTGAACGTGAGAAAACAGGTATTAAGAATCTTCGCATCCGTTATAACCGTGTATTCGGCTACTATATTGAGGTTACAAATTCTTTCCTAGATAAAGTGCCCGAAAATTACATAAGAAAGCAGACACTCACAAACTGTGAGCGTTTTATAACCGAAGAATTAAAACAGATTGAGTCACGTGTTTTGGGCGCAAAAGAACGAATTGTTTCGCTTGAGTACGAAATATTTACCGAGGTGCGCAAAACAACTGCCGCTCAGGTTCTTCGTTTTCAGTCTACAGCCGCTGCGCTCTCAAGTCTTGACGTGCTTTGTTCATTGGCAGAAACTGCCGTTGCTAATTCATATTGCCGTCCCATTATTAACAATGAGGGTGTTATAAACATTAAGGGTGGTCGTCACCCCGTTGTTGAGGTATTAAGCAATACACCATTTGTTTCTAATGATACAACACTTAATCTTAATGATGAACGTTGTGCCGTTATTACGGGTCCCAATATGGCGGGTAAATCTACCTATATGCGTCAGGTAGCCATAATCACTATTTTAGCGCAAATCGGCTCATTCGTTCCTGCGCAAATGGCTAACATCGGCATTGTCGATGCCGTATTTACACGTGTTGGTGCGTCGGATGATTTGGCAAGCGGCCAATCTACGTTTATGGTTGAGATGAACGAGGTTGCTAATATTATAAAACACGCTACACGCAACAGTCTGCTTATTTTAGACGAGATAGGCAGAGGAACTTCAACCTTTGACGGTATGGCTATTGCTCGTGCCGTGCTTGAATATGTAGCCGCTAAAAAGACCTTGGGTGCTAAAACTCTGTTTGCCACACACTACCACGAATTAACACAAATGGAGAACGAACTAAAGGGTATTAAAAATTATAATATCGCTGTAAAAAAACGCGGTGACGATATAATTTTCTTGCGCCGTATTATCCGTGGCGGTGCCGACGATAGTTACGGTATTGAGGTTGCCAAACTTTCGGGTATACCAAACTCGGTTATATCACGTGCCAAGGTTATTTTAAAGGATATAACTGCGGGCGGTATTGCGTATACAAAATCATCAAACGATGTGATAGAAGATTCACAAATTTCTTTAGAATCAATTGGCGCTGACGAAATTTATAATGAACTTAAAACTATAGACGTAGATACCTTAACGCCCATTGAATCAATGAAAATACTTTACGATTTATCAAAAAAAGCAAAATCACTATAATATGAGAAGGAGGGTGTCGTTATGGCTCGAATAAAGGTTTTACCAAAACATATTGCCGAACTTATTGCGGCAGGTGAAGTTGTCGAAAGACCGAGTTCTGTCATTAAAGAACTGGTCGAAAACTCAATAGATGCGGGCGCTACCGAAATAACGGTAGAAATAAAGCGTGGCGGCATTCTCTATATGTCGGTTAGGGACAACGGTTGCGGTATAGCGGCAAATGATGTGCCTACCGCATTTATGCGCCACGCAACAAGCAAAATAGATGCTGCCGCCGACCTTGATGCCATAGCCACACTTGGTTTTAGAGGTGAAGCGCTTGCCGCTATTTCGTCGGTTTCAAAAATTGAAATCATTACACGTACTGCCGATAGTGAAACGGGCACCCGCCTTGTTTGCGAGGGTGGTGTGCAAAGTGAAGTTGAAGAAATAGGTTGCGATATCGGTACACTTATTGTTGTTCGTGATATTTTCTATAACACGCCCGCCCGTATGAAATTCTTAAAAAGTGACGTAACCGAGGCTAACAGTATTGCGGCGGTTATCGATCGAATTGCGCTTTCACACCCCGAAATTTCATTTAAATTTATAAGGGATTCAAAGCGTGTGCTTACGACTTCGGGTGACGGCAACCTTAAAAACGTTATTTATTCGGTATTGGGTCGTGACTTTGCGGCGTCACTTGTTGAGGCCGATGGCGAATATGATGCCGTTTCGGTAAGCGGTATGGTTTGTAAGCCGATTTACTGTAAGCAAAACCGCAACGGTCAATTTTTCTTCCTTAACGGCCGACTTATCCGTTCCGGTACGGCTTCTGCGGCACTCGAACAAGCCTATAAAAATTCGGCTATGACGGGTAAATTCCCGTGTTGTGTGTTACAGATAAACCTGCCGTACGAAGCGGTAGACGTAAACGTTCACCCCTCTAAAATGGAGGTGCGTTTTTCGGATGAAAGAAAGGTGTTTAATGCCGTTTACAGTGCAGTAAAAAATGCACTTATGCGTGGCGACACAAGACCCGAGCTTAACGCTAAACCTACATTTAATCCATACACACCCGCCACACCACCTAAGGCGCAACAGACTAAAATTTTCACAGAATATGTTGATACGATAAAAAGTAGCGAGCCTGCACCCGCAAAAACGGAGCAGCCGCCTATTCAAAAACCGCAGTATCAATTTGAAAGCCCGAAACCTAATTTTGGCGATTATAAAAGGGAAGTGACACCGACTAAACCGCCCGTAAATGTGGATATAGAGGTCGAAATACCCAAGCCCCAAACGGTAGAGGTTATAGAGGATAAAATAGAAGAAATTATTGAGGAAAAGCCTATTCGATATATCGGATATGCTTTTGATACATACATTATCGCAGAGTGTGGTGAGGATGTTTATTTTATCGATAAACACGCCGCCCACGAAAGACTTTTGTATGAGCAACTAAAAAGTGAGCAAGAAATTGAAATTCAAGATTTACTTGTTCCCTTAACCGTAAAACTCACAAAGGAAGAGTATTCGGCAATAGTAGCAAATCTTGAAAGTTTAATGAAATACGGATTTGACGTTGATGATTTTGGCAATGGTACGGTTGTTGTAAGGGCAATCCCTGCAATGTTAACAGGTAGCGATATAAACGTAATGCTTACCGAGATTGCCGAAAAATGTATGCAGGGTAACTTTACAGGCGTTGAAAGAATGGATGATATATTCCATACCGTTGCTTGCAAGGCCGCTATTAAGGGCGGTCAGTACAACACCGATAAAGAACTCGAAGTATTGGCTAAAAGAATTTTAGGCAGTAGTGATATAATGTACTGTCCGCACGGACGTCCCGTAGCATTTAAATTAACCAAAAAGGAACTTGAAAAACAGTTCGGTAGACTCGGTTAGAAAGGAAAAGAAAATGCAGAAGATTCCGCTTATTGCCGTTGTGGGTCCAACCGCATCAGGTAAAACAAAACTTGGCATAGAGTTAGCAAAGGCCTTCGACGGCGAAGTAGTATCAGCGGATTCAATGCAGGTATATAAGGGCATAAGTATTGCCTCGGCCGCACCGACTAAGGAAGAAACTGAGGGCATCCCACATCACCTTGTAGAGTTTTTAGAACTCGGAAGTGAGTTTTCAGTAGCAGATTATGTAAACCTAGCAAAAGACAAAATAAAGGATATATATAACCGCGGTAAAATGCCTATATTGGTAGGTGGAACAGGACTTTATGTAAACTCACTTATTGATGGTATTGAATTTTCAAGTCAAGATAATAATCTTGAGATTAGAAATCGTCTTGAAAAAGAGATGGAATTATTAGGCGCTGAAGAAATGCTTCGCCGATTATCAGAGATAGACCGTATAACCGCATCAAAACTTCATCCTAACAACCGCCGCAGAATATTGCGTGCTTTGGAAGTTTATGAAACTACGGGAATTACATTCTCGGCACAAAACGAACTTTCACGTGTGGGTAGTGAGTTTGACACCCTAATTTTTGGTGTAACCTACCAAGATCGTGAAAAATTGTATGAAAGAATAAATTTGCGTGTTGATAATATGCTTTCTAACGGACTTTTAGATGAAGCTAAAACCACACTTGATTTGCCTATTGGTAAGGGCGCAATGCAGGCAATAGGCCACAAAGAACTGCATAAATTTTTGCGTGGAGAGCAGACGTTTGACGAGGCGGTAGAGACTCTGAAAATGCAGACGCGCCGCTATGCTAAACGCCAACTTACGTGGTTTAATCGAAACCAAGATATACAGTGGCTTTATCAAGACAATGAAGATGTTACTGCTAAGGCTATTCAGATTGCGAAAGGAGTTATAAAAAATGGGTAAAAGCAAATTCGGTATTGGCGTAGTTATAACCGTGCTTGTCGTTTTTGTGGTTTATCAACTTTATGCCACTTTTTATAATCCTATCAGCACCGAGATTGTAACTCATTATACCGCTACCGATGGTATTCATGTAACAGGAATACTTATACGTGACGAATCTTTAATTACAAACTCGGTTTCGGGTGCAATGCATTTTGAAATTGAAGATAGCGAAAGGGTAGCTTCGGGCGGTGTTATTGCTAACATATATGCAAACGAATCACAATCAATTGCGGCATCTCAAATGGATGCTGTTAAAAAAGAAATAGATAGCATTAAGGAAATTGAGGAATATAACGACCTTAACGCAATAGATATTAATTCAATAAATGCCAAGATTTTTGATAATCTTAATGATATAATAAGCACTTGCTCAACAGGTTATTACGGTAATATAGGCGTTTCTAAAGCGGAACTGCTAAATCTTATAAATCGCAAGCAGATTGCAACGGGTGAAGCGGTAGATTTTTCCCAACAGTTAAGTACACTTGAGGCTGAATATAACTCGTTAAAGGCTGCGGCTGGCAGTCCACAAGGCAAAGTATTAGCTAAAAAATCGGGTTATTTTTTATCTTCAACTGATGGATATGAAGGGGTTTTAACAACCGATAAACTAACCTCGTTAACTCCGGAATTTCTTGACACGCTAAAACCTAATGCTACCGAAAAGAGCGATGTAATCGGCAAACTTGTATCAGATTATACGTGGTATATAGCGGCATCGGTTTCTATAAGCGAATCTTTGCAGTTTAAGGTTGGCGAAAATCTGAAGGTGCTTACTAACCTTAAATCAAATCCTGAAATCAGTGTTACGGTTGAAAGGGTTAATATGTCAAAGGATAAAGACCGTGCGGTTGTAATACTTAGTTGTCAGCAAATGAGTGCCGAGTTATCGTCAATGCGTACCGGCGCTATGACCATAGTCAAGAAAAATTATAGCGGACTTAAAGTGAGCAATAAGGCGTTAAGAATGAAAGAGGTACAGGTGACCGATTCAAACGGAGTTACCAAGACCGTTTCGCAGACAGGCGTTTATGCCGTAAGCGGAATGACTGCCGCATTTGTGCCGGTTGAAATTATCTATTCCCCTAAGGATAACGATTTTGTAATATGTGCAGAAATTGCTCAAGAGGGGCAACTGAGAATTTATGATGAAATTATTGTAAAAGGAAAAAACATTTATGATGGAAAAATCATTGACTGACAGATTTGATTTAAATTATGCCGAAATTAAAAAGAATATAGCTGAGTCGGCGAAAAAATCGGGTCGCAAGTATGAAGATATAGTTGTGCTTGCAGCGACAAAAACAGTTGATGCCGATTTTATCAATTATGCTATTGAACAAGGAATTGGATATGTAGGCGAGAACAGGGTACAGGAGTTTTTATCAAAGAACGATGCCGTAAGCCAAAAGGCCCATCGCCATTTTATTGGACATCTTCAAACAAACAAGGTCAAAGACATTGTTGGTAAGGTTGAATTGATTCAGTCTGTGCATTCCTTAAAACTTGCGCGAGAGATTGGTAAGGTGTCAATTAACAAGGGCGTGGTGACCGATATTTTGGTTGAAGTAAATATTGGCGGTGAAGAAAGCAAGTCGGGTTTTGACCCCGAACAGGTATGTGAGGCAATAGACCAAATGCAGGGAATAAAGGGTATAAATGTTAAAGGACTTATGACAATTCCGCCAATTTGTGACAAAAAAGAAGATTCTCGAAAATATTTTGACGAAATGTATAAACTGTTTATTGAAATACGTGACAAAAAATTATATAATAATATAGAGATACTTTCTATGGGTATGTCGGACGACTATGATATAGCCGTTGAATGCGGTGCAAATATGGTAAGAATAGGTACCGCACTTTTTGGAGCAAGAAATTATAATTTGTAAATAAAGGAGATTTAAAAGATGGGTGCATGGAATAATCTTAAAAACTTTATGGGCATAGGTGAAGAAGTCTATGAGGAAGAGACAGTAGAAGACAACGGCGTAAATGAAGAGGCTTTCTACGAGGCTCCTCAAAAGAAAAAACAACCTACAATTTTTAGAGATGAGCGTAAAAATAAAAATGGAGGGAATGGTCAAACACAGATGCAAGTAGTAATTGTTAAACCCGATCAATTTGACGACGTTACCATGATTGCAGACCACCTTAACGCTAAAAAGAGCGTTGTTCTTAACCTTGAAGTTGCAAATCGTGAAACGTCAAGAAGAATTATTGACTTTATAAGCGGTGTTACCTACGCCAATAAGGGTAGTATTCGTAAGGTTGCTAACAGTACGTTTATGATAGTACCGGGCGACGTTGATATTATGGGCGAATTGATAATGGAAGATTATGACCGCTAAATAATGGAACGCGATATAATTATTTCACGCGTTAAGGATATGCTTTACCGCGCCGAAGTGGATGCGGTACCATCCTTTTTAGGATTTTTGCGTCCCGAGGAGGCATCGACGGCAATTGTAACGGCGGGCAACAGAGCCTTTCTGTACGGTGGATTTGATGATGCCGAGCGTGTTATGTTATGCGTATGTCCTGATTGGATGGATAGGCAGGATATAGAGTTTCCTATTTCAGCCATAACATTTAGGTATCGCAAAAGCGATATTTTGGCACATAAAGACTTTTTGGGTGCGCTTATGTCGATTGGCATTAAGCGAGAAACGGTTGGAGATATACTTATAGGAAATGGTGTGGCGGTTGTTTTTTTGACGAAAGATATCGTAAGATACGTTTTAACGCAGATACAAACGATAGGCAGGGTAGGTGTTGCGCTTAATGAAGGAGCGTGTAATCCGTTACCTGCCGCATCGCAAAAAATAACACAAACCAATACCGTGGCTTCACTTAGGCTTGATTGCATTATTTCGGCACTATGTAACGTTTCAAGAAATGGTGCTGAAGAAATCTTGCGTGACGGTATGGTAATGGTAAATTCGGTTATTACCGAAAAAGGAACCAAGCAACTAAGTGTTGGTGACCGCCTTACGGTGCGTGGTTATGGTAGATTTAATATTTTATCGACCGATGGTATAACACGAAAGGGTAGAGTCGTTCTTATTACTGAAAAGTACGTTTAATTTTATTTTTGGAGGATTTTTTATGATAAGTGCAAATGACGTAAGGGATGTAAAATTCGCAAAGGCTATGGGAGGCTACAAACAAGAAGAGGTAGATGCTTTTCTTGATAGCGTAGAAGAGCAGTTTCGTAATTACGAAGCATCTTCAAAAAATACACAGGCTAAGATTGACGAATTAACCACAGAAATTGCTCAGTTAAAGGATTCTCAAGGTTCGCTTCAAAACGTTCTTATTAGTGCACAACAATTGGCAGATAAGATTGTAAGTGATGCTCGACTTCAGGCAGATGCTATTTTGTTAGAGGCAAAGGCTAATGCCGAAAAGGCGACCGATGAAGCAAAGGCAATGCTTTATAATTTTGATGCTAAGTTTAACGAGAAAAAACAGTTGGCAGAGCAAAAATTAGAGGCAGAAAATGAGACGGCACTTAAGAAAAAAGAAGCTATAGAATCGGCTACTGCTGATGTGGTGAGACGTCAACAGGCACTTTTTAACCGTATTAAAATTGAGGTTGCTGCATTTAAAAACGACCTTATGGAGCAGTATAAAAAGCATATAGAACTTATAGCTAAAATTCCTGATAATATTGCAATGGATGCCGAAAGTGCAGCAGAAGCTGTTGCTTTGGTTATTGATGAGATACCTGATATGAAACAGTTTGTGCCTGTAGCCGAGGCTTCACCCATTGAGGAAGCGTTTGCAGCAGAAGAAATAGCAGTAGAGGAACCTATTGTTGTAGCCGATGAAGTAGTAGAAGAACCGGCTCAGGCAGGTTTTGTTGTTAACGTTGAACAGGCAGAGCCCTTGGATATTTTTTCTGTAAGTAATGATGATGACGATGATGACGATGA
>JAFSDK010000048.1 GCA_017436255.1 Clostridia bacterium
ATAAGAGAATGTCGTTGTTTTGTTATTGGTAGCGTTATTCTCACGTATTAACTGATTTAGGTTATCGTAAGCGTATGAACGGTATTCTGCCGAGCCTGTAATACCTATTGCATCGGTATTTGTTTCGGCTCTTTGCGCCTTTGTTATAGCAGTTATATTACCCGAAACATCATAGGTGTAGTCATACGCTGTGTTATCTACAATTTCGCGCAGTAACTGATGCGTTCTGTAAAGGTCAACGGTGTCGTACGTGCTGGTAGCATTTCTATCAGACAACCAGTATGCATAGTTATTGTATATAGGTCGGTCTGTTGAAAGCGTACGTTTATTCAGCCTGTTTACCGAGTCGTAATTATATGTAGCATATCTTGTTGAAGCTATCTGATATAACGTTGGCAGATTATCCTTAGCATAACTTGCAGAACTATTTGCAATAGCATTGCCGTCGGCATCGTTTTTACTATATGCCGAATAACTGTATGTTTGTTTAATGGTATTGCTACCAATATTTAATATAAGTTTATTTACGTTGTTGCGTAAATCATAGCCCTGTTCAACAAAGCCGATATGACTTGAATTATCCTGTGTGCGAATTTCTTGGCGGATAAGTCTGCCCAATGAATCATAGTCGTAATTATACTTGCGGTTATTTACGCTATCAGTATGACTTAATAACACGCCTACCGACGAATACGCCCAATTAAATGTTCTTGTATTATCGCCGTCGGTACGTACAGTTTGGTCAACAAGACCTAAACGATTGTATCTATAGCCTATTGTATCACCGTTACCGTAGGTTGTCAAGGTAAGTGGCCCGTTTTTTGGTGCATAGGTATTGGTTGCAAGGGCGGTATTACCCACCTTAGTGGTGGTTACTTTACCGAAATTATCGTACTCAAAGCTGTATTGTTCACCGTAAGATTCCAAGCCAAACAGGATTGAGGTTACTATACTGCTACCCTCTTTATAGGTATAAGAAACGGTGCTGTTACCTGTTTGAACGGAATTTAACAATGTGAAATCACTGTTATAAGCGTTGGTTGTAACAGTACCTTTTGCATCGGTAACCGAGGTTACGGCACCTGAGGCATAGTCATAGGTATAGGTTGCCGCCGCTCTGCCGTGCTCGTCATAAACCGATTTTACATAGGCATTTTCTTTTACCGCGGTGCTTGTATCATCGGTATGATAATCCTGATGAGTTCTTATAACTATGGTAGATGCCGAGGTAGTCTCTTTGTTTCTAAGTTCACTCGCTCTATATGTGCCGTTATCGTTATAGCCGTTAGCAGTATATACACCACGCGGTGATTTCGCGCGTAACAACTGATGATAATCATTATATACCATCGTAGTTTTATTGCCTAAAGTATCGGTATATGAAACAAGGTCGTTGTTATCATCATATACCGAATTTGTGCTCTGCTCACCGTTTGCAGCTACAGAAACAGGGTTGCCGTCATTATCGTATGTGTAGGTTGATGCAGGCTCCTTGCAAAGCATAATGTGGTCAAAGTAACCCCTGTTTGCCTGATTGTAATATCTTACTATTACGGTAACCAATTCGGGCGTATAGGTGCAGCCCGATTCAGCGCCCGTATATGCGAGTGAGAATGAAGTGGCGGTATATTGCCAACCCGTTATCGCAGGGTTGAACTTTGCGGCAGGCTTTTTCTGATAAACCGTAGTCTTGGTTCCACTTGCATCGGTTTTTGTATATTTAACCTCTGGGCAAATATCGAAATATGACGAATGAAGGGCGTCGCTGACAGCGTACGCATTTGCCCAACCACTTACAATATATGTATCGTTTTTATTGGGCTCAACGGGTACTCTTTGGTAAACGTGCTTTTGTGTGCTTGCCGAGCCAAGAATACGCATAGAGTTTGCGCCTTCCTTCTTGGATCTTCCGTTAACACCCTGAGTAATGGTGCCGTCCGACACACTGTAGGTTATATTTTTTACCGTCCATTTTGTTGGCAAGCCGCTTGATGCCGTTTCAAAACTTGCATTTTCAAGCATATTATAGGTGCTTGCAAGCTCGCCCTCTTCAAGCTGAATGCAGTCAAAGTACGCAGAGCCTATCATATCCCTTATTGCCACATAAACCCTTATTTGTGTCGTGTTTTCGGGAATTTCTATGGTTGCCGACAATCTTCTGAAGCCGTTGTTAATTTCCGTATCGGTGTCCTCAGTTAATAATTCGGAATATGCTTCTCTTATTGCTGTGCCCGTCGAATCGCAGGCATTAACCTGAATATACGCGCCTTTATAGTCGTCCGGCGATACTATACCGTCAACACTTGCAAGGTCAACCGTTTTAACGTATGCCGAAAGGGTATATTTTTTGCCAATCTCAAATTTATTAACCCTTTGTCTGAAAAAGCTAACACCACCGTCCGTCAAAGCTGTGTTTTTAATTTCCAGCGATTTTGCACCCATATACTTTTCTGTGCTCACCGCCGTTGTTGTGCCTGTGATGGTATCTGAAATCACACTTTCCCACAGGCTTGCATCCTCACCGTTACCTCCTGTTAAAAGGTTTGCAACATTCTTACCAAGCGAGGCACTAGATGAAATTTTGTTTTTGGAGCCAAGTGTAGAGGTATCGTCACTCGCAGAGGTATACGAGTATGCACCTGCACCTATTTCTTTGCCGTCGCCATAACGCAGTTGTTGTGAAACGGTGCGACCTGCATTATCAAACTGAAGAACTGTTATAATATCATCTGCACCGCAATTTGCATCCTCGCTATTGTGTATACCATCCAAACCGGCAGTGCGAATAATGGTTGTATTATATTGTGCTCTGTCAAAGGTTATCATCTGACCATCTTCAGAACCGGGGTTCTCGGTAGTTCCGCCTTTTTCAAAAACACTAGCAACTCTTTTGCCTTTTGAACCTGCTGTATAGGTAAATTCAATGGTATATCCGCTACTGGCTACTGCTTTTGACAAGCACTTATCGCTGTCATATTCATACTGAACATAACTACCGTTTGGATAAGTTACTGTTGTCAACCTACCAACGCCACCATAATAGAATGTGGTTTCTCTTGAAGACGGGTCGGTAATTTTGGTTATGTAATCGCCGTTATAGGTAAATGTATATGTCCTGCACGATGCATCTTTTACGGTTAAAATCTTTTTGTTAGTTGAATCATAGGTAGCTCTAAGTTGTTCATTTCCGTTAGCATCTTTAATTACGTAAAGATTACCTACAGAGTTAAAATAATATTTATTATCCGCTTTATCTGTAATACGGTATTTCCAATTTACAGAGCTTGTACCTAAAGCGAGTGTAAGGCCTAAACCATCCTCATCAACATATTTTGTTGTACCCGATGAAGTATCTTTATAAAAATAGTGTTCAGTGCCATCACTATCAGCATATACATAAGGGTAATTAGAAGCATTAGTACCACTCAATCCATAAACGCTCGATGGTCTAACGGTTTGCAAAACATTAAGGCTCCAACCTTGTCCAATCGTAGTTGTCATATTGTTGCCCTTTGCCGCAACGTATTTTGTACCTGCGGCATATCCATTATATACAAATTGGATAGCCAAAGCACCTAATTCGCTGCTAATACCCGAAATTGTGTTTGCAAACACAAGGTTGCCTGTAAAATCATTAATATATGCAGTTCCTGCGTCTTCGGCACCTGCGGTAGTGTAGCTCCAATAATCTTCTAAACCCTTGTTGTTGCGATATTCAATAACAATATAAGGATAATAAGATTCTTTACCTTCTTGATCTTCTGTCCAGAAGCATGAGCGTGCCGCAATGTCAGCGTTGTTGCCCGTCTCTGCAGCCGCCTTAATCATAATGCCATAGTTGGTAGAAGTACCCTCATACCAGTCTTTAACTGTTCGTGTTATATCAAACTGTTTTAACCAAAGCGAGCCGTTAGTGTCGCTTCGTTTTATGTAATTATAGTCCAATACAACACTATCAAACGTAACGTCTGAATTCCAAGTTACGCTTGTTTCATTCCACGATTTAGTTATGGCATGTGCATTAATTTGTTTGTCGGGTGTGCTGTCTGCATAAAAACTGTTATTATGCACATAAAGCCCCATATATGCACCAACGACCATATCGCCCTTGTTTAAGCTTGGTAATGTAGTTTTAAATAGCGAACGGCAAATTCCGTAATTCGCTGATTCAACACCAATATATGCGTCACCAACACCGCCAAAATTTTTGCTTGGTTGCTTACTACAAACAAAAGTTGAGGCAATTGTAGATTTTTTCTGACTCGTTTCAACAACAGGGTCAATGGTTACGGGATAAGCTCTATCCGTATCGTCAAGCCAAGTTCTATCAGCTACAAGTGTTAATATGTATTTTTTATTTTTAGCTTCTATTTTATATTCAACGTCATATGATTCTTCACCGTTTGCATCATACATAAATGGCGCCGGAATATAAAATATTTCTTCGTTTTCTTTTGATGCTGCTGTAATGCTGCCGTCTTTGTTTTTTATAAGCGTTAAACCGTCGGCTTTAACCTCGAATGTAAATTCGTTTTTACAGTCAGCCGACTGTAGAATTATGTTTTCTTTAACACCCGTAGCGGTTACAACATACTCGAGCGTGCTTTTTTCTTCAAAGCCCTCATATTTTATCTTGCTGTTAACCTTTTCGGTGTATTTTTCAAATCCGTTAAGATTTTCACTCTTTTTTGCCTGCGGTTTACCGTTAACTGCCGACCTATTGCTCGAATTTGACTTGTATTTCCAAGACATTGTGTAGCCGTTATTTTCAATGGCAAATAATTTTTCGCTACCTGAATTTTTATTGAAATTAACCTTAAACGAATTTGCTTTGTTGGTGTATTCGTTGGTTGTTTCGTCATATTCAAGCGTGTTGTCAATATCCACCCATTTGCCGTTATTTTTATAATGTACCGGCTGTGAGTATTTAACGGCTTTTCGGTTGCCGTTGCTTAAAATGTAGTGCTTTGTTGTTTCATCTCGGCGACTTTCATCTTCGCCGATAATGAAAACTTCATCATTAACTGTTTCTTGCGCATTGGGGTTGTCCTCTACCGTTTTGGCAAAAGCCGTTGCTATCGCCTCTTGTGCATAGGCAAGAGATTCAAGCGGGCATGCACCCATCAGCATTGCCAATGCTAATATAACAGCTAAAATCCTTTTTTTCATTTTTTCTCCTCCATTTTCATTTTACAAATTTACGCATATAAAAAAGACGCTATTTAAATTATAGCGTCTTCTTTCCAAAAAATCTGTCGAATTTTGGTAATGTTTTACTTTTACACATCTTGCTGGGCTAAATTTATCTGTTTTTGCTCGGTTTTTTTAAGTTGGGTCATCTTTTTTGAATACATCGTTATTGGGAAAACAAGCACAAAAAGCAGCGCCAAAATAAACCACTGCACAAAATTTGCACCGTCGGTCAAAACTCTTACAACAATTGCCGCTATTATAACCGCCGCTATGTCACAAGGCCAGAAAATAAGCGCAAGTTTTCTTCTTTGCTTTTTAAAATGCTCAATAATTTGCGCCTTTTCTCTTTCTGCCTTTTCAAAATCGCGTTTTGCCATTATAATGCTCCAATCAATTTTTTCATAATATCGGGGCCGTGTTCAACGTAAACGCCTGTGCTCTCTGCCGTTTGCTCGGTAAACGTAGCAACGCCACCAAGCGCCTTTGTGCTATCATATATAAGATACGGCACAGGTTTTGCCGAATGTGTTTTAGTGTTTAGCGGTGTTGGGTGGTCGGGCATAATAAGTATGCGGAAGTCGCCAAGTGTAGCGAGATAATCTTTCATCGGTCCTACTACCTTTTGATCAATTATCTCAATGGCCTTTACCTTATTTTCGGCTTCACCGCGGTGGCCGCACTCATCAGGTGCCTCAAAATGCAGATACACAAGGTCACTACCATCTGCAAAAGCTTTCTTTGCCGCCTCTACCTTACCGTCAAAATTAGTATCTAAATAACCTGTTGCGCCCTCAACCTCGGGCACAGTCATCTCGGCACAAATACCGATGCCTTTAAGCAGGTCAACCGCAGATATAATGGTACCGCTAATTTGGAATTTTTCCTTGAAATTTTCAAGACTCGGTTTCTTACCCTCACCCCAAAGCCAAATGGAGTTGGCAGGACGCTCGCCCCTTTTAATTCTTTCTAAATTAACGGGGTGATCTTTAAGCACCTCGTAACTCTTTTTCATAAGTTCAATAAGAGGTGCGGCATTTTCGTTATCGCTTAAATAATCACCTATAACTCTACCGCTTATATCGTGGGGCGGCGTCATATTACCGAGTTCTGTTGTGCCGCCATTTACAATAAGACAGTGTCTGTATGCGACACCTGGATAGAATTTATAAATATCATTACCAAAATGTTCTTGTACGGTTTTAATGATTTCGCGCGCTTCTTCGGTTGAAATATCACCGGCACAATAGTCCACCATCGTTTTATCTTCATAATTTTCTTCATCAGATAAAGTTACAATATTACAACGTAGCGCAACGTCGGTATCGGTCAGTTCTACACCGATGCTTGCAGCCTCAAGCGGTGAACGACCGGTATAACACACAGCGGGATCGTAGCCCATAACGGTGAGGTTGGCAACGTCACTACCGGGTTTTAAACCATCAGCAACCGTCTTGCACATACCTACTTCACCATTTGCCGCTAATGCATCCATATTAGGCTTCTTCGCCAACTCCATAGGTGTTTTACCACCAAGGATATTTTTATCATTTGTGTCCGCCATACCATCACAAAGTACAACTAAATATTTCATTTTTATCAATCCTTACAATCAATCTATAACTTTATTATATTATCCTTTTGCACCTTTTGTAAAGCAATTTTACCTTTTACGACAAATTTTTTAAAAAAACTCTTTAATTTTGCGCCCATATATTATAAAATGTATATATAAAATGTAAATTTGGAGGTGTCTGACAGTGGCTAATAATATTCGTTTAAAAATTGGCGGCATTGAATATTCTATTTCAAGCGAGGATGATGAGGCATACATCCGCCGTATCGCCGGTGAACTTGAGCGTAAAATGAACACCGTTCAGGCTCGCAGTCCCTTTTTATCTACTACAATGGCTGCCGTTATGACGGCACTCGAAGCACTTGATGAGGCTAAAAAAGCCGAAGCAGAAAGCGAAAATCTGCGTCTTGAAATTAAACGTCTTTTAGAAGAGACCGCATGCGCCAAAATGGATGCAGAGGTTTCGCGCAGAATGTTGGATAAGTACCTTGAATCACAAAATATTATCGCACCCGTTGTAGCACCTGTTACACCCGTACCCGCAGATGATATCTTTGCAGAAGATAACGAGCAGGAAGACACTGCACCCGTTTTTGAAGAAGATGACGAAGAATTTTTTGATAACCAAGAAAGTATACCTTTTGATGAAAACGGAGACCTGCCATTCTAATTTGGACGGAGAAAAACAATGAACATTACGCGCATGCCCGAAATTCTTGCACCCGTTGGAAGTAAAGAAATGCTTATTGCCGCTGTAAGAAGCGGCGCCGATGCTGTTTACTTGGGTGCTAAAGAATTTAATGCGAGAAGAAACGCCGATAACTTCGGTGAACTTGATTTAAAAGAGGCTATTGAATACTGTCATATACGAGGGGTTAAGGTTTTCTTAACCCTTAATATCATTTTATCGGATAATGAACTGACCGACGCATTTGAACTTGCCAAAAAGGCATACCTCTTTGGTGTTGATGCCGTAATAGTTGCCGATATTGGTCTTATTTCATTGCTAAATAAGCACCTACCAAATCTTGCACTTCACGCTTCAACACAAATGACGGTACACACTGCATCAGCAATACCTTTTATTAAAAAACTTGGCATTAAAAGGGTTGTTTTGGCACGTGAGTTAAGCAAGGAAACAATAAAAGAAATTTGTGTTGCCGCACACAAAGAAGGCGTTGAAATTGAAGTATTTGTGCATGGCGCACACTGTATGTCGGTCTCAGGTCAATGCCTTTTAAGTTCCATGCTTGGCGGCAGAAGCGGCAACAGAGGCCTTTGTGCCGGTCCTTGTCGTTTGCCCTTTGCCGCAGACGGTGGCAATGGCTACGATTTAAGTCTTAAAGATTTAAGCCTTTCATCCCACCTTGAAGAACTTACGCAAATTGGTGTTGATTCTTTTAAAATTGAAGGCCGTATGAAGCGACCCGAGTACGTGGCCGCGGCAACCGCTGCACTACGCAACACACTTTATAAAACCGATAGCGATGTTGACCTACACTTAATGCTTAACAGTATTTTTTCGCGCTCGGGTTTTACCGACGGATATTTTTTAGGTAAATTAGGTAAAGATATGTTTGGCATACGCACCAAAGATGATGTTTTATCGGCTAAAGACGTACTCTCAAGTATTCATTCACTCTACCGTAACGAGCGACAAAGTATAAAAATTAGCGGCGAAATTGAAATTTTGGACAGCTCGCCGATTCGCCTTACCCTTACCGACGGGCAAAATACCGCTACCGCCGTGGGCCCAATACCGGAAAAGGCAATAAATCGCAGCATTGATAATGAGAGCGTAACGAAATCACTCTCAAAACTCGGTGGCACACCGTTTTTACTACAAAACCTTGAATGTAAAATTGGCGAACAACTATCGGTTAGCGCCTCAACTATCAATGCATTACGCCGTGAATGTATTGAAAATTTGTGTGTTTTGCGCGCAACAAGTGATAAAAAAGACGTTCAGTCTTTCATAAACGTTGTTAATAGTAAAATAAATAACGTAACGCCATCTATTTTTTGCCGATTTGACAATGTAACACAAATACCGGATAACAGTGATTTTATAACCGCTTTTTCTCTACCCTACGACTGCGACGTTTCGTCAGTAACTCTGCCTCAAAATGCAGAAAAATGGGTGGAACTTCCGCGATGGATAAAGAAGGACGAGATAAATGAACTACTTGTACGTTTTAAAGAATTTGGTTTTTGCGGCGCGATATGTTCAAACGTAGCGCAATTTGATATCGCAAAAAGTTTAGGTTTTAAAATTGCCGCTAACTATTCATTTAATATCTATAATAGCGAAACGGCTGCCTATCTTGAGGATATCGGGTGTGCGCGTTTGACGTTATCCCCTGAGCTTCAACTTATCGGTGCAAAAAAAATAAACACCTCGGCACAAAAAGGCATTATCGCCTACGGCAAACTACCGCTTATGTTAATGGTAAATTGCCCTATTAAAAATGGTATGAATTGTAAAGAATGCGGTCGTAACCAATATTTGACCGATCGCAAGGGTATAAAGTTCCCCGTGCGTTGCCGTGATGGATACAGTGAACTTCTTAATTCTCGTCCCATTTATCTTGCCGACCGTATGGATGAATTAACCGGATTTGATTTTATTACCCTTTACTTTACCGACGAAACGCCACAGGACGTACGCGACACCATAACCGCATACCAAAACAAAAGCGCACCTAAAAGTGAATATACCCGCGGACTTTATTACCGCACTGTCGAATAAAATTTAGTGAGGTGACATAAAAAATGATGTTATACGGTCCGCCACCATCAGAAAAAAATGACCGATTAAAAACACCGCCACCAAAAAGTATACGTGAGGTGCCGTCTTATCTAAAAAAGACCATCGGCGGTACACTTAGCCGACTTTTCTATATCTTTAAATTGGTATGGGAAGCGCAACCTTTACTGCTTATCTTTATGCTGTTTATGACGATATACAACGGTATTATGCCGCTTGTAGGCACCTTTATTTCTGCACATTTGCTTGAAAAGGTTGTGCAGAGTTTTACAGCAAGGGTTGACCTTGTTATCCCGCTTGTTTTACAGTTCGGTTTTATGTTTTTAAACACCTTAACCGACAGTTTGTATAACACCGTTACACGTATAACGGGTGAAAAGGTTACCAACCACGTTAAAAACAAAATAATGCACAAAGCCAAAACGGTTGACCTTGCTTCATTTGATATGCCCGATTTTTACGAGCGTCTTGAAAATGCCAACCGCGAAGCAGGCGTGCGCCCCATAAATATCTTACGTTCATCATTTGACCTTATTTCAAAAATTATTTCTATGGTGAGTTATTTTACGGTGCTGGGCGTTGTTATTCGCGCATTACCCAAAACAAGCATCATCTTCTTTGTAGGCTTTCTTGCCTTTACGCTACTTAACGCCATTGTTTCGTTCCGTTTCAGAAGAAAAAACTTTTTGTTTATGTTCCGCCGCTCAAAAGACCGCCGCAAGATGAATTATTACAGCGATATGCTTGTTAACAAAGATATGGTTAAAGAGATTCGCCTTTTTAACCTTTCGGATTTACTGATAGGTAAATTTAACGACGTCTTTCGCGGCTATTTTAAGGGGTTAAAAAAGCTTATCACTCAAGAAAGTGTGTGGAATCTTTCGCTGTCCCTCTGTACGACGATTATGAACGCTATACTCTTTTATATGATAGCGACAAACGTAACTCAAATTTCAGACTACACAGTGTACACAGGCGCACTCAATGCCATTTCGGTAGCGCTCACAATGGTTATTTCAACCACGTCAAATATCTACGAAGGCTCACTTTTCATTGATAATATGATTTTATTTATGGATGAAAAACAAACCATAAAACCGACTATAGAAAACGCTATAAAGCCAACCACCCGATGTGGTCATAAAATTGAGCTTAAAAACGTTTCTTTCAGATATCCCGGTGCTAAACGCGACGTAATTCATAATATAAATCTAACCCTTGAGGCAGGCGAAACAGTAGCGCTTGTAGGCCTTAACGGCGCCGGCAAAACCACACTTATTAAGCTAATCACCCGTCTCTACGACCCAACTGAGGGCGTTATTGAACTTGATGGCAGAGATATCCGTGAATATGATACCACCGCGCTTTATAAACTTTACGGCATTATTTTCCAAGATTTCGGCAAGTATGCCGAGTCAACCGCCGATAATATTGCGTTTGGTGATATTGAAAAACTTAAAACGGAACAATCGGTAACCGATGCGGCTACACACGCCGGTGCACATGAATTTATTGCAAAGTTACCACAGGGATATGATACGGCACTTACAAGATATTTCGAAAGTGACGGCACCGAACTTTCTATCGGTCAATGGCAGAAGTTATCGGTAGCCCGTGCATTTTATGCCGATGCCGATATACTTATTCTTGATGAACCGACAGCATCACTTGACGCCATCGCAGAGCAAGAAATTTATAAGCAATTCGATATGCTTCGCAACGGCAAAACAAGTGTATTTGTTTCACACCGACTCTCAAGTGCGACAACCGCAGATAAAATCGTCGTACTCGAAAACGGCACCGTTGCCGAGTACGGCACCCATTTAGAACTTATGCAACTAAAAGGTAAATACCATAAGTTGTTCTCAACCCAGGCGGCTCGTTACCAAAACCCGCCCGAACTCAAAAGTGACTTCCCCCCTCCGCCGCCGTTCCCCTTTGGTAAAAGATAAAATTTTTTAAAGGACACAACCCGTGATAAACTTCCACTTCTGCTGCGCAGTAAATGATAATAACGAGCGATTTATCGCCGTTGCTACGTCAGAATAATATAAAGTCTGTCTTATAATTTTATCGCACGTTGTACTGCACCACAAGCTGCAATCAAAGAATCTAAGTAATTAGATTTATAGAGCAAAAATTATCCGTCCGAATTTCTTCGGGCGGATTTTTTATGGCAACAGGTGGTTGCTTGTTTTTGGGAACTCTTACGATATAATAGGTATTGAGGTGATAATGCTATGGAAACAAAAGATATTATTCTTGAACTTAGAACGAGGAAAGGACTATCCCAAGACGAACTTGCGGAGAAAGTGTTTGTAACCCGTCAGGCAGTTTCCCGTTGGGAGAACGGCGAAACGATACCCAATACGGAAACGCTTAAACTCCTATCAGAACTTTTTGACGTTTCTATTAATACACTTCTTGGCTCACCGAGACAACTTGTATGCGCGTGTTGCGGAATGCCTATTGATGACAGTAATATCAGCCACGAAAAAGACGGCGCACTTAACGAAAACTATTGCGGATGGTGCTACGCCGACGGCGAATACACTCTTGACTTTTTTGAGAAATACAAAGAACTCGGCGGTAAGGAAAAGTTCGAAGAATTTAAAAAGCAACTTATTCACGAATTAAACACCTTGTTTCATATTGAAGGTTTACCAAAAGTCGAAAACCTGAGTGTCTTGCCAGGCAGTTTTGTCAATTTGGAATACCGTTTGCCGAACGGACAAATGGTGAAATTTCTCCAAGATAATGCCACTTACCTCGGCAGTCAGTTAGAATGTGCATTTGGCGGTGACCGTTGTTTCGGAATTGTGGCAAATATGGACTTTTTGCTCGTCTACACATACGAAGAAAACGGTGAAAACCCAGAACTTGTTGTTTATAAAAAGAGATGAGTTTCCCTCTTTTGCGGATAGCAAGACAGGCTGCAATTAAGGAATCTAAGTAATTAGGTTTATAAAGCAAATTTATCCCTCTGCTGAGTAATTGGCAGAGGGATTTTTACGCACAATCCATCTACGTGAAAATCTTGACTTCCATTTATTTGTATGCTATAGTTTACATGAGAGGAGATGATTTTATGAAAAAATTCTTATGTTTATTTTTAGCAGTTGTTTTGCTTGCTAGCCTTTGCGGTTGCTTCGGCGGTAACGGAACTGACGATGTGCGCGGCGATATAGCCAGCGGAAGCCCAAGCCAAAACGAAAATGAAAATGAACCTGAATTTTCATTAGGTAAGGCTACAAACAATACATATAATAATGATTTTTTGGGAATAAGCTGCACCTTGCCTGCCGAATGGGTATTTTATACGGATGAACAAATTTTAGAACTTAACAACATTGTTGGAACTATTGTTGATGAAGATATTGCTGAACGTCTTAAAAATGCAAACATTATTTATGATATGTGTGCCACATATCAAACAGAAGGCAGCAATATAAATATAAATCTTGAAAAGCTGAGCGCTGTTCAGATGATAAACCTTGATATAAAACAAACACTTGAAGCGCAAATTGACACAATTAAACAAACCTATGAAAATATGGGCTATACCGACACCAATGTCGAGTACCAAAAAATAAAAGTTGATGGTAAGGAATTTGATGGATTAAAGCTTACCGCAAAAATTCAAGGCATTGATTTTTATGCAGATACTTTCACCTTTAGAAAAAGCAATTACCTTGCAACTGTTACGATTTGTTCGCTTCAGACAGACAAAACCGATACGATTTTGAGTTATTTTACGGTTAAATAGTATATGATTTCGTCTAAGTTCCCTCTTTTGCTGATAGCACCACAAGCTGCTATCGTAGGGGACGGCGCCACGACGTCCCGTTTTTTTCAATATTAGATAAAAAAAGAAGCACAAATTTTCGTGCTTCTTTTTTCTTTTATTCTTCCCCTGCGGGTTTTATATTTTTAAGCCACTTACCGCTTTTTAGGCGGAAGAAACACCAAATACATTTAATTATTTGGTCAATTTTTAAAAACGTGTATATCCAAAATGACGGTAGGTGTAGTACCAGACCTGCAATAGCCCCAAGCGGTATTGACGCTATCCACAAAAATAGTATATCACCGAGCATCAAAAACCGCGTGTCGCCACCTGCACGTAAAACGCCTTTGGTTAAAATTGAATTCATTGCCTGGAAAATTATTATGAATAATATTGCATTCATTAATGATTTGGCGATGATTTTTGCTTCGGGCGAAACGTCATAAAATGCAATAACAGGATCGCGTAATAAGAAGATCACGAGTGCCGCTAAACCGCCTATTACAAAACCCATAAACAAAAACGCATAACCTTGTTTTTGCGCCTTGTCGCGGTCACCCTGACCCATTGTGTGCCCCGTTATAATTCCGCTTGCATTAGCAATGCCTTGGGTTAGTACCGAACTTAATTGCTGTACTACCATAGTAACACTATTAGCGGCAACAAATGCAGCACCTATGCGTCCCATAACCATTGCGACGGCATTGTTTCCAAGCGCCAAAAGGGCATCACTTATAAGCACGGGTATGCTAATTTTTATATATTCACCAAGCATTGAACGGCATTTAAGGGTTAAATCTTTTATGCGGTACCTAATCCGTTTATCAAAAAAGAAGAAGTATCCGCAAATAAATACAATCTCAAAAACACGGGCGATAAGCGTGCCAAGTGCCGCACCTGCAATTTCCATACGCGGTGCACCAAGTTTACCAAAAATAAACACCCAGTTAAAAAATACGTTAATAAAAAACGCCGATATTGAGCAAATAAGCGGTATCTTTACTTGCCCGACACTTCTAAGTACTATTGTACAGGTTAGAGAAAAGCCAAGGCAAAAATAGGTCGGTATCATCCATTTAAGATAGGTTGCACCAAAACCGATAATTTCAGTTTCTGTAGTATAAATTTTCATAATAAGCGCCGGCGCAACAATAGTTGCAACGGTAAAAACAAGGCTAAAAATAAAGCAAAACCTAAGCATTATGGTTATTGCCTTTTTAAGCGAATCAATGCTTTTCATGCCCCAAAAGCGCGACGTCAAAACCGATGCGCCCATACCTATACCCATACAGCAAATATGAAAAATATTTATAAATTGCGTTGCAAGTGATGATGCCGATAACTGAGCATCGCCCATACTACTCAGCATAACGGTATCCATTAAATTAATGCCTACCGTTATAAGTGACTGAAGCGAAATAGGTATTGCAATTTTTGCCATTTTTTTATAAAGGTCGGCGTCCCCAATGTAATCTTTAATCTTAATCATTTTCTCCACATTAAAAACCGACTGCATACACAGTCGGTTTCTTTTTTTATTTTATAAGTGCGGCTGCTAACTTCTTGTTGGATTTAATTTGTGCTAACATCTCTTTAACCGAAATTTTCATATGGGTATTTTCACCCATTTGATTGTTAGCGGTTTCAATAGCCTTTTCATCGCCATAAATTGCCGCAGCAATTACCATAACAACTGCATCGGTTGCCGCCGAATCGCCCTGAACGTAGATTTCATCCAGCATATCAAACACCTTTTTAAGTTGTTTGCGATTAGCCTCACCGCCTGCAATTAAAGCCTTTATTTCAGGTATAAAATAGCGTGTGTAAAAATCAATAAATAAGAATTTGCCGTACTTGGCAACCTCTTCCTTATAGGTATCCTTGTACTGCGGATATATTGCCAAAAGTTTTTGGGTGAGGGTTGTCAAGGTGATTGAATCACCCTTTTCAGACGTAGGTAAGGCAATGTTGTTGGCAACACTTCTTGAAGCCTTTTTAATGCCAAGTTCGCCTCTTAAAGTATCGGCAAAGTCAACACCTACACTTGTAGCGTCCTTGGGTCCCTGATCATCACCAAAAAGCCAACTGTTAACTGTAGCAAAATCACCAATGCCATCTTCGCTTACATCGGCAACGGCAAGATTGACGGTCTTGCGGTCCTCATCATAGAAAACCTTTACCGCCTTGTTTTCATTTTTAAAAATTTCGCCGTCTTTAACAAATTTTTGTCCATCAAGTAAAACCTGCATTTCGGCTATAATCGCGTTATAACACTCAATATTCATTATATTCACTTCCAAAATTTATTTATCTTTTTAATTATACTATATTATTTTCGGTTTGTCACCTAAAATTTTGTTGCAAGAGACTTTTCTTTGACGTATAATTGAATTACTAAATACTTGGGAGTGAAGTTGTTGAATCTCGCCGATATAAATACTCTTGAAAAATTGTTAAAAAGCGAAGGCTTTTCGTTTAAAAAATCATTAGGTCAAAATTTTCTTATTGACCCGTCGGTTTGCCCCGCTATGGCAGAAGCCGCCTGCGATAAGGAAACGGGCGTGATTGAAATCGGCCCCGGTGTTGGTGTTTTAACCCAAGAATTGGGCCGCTATGCAAAAAAGGTTGTAGCCATTGAACTTGACGAAAGACTTAAAAAGATTTTACCTAAAACTCTGGCCGAATTTAATAATATTAAAGTGATTTTTGGCGATGCCATGAAATTAGACCTTCTTAGCATTATTAATGAGGAATTTGCCGATTGTAAAAGGGTTTGCGTCTGCGCAAATCTACCCTACTATATAACTTCACCAATAATTATGCAGTTGCTTGAAAGCAAACTACCCATTGACTCAATAACCGTTATGGTACAAAAAGAAGCCGGCGAACGCCTATGCGCTACGGTGGGTTCACGACAGGCAGGTGCCGTTACGGTTGCAGTAAGTTATTTTGCCGAAGCCGAAATTCTTTTTGGTGTGGGACGCGAAAGTTTTATGCCGCCACCAAACGTTGATTCGGCAGTAATTCAACTTAAAATAAGAGATAAAGCGCCAATTTTCTTGAAAGACGAAAAGAAATTTTTTAAATTTGTCAAAGCATGCTTTGCACAAAGAAGAAAAACGCTTATAAACACCGTTTCTAACTCTTTAGGCGTTTCTAAAGATAAATTACGCGAGTGCCTTTCAGAACTCAACCTATCTGACACGGTGCGTAGCGAACAATTAACCCTAGACCAACTCGCAGACCTCTGCAATCTTCTGTTTAATTAGTTTACATAATCTATATTATGTAAACCTTTGGTGATATTATGGAAAAAACAAACGTAATGCGAATTCTTGACCAAAAGAAAATACAGTATACACCATACGAGTATTCTGCCGATATTGTTGAAGGCGTTGTTATTGCCGCAACTTTAGGCGAACCCAGTGAAAAGGTGTTTAAAACATTAGTTACGGTAAGTAATACCGGCACCCCCTTTGTATTTTGTGTGCCTGTTGCCGAGACGCTCGATTTAAAAAAGGCGGCTAAGTCGGTCGGCGTAAAATCAATAGCAATGATTAAACAAAAAGAACTTCTGCCCCTTACGGGATATATACACGGCGGTTGCTCACCTGTCGGTATGAAAAAGCCGTTCCGTACTGTAATTCACAATACTGCAACCAACTTTGATACCTTTTACGTAAGCGCAGGTCGTGTAGGTAAACAAATAGAAATAAATCCTCTAACACTCGCCAAACTGATAAATGCAGCATTTGAAGATATAATAGTTTAATAAAAAAGGATGTTTCACGTGAAACATCCTTTTTGTTTTTAATACATCTTACCGAGTTTTGCGGCTATATCGCGCAATTCTTCATCGCCATAGAACTCTATTGTAATTGCACCATGGTCCTCGCCGAGTTTTGTTACCTTCACCTTGCGGTGCAAGGCTTCTTTAAGGGCAAGTTCAACCTCTGCGTAAAAACCGCTACCGGAAAGCGACGGCTCACGATTAGTTTTTCTGCGGTGAGATGCACGTGCAATACGTTCAAGTTCGTGTACCGAAGCGCCGTTTGCCGCCATTTCTGCCATTTGCTCACGTGTTAGCGCATCTGCTGCCGCAAGCAACGCTCTTGCGTGACCTGCCGTAATCTTACCGTTTCTAAGCAATTCAAGTTCTTGGGGTCTTAAGGTTAGCAATCTTAAAGCGTTTGCTATTGCCGAGCGGGATTTACCCACCCTTTGCGCTACTTGCTCTTGTGTCATACCAAATGTATCCATAAGCGCACGATAACCCATGGCTTCTTCAACAGGATTAAGGTCTTCACGCTGTAAATTCTCTATCAGCGCAACCTCCATAACCTCTTTTTCATCAAAATCTTTAATAATAACCGGCACGGTATCAAGACCTGCCATACGGCTAGCACGCCAACGGCGTTCACCCGCAATTATTCTGTATGTACCATTTGTAAGCGGTTTTACAATAATCGGTTGCAGTAAACCGTGCTCTTTTATACTATCAGAGAGTTCTGCAAGTGCTTTTTCATCAAAATCTTTACGCGGTTGTTCCTTGTTGGGTTCAATATCTATAAGTTTTACCTGTATAAGATCATTTCTGTCGGTTGCATTATCGTTGAACAATGCATCAAGTCCTCTGCCAAGTCCACCTTTTTTATTCTGCATTTTCATCTCTCCCTATTAAAAACGTCGTGTATTGCGCTTTAAAAACTCACGCGCTAACTCATCATAAGCCTTTGCGCCTTTACATCTGCGATCATAATACTGTATGGGCATGCCAAAACTCGGCGCCTCAGAAAGTCTTACACCTCGTGGTATTTTGGTTTCGTAGAGTTTATTTGCAAAGAATTTCTTAATTTCCTCTACTACCTGCTGTGTAAGATTAAGTCTTGCATCATACATTGTGAGCAGCACGCCCTCTAACTCAAGGCCTGCATTGTAAAGTCGTTTTATCTGGCGCACACTCGCCATAAGTTGCGAAAGACCTTCCATTGCATAATATTCGCACTGAATCGGCACAAGCAAGGTGTCTGCGCAGGTTAACGCATTGATTGTTATAAGGCCAAGCGACGGCGGACAGTCAATAAATATGTAGTCATATTGTTCTCTGATGAGCGCCAACGCCCTTTTAAGTTGCGATTCTCGGTTTTCTATGCTAATAAGTTCAACCTCTGCGCCGGCCAAATCCATATTCGCAGGGATAATATCTACATTCTTAAAGGTTGTAGAACGTATCGTTACGTCGGCCTTTTGCGTGCCGATAAGCAAATCATACGATGAAAAAACCACATCGCGCTTATTTATACCGTAGCCACTTGTTGAGTTGCCTTGTGGGTCGGCATCAATCAAAAGCACCTTTTTGCCTGCATTTCCTATACCAGCAACAAGGTTAACTGCCGTTGTAGTCTTACCAACGCCGCCTTTTTGATTAACTATGGCTATAATTTTGCCCATTTGTTTCACCACTTTTTTCATTTTCTAACATTATTATAGCATAGCCGACACAAAAGGTAAAGAAAAACACACCATTAAACTTATAAAAAATATACCCAAATGTTTCACGTGAAACATTAAAAGGTCTGAACAGTACCTACTGTCAGACCTTTTTTTACTACTTTTGCTATTTAAGTTTTATCACCTGAGCGGAAAATTAAACTCATAAGAAGTCCCATTAAAATGGCAGCGGTAATACCTGCGGCTGTAGCCGTGAGTCCGCCCGTTAATGCACCAATTAAGCCGTATTGCGTAACGGCCGTCTCAACACCTTTGGCAAGACTATATCCAAAACCCGTCAAGGGCACCGTTGCGCCGGAGCCTGCAAACTCTACCAACGGCTGATACAAGCCAACCGCAGTCAACGCAACGCCCGAAACAACGTAGGTTACAAGAATTCTTGCGGGGGTTAACTTGGTATAATCTATTAGTATCTGTCCGACAAAGCAAATAAATCCGCCAACTAAAAACGACAGTAGCAAACGCATAATCATTTTAAAAGCACACCTCTAAAATATTAATTCAACTACATTATTTGCTTTTTGCGCGAATTTATGCGAAATCTATATTTTTACCAATTTATACCATTTATGGGATACTATGTCTCGTTTTTTACCTTTTTCCAATATTCTGC
This sequence comes from Clostridia bacterium, assembly GCA_017436255.1. Lineage (GTDB taxonomy): Bacteria > Bacillota > Clostridia > Oscillospirales > Acutalibacteraceae > SIG565. Next base: position 19,445 of record JAFSDK010000048.1, read on the forward strand.
GAATTTTTGCTCCGAAACGTTGTCGCCAAACTCATAATATTTGCGGTTTTTAAGTTTATCGGGCAAATATTGTTGTTTAACGTAGTGATTTGGAAAACTGTGCGGATAAAGATAGTGTTGTCCCTTAACAACTGCATCTTCCCCATCAAAATGTTTATTTTGTAGGTGCCTTGGTACGTCTCCCGTAATTCCCTTTTCTATATCCGACATCGCCGCATTTATCGCATCATGCCCTGTTGCCGATTTTGGACTGGTGGCAACCAAGATAACCGCATTGGCAAGCGGTATTCGCGCCTCAGGCAACCCAACTTGCAGGGCAGTATCTACCGCCGCCTTAACAATTGGTATTATCATGGGATATGCTAACCCGACGTCTTCATTTGCACATACAAGAAGTCTTCTACAAGCGCTTTGTATATCGCCTGCCGCTAATAATCTGCCTAAATAGTAAATTGCGGCATCGGGGTCACTGCCACGCATTGATTTTTGATATGCCGAAATAATATCGTAATGCTCATCGCCCTCTCGGTCGTAGCGCACCGACGAGTTGGCAAGCAGTTGTTCAACAATTTCATCGGTAATAACTGCCCTGCCATCAGAAGTATCTGCGGTTAGCACGCATAAATCGAGGGTGTTTAGTGCGCGTCGCACGTCACCTACTGATGAACGTGCTATTTTAGCGATGTTTTCATTCGTAATGTCAATCCCTTTTCCCTTTTCTTTTTCTAAAATAGAAACGGCTCGATTCAAGGTCAGTACAACGTCATCACTTGAAAGATGCTTAAACTCAAAGACGGTTGAACGGCTCAAAATTGCATTATACACGTAAAAATACGGGTTTTCGGTAGTTGATGCAATAAGCGTAATATCGCCGTTTTCAATATATTGAAGCAAAATTTGTTGTTGCTTTTTATTAAAATACTGAATCTCATCCAAGTACAACATTACGCCATTTACGGCCTCGATTGTATCAAGACTATCAATTATTGCCTTAATATCGGCGGTTGATGCCGTTGTTGCATTTAGATGATACAATTTTTTGCCACACTTATCGGCGATTATATTGGCAACGGTAGTTTTGCCAACACCCGACGGGCCGTAAAAAATCAAATTCGGTATTTCGGATGAATCTATAATCTTACGCAAAACCTTGCCTTTATCAAGCAAATGATGCTGGCCGCAAACTTCATCAATGCTTCTCGGTCTTACTCTGTCGGCTAACGGACTTGGCATAACAATCCTTCTCCTTTAATATATATATTTTATTCTACTACTTTTATAAAAAAATTTCAATCCTTGGGTGATATGGTGAAAAAGGTTATATTTATTAAAAATGCTCTGGTTTTAACAGCAACTTCCCTATTGTTGCGCCTTCTAGGTGTTTTCTTTAAGGTTTGGCTAGCTAAAATAATAGGGAGCGAAGGTATTGGTCTTTATCAACTGGTTTTTTCCTTCTATGTGCTTGTAGCTACCTTTGCTACAGGTGGAATTTCAACCGCGGTTACTCGACTTATTGCAGATGAACTTATATTAGGACGCCAAAGCGGCGTTAAAAAAATAATGAAACGCTCCTTTGCGCTTACCCTTTTTATTGCCGCGCTTTCTTGCATTATTATTTTTATATTTGCAGAGCCTATCGCCAAACACTTTATCGGTAATATCAATGCTTGTCCGTCTCTGCGCATCCTTTGTTTTTCACTATTTTTTATGGGTGTTTCTTCTTGCATAAAGGGATATTTTATCGCGCGTCGAAAAACCCTACCGCCAAGTTCGTCGCAGATATTTGAGCAGATCGTTCGCCTTGCAGCGGTATTCTTGCTCGTTTCTCGTTACCACCACTTAGGCATTGCCTATTCCTGTGCCGCCGTATTGCTTGCCGATACTATTGCCGAATTATCATCCTGCCTTTATTTATATCTGTTTTACCGAAACGATGTAAACCGACTCTCAAGCAGCGGCGGTCGCAGTGCCCCACCTTTTTCCGTTTTCTCAAAAATACTGCATATAGCAGGACCTATTACGGGTGGAAGATATATAAACTCGGGTTTGCGCACCATAGAAAATATACTTGTTCCCAAAAAACTTATTGAATTTGGGATCAAAAGCGATTCAGCCCTCTCATTCTTTGGCATAATAAAAGGTATGGCTCTGCCAATTTTATTTTTTCCCTCTACCATACTTAATTCTATAACAACTCTGCTTATTCCCGAAATAAGTGAAGCCAACGCAACTAATAACCATCTGATAATTTCTCGGCTTGTTTCATGCGTTATTAAAATAACCTTACTTATAGGTCTGATATTTGGCGTAATATTTTACGTCTGCGGCGAACAACTTGGCATCCTTATATATGACGATTTATCGGTTGGCACCTTTATTAAATATTTGGCTCCTCTTGTACCGCTTATGTATCTTGACAGTATTTCCGACGGGATTCTAAAAGGTCTTGATTTGCAAATGGCAACCTTTCGACACTCGGTTTTAGATTCCTCGGCACGCGTATTACTTATATATTTTTTAGTGCCGATTTATGGTCAAACGGGGTTCCTTGCTATAATGTATTTAAGCAACATATTAACCTGTTACTTAAATATGAGACGCCTCATACGTGAAACCAAAATCAAAATTGGTGTTTTAAATAACCTGTTATTACCTACAACTTATGCCATCGGTGGTACTCTTATAACCGCTTCCCTTTTTAACGAATTAAATCTTTCTCACCTATTATACGTAACATTGGTGGCCGCTTTTTCGGTCGGTTTATACCTTGCTTTTTTATTTGTTAGTAAAATTGTCACTAAAGAAGAAATACAGGAGTTAATACGCTAACCCCTGTATTATTTGTCATTTATTATTTTTGCATTTCGTTCAATTACCTCTGGACCTCGCCAGGTATACGCACGCTCGCACATATCTTCGCCTATCACGTACTCATTTCGGTAAGAATCTATAAACTCGGTAATATATGTATTTTGAGCGTTTAGGTTGTGGGGACACACCTCACTGCAAATATCACAACCCCAAACACACCCATTTTGTTTTATGAGTTCAATTTGTGTGTCATTTAACGCCTTTTTTTGCTGGTTTACAGACGATAGGCACTGCTCTTTACACATATTGGTAGGGCAAGATGAAATGCAACGTCCACAATCAAGGCATTTTTTGTCACCGTTATCTGCATCTATCATCAAATCGGTAACAATTTCACCCAAAAACACAAAGGACCCATATGTTTTATTTATAAGCAACCCGTTTTTGCCAAGCAAACCTAAACCGCAATGATTTGCGGCGGCAACCTCGGGGATAGGGGAGTTATCGAGAAAAATCTCAAACTCGTTATTAGGAAAAGTAATTTTTAATTGCTCTTTTGCTTTTTCAAGCATTTCTTTACAAACAATATGATAATCCTTTACCGCTGCGTATCGGCTTATGTTTAACGGCTTTTCATTTTTTACTTTGTAGGGGAATGCCGCCATAATTATACTCTTGGCATTTTTAGGCAACCGCCCTTTAGCACGGCAATTAATAAGTTTATCTTTTACAAATGAAAAATCACAAACCGCAAATTCTTTAATGTTAGAAGTAAGTAAAATTTCTTTTACCTTATTTTTTATCATTTTCGCATATCCTTAAAAAATTCTGTTAAAAGGTCGCGACACTCATTTTCGCTAATTCCGCCATAAACTTCGGGAGTGTAGGCGTAGGGGATATTGGCAAAATTGGCTATTGAGCCAAGTGAGCCTGCTTTGGTATCATAGGCACCAAACACGACCGTTTTAATGCGCGAATTTATAATAGCACCACTGCACATAGGGCAAGGTTCAAGTGTAACGTAAAGTTCGCAATCATCAAGACGCCAGTCGCCAACCTCGGCACAAGCAGCATTTATTGCCTCGATTTCGGCGTGTGCTAAAGCATTGTGGGTTTTCTCGCGACGATTTCTGCCGGTACCAATTACCTTGCCGTCACGCACAATTACCGCACCAACCGGAACTTCGCCGTCTTCACCTGCACGCCGTGCACGAATAAGCGCTAAATCCATAAATTTTCTATCCATATTATCATCCTTAAAATGAAAGGAGAAAAAATTATTTAAATTTTTTCTCCCTTTTTATTATCTAAGCAAAAAGCCGAATAAAATCGACAAAATTATGCCTGCAATTATGGTTGGCGACAGAATAAAATATCTAAATTTCTTCTTTTCGCCATTAACCGTATTTGACGGCTCAATTTTTAGGGCCTGTGGGTCACGTTTTAGCAAAATTACTATACCAATAATCGAAGTAATTATCATAATACATATTACAATTTGTTCAATTATATAGGTGTTTTGCACGCCATAAAAAATTTCACAATACTCAAAAGCTACCGAAAGTCCATTATTTATGGCGTGCAGTATAACAGACGTCCAGATAGACTCGGTTTTTATAACGGCAACCGCCAAAACAACACCTAACAAAAAGGTATATGGTATCTGTGTAATACTTGCGTGCATAAGCCCGAAAACAAGGGAAGAACAAATTATTGCAAATCCGTCGCCAAAACGGCGCAAAGACCCAAGCACAACACCGCGCATTGCAAATTCTTCGATAAGCGACGGCATAACCACAACGGCAATAACCGTAATTACTATACCTAAAAAGTCGGTAGGGTAGACCATATCAATTTCGGGCGCTTTTAGGCCGATTGTTTCTAAAATCGATAAAAGCACACTTGTGAAGTTACCGATTATGAATCCGTAAACTGCCGTGGTCATAATGAGGGGAAGGGTTATTCTTTTCTTAGGTCGTGCAAAACTTATGGTATTGCTTATATTTTCTTTTTCGGTTTTTGCCAAAATTAAGAAGGGGAGCAGTACCATAAACAACATCATAACTGCCTGTAACGACATATTTATAATCGGCTCAGCAAAAAACGTCTCAACCGCTTCAAAAGGTATGCCCATAAATGACGTAATAAGCAATACCGGTACCGACCAAAAAAACATTACACCCAAAACGACAAGTAGGGTAAACCCTATTTTAAGTGCCGCTTTTTTTATTGCTCTTTTCTCAATAATTTCAAGTGTTTTTGTCATTTCGCCCGTTGTATTTATGTCCTGCAACTATTTTACTCCTTGTCGTCGTTTGCTTCCTCTGCCGCATCGGCTTCAGGTGCCTCTGGAACAGCGTTTACCTCTTCGTCATCGTGTTCTGCCTTTGCAACCGAGAGAACCTTTGCGCCCTCACGGTTTCTAAGGTCGGTAATTCTTACACCCTTTGACGGACGTGCAAATATACTTATATCCTTAGCCGCAATTCTTATTATAACACCGTCAGATGAAATCATAATTACGTCTTCGGTTTCCTTAACCGCCATAACGGCCGCTACGTCACCAAATTTCTCGGTACGGTAGTTGGTTGTACCACCGCCACCTCTTGTCTGAATACGGTAGTTATTTATTGGGCTTCTGCGTCCATAACCGGTTTCGGTTACGGTAAGAAGTACGGTTTCTTCGTCACAAACCGCCATAGAAACAACCTCGTCACCCTTAGCAAGTTTAATTGAACGAACACCACGTGCCGTTCTGCCCATGGGACGAACGTCACTTTCCATAAAGCGTATGCTCTTACCCTTTTTAGTAGCAACCAAGAGTGAAGATTCGCCACGTGTAAGGGCTACAAAACGAAGTTCATCGCCCTCGTCAAGTGCCAAAGCAATAATTCCTGTCTTACGGGTATTTTTAAAGTCATCCATACCCGTTCTCTTAATAACGCCGTCCTTTGTTCCCATACAAATGTACTGGTCGCCGTCAAGTTCAGGGCAGGGGAGAATCATAGAAACCTTTTCTTCAGGCTGAAGCGGAATAATATTAACTACGTTCATACCTTTTGACGTTCTTGTTCCCTCAGGAATTTCATATGCCTTAAGCCTGTAAACACGGCCGATGTTTGTAAACATCATAACGTAGTCGTGTGAAGAACATACAAACATATTCTCGGTAATATCATCTTCTCGTGTTGTAAGACCCTTTACTCCACGTCCGCCACGATGTTGAACGTTATATTCATTGGCAGGAACGCGTTTGATATAACCGTTAACCGTCTTAGTAATAACACACTCTTCTTCGGGGATAAGGTCTTCAATATCAACCTCGCCCGAAACCATTGTGATTTCGGTTCTGCGTTCATCTGCATACTTATCTCTAAGGTTAAGTGAATCGGTCTTAACAATATCAAGAACACGTCTGTGGTCAGCAAGTATTTCTTGACATTCCTTAATAAAGTCATATTTTTCTTGCAATTCATCCTCTATTTTCTGTTTTTCAAGACCTGCTAACTTACCGAGTTGCATCTGTACGATAGCGGTTGTCTGTATATCGTCAAATCCAAATCTCTCTGCCAATGCGTCCTTAGATTCAGGAATTGTTTTGCTTGCGCGGATAATTGCAATAACTTCATCAATAAAGTCGATAGCCTTTTTAAGCGCTTCAAGAATATGTGCGCGCTCTTCAGCTTTTTTCATATCAAAGCGTGTTCTGCGCTCAATAATTTCACATTGGAAATCAATGCTGTTTTGTAGCATTTCCTTAAGTGTTAAGATTTGAGGTTTGCCGTTAACAATCGCAATAAGGTTTGCACCAAATGTTGTTTGAAGTTCAGTATATGAATAGAGTTTATTAAGTACAACCTGTGGATTTGCATCTCTCTTAATATCTACAACAATTCTGATACCGCCGTCACGTTTTGACGAGTAATCAACAACGTCATCAATACCCTCAACACGCTTTTCGCTTGCTAAATCGTATATTTTCTTAACAAGGTCTTTCTTTTTAACCTTGTAGGGAATCTCGGTAATAATAATTCTGAATTTACCATTTTTGGTTTCTTCAATTTCTGCCTTACCACGTACGATAATTCTGCCTTTACCGGTAGCATAAGCGGCACGAATGCCACTCATACCCATTATCATACCGCCGGTAGGGAAGTCAGGTCCCTTTATAAACTCACAAAGTTCAGAAAGTTCTGCTTCGGGGTTATCAATAAGATAACACATACCGTCAATAATTTCGCCAAGGTTATGTGGCGGAATTTCGGTAGCCATACCAAAAGCAATACCGCTTGAACCGTTAACGAGCAACTGCGGAAAACGAACAGGTAAAACAGTAGGCTCCTGCAAACGGTCGTCATAGTTTGGTACAAAATCAACGGTATCTTTTTCAATATCGTCAAGCATGTGAAGTGAAAGACGATTCATCTTTGACTCGGTATAACGGTAAGCTGCAGGCGGATAGCCGTCAATGTTACCGAAGTTACCGTGACCGTCAATTAACGGATATCGAAGTGAAAAATCCTGCGCCATACGTACCATCGCGTCATAAACAGATGAGTCACCGTGCGGATGGTATCTACCTAAAACCGAACCTACCGTATCGGCACACTTACGGTATGCCTTTTCGGGTGTTAGTCCGTTTTCGTACATTGTGTAAAGAATTCTTCTGTGAACGGGTTTAAGACCGTCTCTAACATCGGGGAGAGCACGACCTACGAGTACGCTCATACCATACTGAAGCATACTGCTTTTAACTTCGTCTACTATTTCAACCGGAACAATATTGGTATCTTCGTTCTCAGGCCAGTAAACCTTTTCTTGTTTAGCCATTTTAATACTCTCCTTTCATTAAATATCAAGGTCGGTAGCAAATACCGCATTTTCTTCAATAAATTGCTTTCTGGGTTCAACCTCTTCACCCATAAGCATTGTAAAGGTTTCGTCGGCAAGTGCCGCGTCACTCATTGTAACGCGAAGCATTGTTCTTACTTCAGGGTTAAGGGTTGTTTCCCATAACTGGTCGGGATCCATTTCACCAAGACCCTTATATCGCTGAACGTCGGCAGTACCGCCAAGTTCTTCAATATATTTTGCCTTTTCTTCATCGGTAAAGGCGTCAAAGTGTTTTTTACCCTTTGATACACGATAAAGAGGGGGCTGTGCCAAATAAATATGACCTGTTTCAATAAGCTGAGGCATATAGCGGAAGAAGAATGTAAGTAAAAGTGTTCTGATATGGCTACCGTCGACGTCGGCATCGGCCATAATAACAATTTTATCGTATCTTAACTTCTCAATATCAAAGTTTTCACCAATACCTGTGCCAAGGGCTACAATTACAGGTGTTAACTTATCGTTACCGTAAACCTTATCATCTCGTGCCTTTTCAACGTTAAGCATTTTACCCCAAAGAGGTAATATTGCCTGATATGTTGAGTTTCTTCCCTCAACCGCACTACCACCGGCAGAGTCACCCTCTACTATGAATATTTCGGTTTTGGTCGGGTCGTCAGAAATACAGTCGGTAAGTTTTTCGGGCATTCTTGTTTTACCGCCGATACCCGCCTTATTTCTTGAAGCATCTCTTGCTTTTTGAGCCGCTTCACGCGCATTTGATGCCGCAATAGCCTTTTCAATAACAATTTTTGCTTCGTTTGGATGTTCCTCTAAATACTGATAAAGTTTATCATTAACAATATTTCTTACAAGTGTACCAATAGAGGTGTTACCAAGTTTTGCTTTGGTCTGGCTTTCAAACTGTGCGTCAGAAAGTTTTACCGAAACAACGGCAACCAAACCTTCCATAATATCTTCACCCTTAAGATTATCCGAATCAACCTTAAGTTTCTTAAAATCATGCGCATATTTATTAACAACACGCGCAACGGTTTGACGGAAAGCCTGCTCATGCGTACCACCGTCTATTGTGTGAAGTGTATTTGCAAATGACATTATCTTATTATCGTAAGCGGTTGACCAAATAAGTGCTATTTCGGCCGATTCATCCTGCTTTTCACCGCTTAAATAGATAACTTCATTATTTAATCTTTCTTTTTTTATACCCTCAAGTAAAAATTCTACGTAAGAACGTATACCGCCCTCATAATAAAATTCATCACTCTTTGGTTCGTAAACGTCGGTTCTCTTATCTACGAGAGCCACCCTTATACCTGCATTAAGGAAGGACTGCTCACGAAGTCTTGTTAAAAGAGTATCATAATCATATGTAGTTGTATCAGTAAATATAGTCGGGTCGGGTTTAAACGTAACAACGGTACCTGTTTTGTCGGTTGTGCCTATAATTTCAAGGTCTGTTACAATATTACCCTTTTCATAACGCTGTTTGTAAATATTTTTGCCGTCACTTACCTCAACTTCAAGCCAACTTGACAGAGCATTAACAACCGACGCACCAACACCGTGCAAACCGCCGGATACCTTATATCCGCCACCACCAAATTTACCGCCTGCGTGAAGAATAGTAAATACTACCGTAACGGTAGGAATACCTTTTTGCGGATTTATACCAACAGGTATACCACGGCCGTTATCGGTAACCCTTATAATGCCATCATCAAGCAATTCAACAGTAATTTTATCGCAGTAACCTGCCAAGGCTTCGTCAATAGAGTTATCCACTATTTCATATACTAAGTGGTGTAACCCTCTTTCACCTGTTGAGCCAATGTACATACCGGGTCTTTTTCTTACCGCCTCAAGACCTTCAAGTACCTGTATGGAATTTTCATCATAACTACCGCTTACCGGTGTATTTAAGTTTTCTTCCATTTTTTTTACTCCGTTTCTTTTAATCTTTTGTAATAAAATGTTTGCTTCGCTTTAAAAGAGTTAAAGACGAAAGCTGTGAAATATATATTTTTTTACGTTTACTTTTTGGTTTAGCGCAAACTATAAAAGATTTAGGTAATTCGTATGTTATTGTAATTACTTCTTTTTTTCTTTCTGCGCAATTAAGATATTTTCTTGTATGACGGCTAACCGTTGCATTATCCATATCGAATATACCAATTATATCTTCTTTTTTAACAACAGTTTCTTGTCCTAAATGAATATACATTAAAAAATCTCTCCGTTTTTTACAGTGAAAATTTTTCCTTCATTCAAATTTTCAAAATGTCCCGTTTCACAACAGGTTATAAACACCTGCCAACCGTCAATATGGTTTAATATGTAATCCTGCCGGCTTTTATCAAGCTCACTCATTACGTCATCTAAAAGAGCAATTGGTTGTTCACCGGTGATTTCTTTAATTATTTCGGCTTCACTTAATTTTAAAGCAAGCGCAACGCTTCTTTTTTGTCCCTGTGAGCCAAAATCACGACAATTTATTGAATTTATTTTAAAAACAATATCATCTCTGTGTGGTCCAACCGAAGTAACACCTTTATATATATCTTCATTCCTTAAAAGTTTAAGTTTTTCTCTTAATCCCTTACCGTCAGAAGAACAAATATATTCAATATCTAAAATTTCTTTTTTTTGTGAAATTCCTTCATAAATTTTAGGTGCCGTTTTCTTAATTTGCTCTATATATTTTTTACGGTAATTAATTATTTTTTCACCGCAATTTATAATTACTTCTTCATAATCATCTAGTAAAAATTTTAAAGATGCATCCTTATAACAATCTTTTAAAATATTATTTCTTTGCATAACTGCACGATTATAATTTTTTAAAATTTCAATATATCTTGGATACAATTGTCCAATTGCAACGTCTAAAAATCTTCTTCTTATGGCAGGACCATCTATTATTAGTGAAAGGTCGGTAGGTGAAAAAACAATAGCATTAAAATTTCCTGCAAACTCTGATGCACATTTTATTTTTTTATCATTTAAAAATAAATTCTTTTTATCATCAATTATTATTTTTGCAGTTTTTTCTATGCCTTCGCTAATAAAATTAATTTCAATTTCAGTTTTTTTACAATCAAAAGAGATCATTTCATTTTCTTTTGAATTTCTAAAACTTTTAGCACCGGTAAAAAGCCATATTGCCTCTATTAAATTTGTTTTTCCTTGAGCATTTTCTCCACATAAAATATTCATATTTTGATGAGGCTCAATATAAATTTGTTTTAAATTTCTAAAATTATTTAAACAAATATTTTTAATAATCATTTATTCGACAATAATTCCTTTATTCTCAAACTCAACCTTATCGCCTTTATAAATTTTTTTACCTCTCATTAAACAGGTTTCTCCGTTTACAGTTACTTCACCGCTTTGAATAACCATTTTTGCGTGGCCGCCGGTATAAACTAAACCTGAAAATTTTAATAAAGAATCAAGGCGTATAAAATCTTCTTTAATTTTTATTTTTTCAAAATTCATTATTTCAACCTCATAGGCATTACCATATAAAGAAATTCATCATTTTCGAGCGGTTTTACTAAAACACCCGAAGTAGCGCCATTAAATTCAATCTTAACGTTTTCAGTCTCTGCAGCTTTTAGTGCATCAAGTAAATAACGACTGTTAAGACCTATTTCAAATTCTTCACCTTCAAGAGTAATAGGGAAGTTCTCGGTAGCACGTCCCACTGCAGAAGAGCAACTAAATAAAATATTTTCTTCGCTTATATTACATCTTACAGGTGTAGAAAAAGCATCATTTATAACAGGACTTATTCTATCAATCGTACCTATAATATCTCTTGTTTTTACAAATATTCTTTGCTTGTACGTTTTTGGTATTGTTTTTTCATAATCAACAAAATTACCTTCAAGTAGACGTGAAATAAAAACATAACCATCTATATTGAAACTTATTAAGTTTCCACTAAATGAAATGTTAATATCTTCACTCTCATCTTTAATTAGTTTAATTACTTCACTAATTGCTTTACCTGCAATAATTAAATCTGCTTCTGTACCAATATTAACGTTTTCTTTTCTTATTGCTAAACGGTGACCGTCAATAGCAACAAAGGTAATACTATTTTCTCTTACACTTACTTTAACACCTGTAAGAATAGGACGGGTTCCCTCATTTTGAGCAACCGAGAAAATAGTTCTTCTAACCATGTTTGAGAGAATTTCGCCACTTAAATTAAAATTATTTAGTGCAGTAACGTTAGGCATTTCAGGAAAATCTGTCGCTGACATACCCATTATATCAAAATTAGCACTACCACTTGATATGTGACACATAAGACGGTCATCGGTCGAAATTTCAACGTTAATACCATTCATTTTTCTTAAAATTTCGGCTAAAATTTTTGTATTTATTACAATGTCACCCTCTTGTTCTGTATGGGCATAAATTTCTTTTTTCATACCCATTTCAAGATTGTAACTAATAAGTGTTAATTTTCCTTGTTCTGCAGAAAGAAGTATACCTTCAAGCACAGGTAAAGAAGTTTTTGCTGTAACTATACGTGATAAATGATTTACCGCTTCAAGAATTTTTTCTCTTTCAACTGATATTTTCATAAAGAGCACTCCTTTGAGATTTTTTTAAAATTTTTCTCTAAAAATAAATGTATTAAAAAGTCGTAGTAGTAGAGGTTGTTAAAATGGTTAATAAGTAATTTCTAAATGCTAGTTTAAAGGATTTTTACGTTTTAAAACTTTCTTAATAAAAAGTTAATTAAAATTGCCTTTAAAAATTATCAACATATATGTTAATAAAAAGTTAGTGAAAAGTTAATTTTTTTGTTAATAACTATTCAGATTTTAAGTTTCTTATAATATCATCTACTATTTCTTTTTCGTGGGGTCTTTCTTTTAATAAAGCTTCAATTTTTCTTACACTATAAAGTGCTGTTGTATGGTCACGACCAAAACTTTCTCCTATTGCTTGGTAAGAAAGATCGGTAGTTTCACGTGCAATATACATTGAAACCTGTCTTGCTAAAACAAGTTGAGCAGTTTTTCTTGAAGAAAGTATATCGTTTTCGCTAACTTGATAGGTTCTTGCAACCTCTTCAATAATGTGTTCAATCTTAATAGGTTCAGGTTGAAAATCATTAATAACGTCCCTGATAAAGTTTTTAAGAACAGGTATTGTAGGGGTTTTATTTTCAATCTTTATATATGCATGTAATTTTTTAACTACACCCTCAAGTTGACGGGTATTAGCAATGATTTTTTTAGCGGTTTCATAAACAATTTCTTCGCTAAGAGTAATTCCTAATTGTTCCGCCTTTTTATTTATAATACCAACCCTTGTTTCAAAGTCGGCAGGTGTAATATCTGCCATAAGATCACTTTCAAGTCGTGAGCGAAGTCTTAATTCAAACGTCGGTATTGCTTTTGGTGGTCTATCAAGGGTAACTATTATTTGCTTATTATTTTCATAAAGAACGTTGAATGTATTAAAAAATTCTTCTTGAGTTTGTTCTTTACCGGCGATAATATGTAGGTCGTCAATTAATAAAACGTCAACACTTCTGTATTTATTTTGAAATGCATTTACGGCTTCACGGCCTTCATTTAAGGCTTGAATAAATTGATTCATAAATGCTTCGCCGCGTAAACACTCAATTTTTATTCCTTCGTGCTTTTTTAAAAGCTCATTTTTAATAGCATACATAAGGTGGGTTTTACCAACACCTGACGGGCCATAAATAACAAAAGGATTATATTCAAAACCCGGATTGTTAACAACCGCTAAAGATGCTGCGTGTGCAAAACGGTTAGTTTGTCCAACAACAAAATTATCAAAGGTATATTTTTCATCATTATTAAGAGTTTTAACCTCATTTGCAGGATTTGTATTTCCTAATGAAATAGAAATTTCCATATCAAAACCCATAATTTGTTTAAGACTTTCTTTTAGAAGAGAAAGATAATTACTCTCAACAATTTGTTTTTTATATGCTGAATAAATTGAAAGTGTTAACTTTCCATCATTCATTGAAATAGGTTTTAGGTCTTTAATCCATACGTTAAAAGCGATTTCTGTTATATTTTTTTTACATTCAACACAGACAGCTTCCCAAATATCAGAAAGGGATTCTATATTCATATTTTTTCTCCTTACCCTAAATTTTTAAAAATTTCACCCACAATTGTTTTTTATTATGTGCCAATATAGGCACTCACACAAAGTAATTATAACACATATAAATGAAATTTTCAATATGATATTTATAATATATAAATATATAATAAAAAAGAGCCAAACGGCCCTTTTTTATTTATTTTCTTATTCTACTGTAATTTTTGCCTCATTTTTTATAAAGCAAACCCAAGTATTACCGGCACTTAATGTTAATGGTGTGCCATCTTGTTTTGTAAATACTAACGGATCAGAGTCTTTTCCTTTTTTCCAATTAATTTTTTCATAGGTACCGTTTACGGCATAATAGCCAACGCCACTTGAAAGATCAATATCGCGGCGATATTTTTGGTTACCGTAATAACTCATTTTTGTTTGTAAAATAAATACGTTTTCAAAAGCATATTTTGCGCCATTGTTGCGGTCTTTATTTTCAACTTTATTACTAGTTTTTATATATTTACCTAAAGCGGCATCGTATGTGAAAAAGGTTTTATAGCTTGTGTTAAAAGCGGCAGTTAATTTGTTAGCAGCGCCACCTGTAAGGGTTACTGTTTCATCGGCAGATGCGAAGTTTTGCCAGGGTGTATTTTCTTTTTGTGTCATTTTCCATTTTTTCTTTTCAAGGTTAGCTTTTATCTTTTCACCGGAAGAGAAAAGTGTTTGCCAACCAAAAACGCTGCCATAGGTGTGGCGCCAAGCACCTGTTGATTCGCCTATTTCAAAATTATCAAGGTCGGCGAGGTGGGGTGCACAATAATCCGGGTCTTTGCCATGGTGAACATATATTGCGTTGTGACCCATAGCAAGGTCAACGTATACGTATCTTGCAGAACGGATATCACCGATTTGAGGTGCTGACGATATATCCTGAAATACAGCCATAAGACGTGTGATGCCGCCTTCTGTTTCGGTTTCGTAAACTATATCTGCTTCACTAATACCTGATTGAGCATATTTTTGCGCGTTAGTGTCATTGTCAATCATAATTGCAACAGGGCGAAGATTGTTCTTTTCGCGGGGTAAATCTTCAACACCGGTTAACGGATTAATTATATAAGGGTTAATCTGCGATTCTACCGAGGTAGTGTCGCCATTACTAGATGTTTCAACGAATACTTCTTTTTTACCGCAAGCAGCAAAAGAGAATAAAAGAAAAACAACTAAAAGTGAAGCCAAAAATCTTTTAAACATAAAATCTCCTCCAAAAAATTATATTACAATTATAAAACTAAAAAAATAATAATGCAACCATTTGAAAAGAAAAATAAAAAAATAAATATTTCCTATTGCATTTTTCGAAAGTGTGTGTTATTATATCTTAGCGTTATTTAATAGCGTTTGTATTTTTGCGCTGATAGCTCAGCTGGATAGAGCGTCTGGCTACGGACCAGAAGGTCGGGAGTTCGAATCTTCTTCAGCGCGCCAATAAAACCTTATCATCTTTTGATGGTAAGGTTTTATTTTTTTAGTTAAACGAGCGCAGAGTACCTTCTTCAGCGCATTCAAAAAAGAAAGCCCCTTTATTTACAAATTTTATTATGAATTATACTTTTTTACAATGAAAAATGCATAATCTTGTTTTTATTGTGTTGACAAAATTTGCTAAAGATGGTAGTATAGTATCAAATTTAATAAAATGACGACATTTTTGGAAAATGATTTTTAAATCTGCCGAAGGAGTAACGCTCTCAGGTGTCCCAATTGGGATGAGGACAGAAATGTTTAGTAGCTCTGGAGAAGCTCGTATTTTACGGGTACCGAAGGTGCAAGGGGAAACCCGAATCTCTCAGGTAAAAGGACAGTGCAATTAAAGTGACGTATAAGCAGTGAAATATTGCTTTATGTCTTTTACCGCTATCCTTTTTGGTTAGTGGTTTTTTTGTTTTTTGTCTGAAAATATTTTTATAGGGGGTTCATTTTTATGGACAAAATTTTACAAACCATAGAAAGCGTAAACGGCGAAATTAATAGTGTCGTTTGGGGCGCTTTCGGACTACTTTTACTTGTAGGTACAGGTATAATTGTTACCGTACTTACAAAATTTTTCCAGGTTTCACACATTGGTATGTGGTTTAAGCAGACACTTGGTAGTCTTTTCAACAAGGACGTTATCAAACACAGTAAGGAAAAGGGTTCAATTTCTCCATTCCAGGCGCTTTGTACCGCACTTGCCGCAACGGTTGGTACCGGTAATATAGCAGGTGTTGCTGCTGCTATATGTATAGGTGGCGCAGGTGCTGTGTTCTGGATGTGGGTAGCTGCATTTTTTGGTATGATGACAAACTATGCAGAAAATGTGCTCGGTATTTATTTCCGCCGCAAGAATGAAAAAGGCGAATGGTCGGGCGGCGCTATGTACTATCTTGCTAATGGTCTTGGCTCTTATGAATATAAAGACAAAAATGCAAGCGTAAGCTTTAAAAAGCTTGGTAAGGTTTTGGCTGTGCTTTTCTGTATTTTCACAATGCTTGCTTCGTTTGGTATAGGCAGTATGGGACAGGTAAATAAGATTGTTACCAACGTGGCGCAGGCGTTCGATGTATCAGCTCTATCAAGCATTGAAGTATTTACCGGTGTTTCACTTTACAACATTATTCTCGGTGCTATTATTATGCTTCTTACCGCTCTTATTACGCTTGGCGGATTAAAGAGAATTGCCAATGTTGCCGAAAAAATAGTTCCTATAATGGTTGTTCTTTTTGTTGCAGGAAGCCTTGTTGTTATCGGTGTAAACTATGTAAACATATTACCTGCTTTCAAGGCTATTTTCGTTAATGCATTTAAGCCCGAAGCATTTGTTGGAGGCGGCATTGGTGCTGTTATCAGCAAGGTTGTCACCCAGGGCTTTAAACGCGGTGTGTTCTCAAACGAAGCAGGTCTTGGTTCTTCGGTTATGGTTCACTCAAACTCTAATATTAAAGAACCCGTTAAACAGGGTATGTGGGGTATCTTTGAAGTGTTTGCTGATACCATGGTAGTTTGTACTATGACGGCACTTGTTATCCTTACCGCAGGTGGACTTAACGGCGGCGTATTCAATGCAGTAACCGGTGAAATAGCGGCAGGATATACCGATGCAACACTTGTTGGCGGCGCGTTTAACTCGGTATTCGGTTGGGGCGATATTGGTGAGAAATTTATTGCTATTGCTATGTTCTTATTCGCGTTTACTACCGTTCTTGGTTGGTCTCACTACGGCTCAAAGGCTTGGGAGTATTTGTTTGGCGCCAAAACAACCTTTATTTTCCGTATAATTCACGTATGTACCGTTATTTTTGGTGCGGTTCTTACATCTTCACTCGCATGGGATATTTCAGACACATTTAATGGTCTTATGATGATTCCTAACCTTATCGGCGTACTCGTTCTTGCACCGTTGGTTGTAAAGATTACCGCCAACTACTTAAAGCGTGTTAAGAAGAATGAAGATATTGAGCCTATGTATAACGCCGACCCCGAAATTCAGGCTCAAGAAAAGGTTCGCGAGATAGTCGAGGACTAATGCAAACCACTTTTGCAAATTTAAAACCACAGATATGGATAATCACCATATCTGTGGTTTTTTTGCTACTTATAACCAAAAAGATCATATAAATTTACTAAGATAGTGCTTGTTTTCTACAAAATGTCAGAATATACTTTATTGACACCTAAAGGTAAAAGTAGTATAATAAAGTGATTTATAATGCGATTATTATATATGTAATAAAAAAGTTGATAATTAGGAGAAGCAAATGTACGAGAAATTTGTTAAAAGAGGCATAGATGTTTTTTTATCCTTTATGGCGTGTATAGTGCTGGCACCCTTTTATTTGCTCATTATGCTGGCAATAAAAATTGATTCGAAGGGACCTGTATTTTTTAAACAGAAACGCATAGGTAAAGATTGTAAAGAGTTTAATATCTTAAAATTCCGCACAATGCGAATTGATACACCTCACGATATGCCCACGCACTTACTTGAGAATCCAGAACAATACATAACAAAGGTCGGCAAGTTCTTGCGAAAGACAAGCCTTGACGAACTGCCGCAGATTTTTAATATTTTGGCGGGGCAAATGTCAATTATCGGCCCGCGCCCTGCGCTTTGGAATCAGTACGACCTAACCGAAGAGCGCGACAAGTACGGTGCAAATAATATTAAGCCCGGTCTTACAGGATGGGCGCAGATAAACGGTCGAGATGAACTCGAAATTGAAGTAAAAGCAAGGCTTGACGGCGAATACGTAGAGCGAATGAGTCTTGGCTTCGATATAAAGTGCTTCTTTGGCACGATTGTTTCGGTGTTAAAATCTGACGGCGTTGTTGAAGGCGGAACTGGTGAGATGAAGAAGCACGAAGAAAATAAAGAAGAACAAGAGGTTCTTAAATGAAGAAGATACTAATCACTGGTGCAAACAGTTATATCGGTATGTCGTTTGAAAAATACATAAATGAGAATTATTCGGATAACTATATCGTTGATACTGTTGATATGATTGATGGTACATGGCGTGAGAAAGATTTTTCGGGATACGATGCAGTTTTTCACGTTGCAGGAATCGCACATCAAAAGGAAACAAAGGAAAATAAGTCTTTGTACTATAAGGTAAATACCGAGTTAGCGGTAGAAACTGCACAGAAAGCGAAAGATGCAAAGATTTCTCAATTTGTTTTTTTAAGCACTATGAGCGTATATGGTGTAAATACCGGAATTATAACAAAAGAAACACAACCAAACCCTAAAAGTAATTACGGACGCTCTAAATTAGAGGCGGAAAAGAGATTAGAGGAACTGCAAAATAACGAGTTCAAAGTTTGTATTATTCGTCCGCCTATGGTATATGGTGATGGTTGCAAGGGAAATTATCAAACGATTATAAAAATTGTTAAAAAATTTCCGTTTTTCCCAAAAATCAAAAATCAACGAAGCCTGATACATATTGACAATCTATGTTCCTTTATTGAAATGGTTGTTAGGGAAAACTTATCAGGGAAATTTTATCCCCAAAATGAAAAATATGTGCGCACTGACGAAATGGCTATGGATATAGCAAAATCATTAGGTAAAAAAATACGTTTGAGTGCAACGCTCGGTTTTTTTGTGAAGTGCATGAGGCCTTTTTTTGGTGTTGTGCAAAAAGCCTTCGGTAATTTAACATACGAAGAAACGGAAGAGTTTAATTTTAGTTATTGCTTGAAAAAGGAAGAATAAAATGAATAAAAAAGCACTGGTAATCGCGTCAATGGGGTCTATGTTGGATAATTTTAATAAACCTAATATACGCCTTTTAAAAGAGTTGGGATATGACGTTACAATAGCGGCGAATTTTAACTGTGAAGATAGTAATTCAAAAGAAAAAAACGATGAATTTTGTCGCATGATGCAAGAAGAAGGCATCAATATACAGCATATAGATTTTTCGAGAAAACTATTTAATATATCTAAGCAAATTAGTTCGATAAAACAAACAAAAGAGCTATTAAAACAGGGCTTTGATTTAATCCACTGTCATTCTCCGATTTGTGCTGCAATAACAAGAATTGTTGCAAACAAATACCGAAAAAAAGGCACAAAGATTATTTATACCGCACATGGATTTCATTTTTATAAAGGAGCCCCGATTAAAAATTGGCTTATTTATTATCCAATCGAAAAGTTTTGTTCTCGCTTTACTGACATTTTAATAACAATTAACCACGAAGATTATAATTTAGCGCAGAAAAAAATGAAGGCTAAAAAGAATGAGTATGTTCAGGGTGTTGGTATTGATATAGAAAAATTAAATAAATCACAGGTTAATAAAAACGACAAAAAACGAGATTTGGGTATACCGATGGATTCGATAATAATTTTGTCTGTTGGAGAATTGAGCCGCCGAAAGAACCACGAAACCTTAATAAAAGCGGTGGATATGCTAAAAAACACGAAAATACATTGTTTAATCGCCGGCAGAGGAGACTTAGAAGATTATTTAAAAAGCAAGGCAAAAGAAAATTGTACGGCAGAACAAGTTCATTTTTTAGGATTTAGAACAGATGTTGCAGAGTTATATAAAATAGCGGATTTTTATGTTCATCCCGCATTCCAAGAGGGGCTCTCTGTTGCGGTTATGGAGGCAATGGCGAGTGGATTGCCCTGTGTTCTCTCGGACATACGAGGTAATCGTGATTTGATTGAAAATGGCGAGGGCGGATTTTTGTGTAATCCCCTTTTGCCGCAGGAGTTTGCAACTAGTATTAATAAGCTTATACATGGTGATGATTTGTGTGCAAAAATGAGTAAAAGAAATATAGTTTGTGCAAAAAATCTTGATATTAAACAAAGCAATAAAAAAATGCTAGAAATTTATACAAGCAATATTTGAAAGGAAACTCAAATGCAAAAAAAAGAAAAGTTTAATCCATTAGTGTCCATAATTATTCCGGTTTATAACGGAAGTAATTATGTGGCTGAGGCAATAGAAAGTGCACTTGCACAAACCTATAAAAATATAGAAATATTGGTTGTGAACGATGGCTCTAAGGATGAAGGCGCAACCGAAAAAATAGTTTTACAGTATGGTGATAGAATAAGATATTTTTACAAGGAAAATGGAGGGGTCTCCTCGGCACTTAACTTGGGTATCGAAAAAATGCAGGGTGAATATTTTTCTTGGCTTTCGCATGATGATAAATATACTCCCGAGAAGATAGAAAAGCAAATTGATGCTTTAAAAAGCGTAGAAAACAAAGAAACGGTTGTTTTATGTCCGGCCGCGTTTATTGATAAGGACTCTAAATTAATATCTGGCAAAACAGAAAAACGAAGATTCAAAGATATGGAGTTAAGCAAAAACGTTGATGTTTTTGAAAAATTATTTAATGCCGGTTCTTTTAACGGCTGTGCGTTATTGATACATAAAAACATACTTGACTCAACCGGTAAGTTTGATGAGAATTTACGCTATATTCAAGATTTACTTATGTGGGCTAAGATTTTCTTAAAAGAGAACGATATGATTTTTGTTGATGACGCGCTTGTTTTGTCCAGAATCCACGGCGGACAGCTTACACAAACGGGGAGAGAGTTATTTCATAAGGAATGCACCCAAATGGGAGATATACTTATCCCTGAAATGTTAGAACAAAAACAGGCTTCACGCTTTTTATATGCGTTTGCAAAGTACAATGCAAAATACAATAATATTGCCGTAACGCGTCAATGTTTGGTGCAAGGCAAGCAATATTTTTCTGTGGTTAATCGTTTAAAAATAGAAATGATTGCGATATACGGTAAAATTAGACCAATAATCAGAAGAATTTATTACAAGTTGTTTTTAAAGGTAAAAACAAAGTAATTTTCAGCGAAAGTTCAATAAAACATTTAGAAAAGGAATGTTTAAATGGCACCATATTGTTTTTTGGTGGGGGCACCACTTCTATTTTCACTTTTTTATAATTTAAAAAGTGATTCCCAAATTAACCAACAATCAAATAAAAAGAAAAATTATAATATACTGATTTTCTTCTCCGGTTTGTTTTTATTGCTATCTTTAAGAAGCGCGGAGGTAGGAATAGACCTGTCCGCATATAAGACGTATTTTAACTATTTTGGTGCAATGAGCACAGAAAAGGTTTTTGGTAATTATGGTTATGAAATGGAATTAGGCTATAAAATTTTAAACAAAATTACTTACGTTTTAGGTAATAAAGAATTTCAGTTTCATCTGACTGTAGTGGCCGGTATCTGCTGCGCATCGGTTGCAACACTATATTACAAAGAAAGTGAAAATGGTGTAATTACCATTCTTTTGTTTTTAACCACTACGTCGATTTTTGATTTGATGTTTTCGGGAATCCGTCAAGTTATTGCCATAGCGTTGGCGGTGCCTACATTTTATTTGGTTAAAAATAAAAAAATACTTTGGTTTTTACTTTGTGTTTTTTTAGCAACACTTTTCCACAAATCAGCCTTTATAATGTTACTGCTTTACCCGGCGTACCACATAAAATTAAAACCTTTGCATGCGGCAACATTATTGGCGCCTGCGGCATTTTTAATATATTTGTTAAGGAATCAACTGTTTGAGTTGCTATTGCCTCTTGCGGGAGAAGAATATGTAGATAAGTATGGCGAAGTGCAGAATACCGGCGCTATAACCATGATAATTTTGATAGCTATGTTTGTTATATTTTCATTTGTTGTACCCGATGAGGGAAAAATGGACGATGAAACCATAGGCCTGCGAAACATTTTGTCGCTTTCGCTGATATTGCAAATATTTGCGACTGCTAACTTTGTTGCAATGCGATTTAATTATTATTTTCTGTTATTCTTACCACTTACAATACCTAGAATAATTAATAGGTGGCAGGGTGACGATAAAAACAGTAAACTTATAACCAATATTGTGTTGATACTGTTTTTTGCAGCGTATTATTTCTACCGCGCTTTTTCAGACGTTGATCCTTTGGAGATTTACCCCTATTCATTTTTCTGGCAATAAAGGAGAAAAATATGAAGGTTGTTCAAATTAATGCCACCTGTGGTGCGGGAAGCACGGGAAAAATCTGTGTTGCTATCAGTGAATTGCTCGACAAGCAAAATATAGAGAATTATGTTTTTTACACCCAAGGAATTTCGCAACACAAAAACGGTGTTAAATATGCCGACAAAAAGTATATAAAAATGCAAGCTTTAAAATCGCGTGTGCTTGGCAATTACGGCTTTAACAGTAAATTAGCCACAAAAAAACTAATTGCGCAATTGAGTCAGATAAAGCCGGATATTGTTCACTTGCATAATATCCATGCGCATAATTGTGATTTAGAATTGCTTTTTAAATATTTTAAAAGCACAAAAACAAAGCTGTTTTGGACCTTTCATGATTGTTGGGTGTTTACGGGATATTGTACATATTTTGATATGGTTAATTGTGACAAATGGCAAACAAATTGCAAAAATTGTCCACAAAAGAAAGAGTATTCTTGGTTCTTTGATAGAAGCACAGCGTTATTTAATAAGAAGAAAGACTTGTTTTCGGGTTTAGATTTAACAATTATTACACCGTCACAGTGGTTGGCAGATCTTGTTAAGCAATCTTTCTTAAAAGACTATCCTGTAAAGGTTATAAATAACGGTATTGATTTAAATGTTTTTAAACCAACAACCGGTGATTTTAGGAAAAAATATAATCTTGATAATAAATTTATAGTTTTAGGTGTGGCTTTTGATTGGGGCGCAAGAAAAGGTCTTGACGTTTTTATAGAATTATCAAAACGACTCCCCAAAAACAACAAAATAGTTCTTGTTGGCACTAACAATAATATTGACAAACAGTTGCCCGACAATATTATTTCAATTCATCGCACTCAAAACCAACAGGAACTTGCCGAAATTTATACGGCGGCAGATTTATTTGTTAATCCTACAAGGGAAGAAAATTTTCCCACAGTTAATATAGAGTCACTTGCTTGCGGCACACCGGTTTTAACGTTTAATACGGGTGGCAGCCCCGAAATTATTGATGAGACTTGTGGAACTGTTGTACCTAAAAATGATATTGATGGTTTGTATTCGGAAATATTGCGTATAAAGAGCGAAAACCCATATTCACCTGCCGCTTGTATAGAAAAAGCAAAAAACTTTAATGCAAACGAAAAATTTAAAGAATATTTAAAGCTATACCTGTAAAGGAGATTTTATGAAACCATATTTAGTAGATGTGCCGGTAAGGGTAAACATATGGATACGCCCTGAATGTCAGAAAAAACAATTTGAGGTGTTAAAACAGGCGAGACCTTCGATTTTGTTTTTAATTTCTGACGGCGGACGAAACGAAAAAGAATGGGAAGCAATTCATCAAAACCGCAAACTAATTGATGAAGGCATTGACTGGGAGTGCGAAATATA
Source organism: Clostridia bacterium (assembly GCA_017436255.1). Taxonomy (GTDB): domain Bacteria; phylum Bacillota; class Clostridia; order Oscillospirales; family Acutalibacteraceae; genus SIG565. The sequence continues at coordinate 43,158 of JAFSDK010000048.1, forward strand.
CCGCATTTACGAGGAAAAGAATAATGGCCTTTATGCGATGGGGAAAAAAGGTTCAGAGCTTATATGGTCTATCGTTGACAGGTGTGTTTTTCTCGAGGACGATTATGTACCTTCGGTTTCATATTTTCAGTTTTGTGCTGAATTGTTGGAAAAGTATAAGGATGACGAGAGAATACAAGCAATATGCGGTATGAATCACTGCGGAAAGTGGGAGAAGACGAGTTCGGACTACTTCTTTTCAGATGAAGGTTCAATTTGGGGGATGGCGTCTTGGAAACGTTGTTATGAGCAAAGAGACCCGTCGTTCGTGTATGGAAAAGATAAATATACAATGAACCTTTTAAAAATTCACACAAAAAAAGAAAAAATTTTTTGGAAGCGCTTAAAGGGCTATGCAGAAAAGGGTGTATATGAAAATCATCCTGCAGGTGGCGAGTTTTATCATAGATTTGAGATTTATGCCCAGCACCGATTATACATAATACCAAAGCACAATATGATAAGTAATATCGGTTGCACAGAGGATAGCGCTCACGCGGCGCAGTATAAATTATTACCGCGCGGAATAAAGCAGGTTTTCAATATGAAGACCTATGAAATGGAATTTCCAATGAAGCATCCAAGGTACGTAATTTCTGATACTGAATATGAGAAAAAGCGTGCAAGAATTATGGCAGTCGGACACCCAATGGTAGAGTTGTGGCGTCGAGTAGAGTCTGCATTTTTAGCAATGCGTTATACAGGGTTTAAAGGTGTCTTTATGCGACTAAAGAAAAAAACAGTTAGAAAAAGCACTATAGAGAAATAACCTTTAATTAAGGAGTTAAAATGGGCAAGATTAAAATAGACCAGATTAAAATGGGCGCGATAATTTCATATTTTGCGCTTGGTGTAAATATTGTTTTAGGACTATTATATACCCCGTGGATGGTGCACCAGATTGGGCAGGCCAACTACGGATTATACACACTGGCAACATCGCTTATCGCAATATTTATGCTGGATTTCGGTCTTGGCTCTGCGGTATCAAGATTTGTTTCAAAATATCGTGCCGAGGGTAATCAAGATGCGATAAATTCCATTATTGGTGTTATATATAAATTGTATATAGCTATAGATATTGTCATTCTTGCTGTTTTAATTGGTGTTTATTTCTTTTTAGACGTTATTTACGTTAAATTAACCCCCGCAGAGCTTGAGCAATTTAAAGTGCTTTACATAATAGTTGCGGGCTTTAATTTAATTTCATTTCCACTTTCCCCATTAAACGGTATACTTAATGCATACGAAAAATTTATACAATTAAAATTGTGCGAGCTATTCAATAAGGTTTCTACCGTTTGTTTTGTTGTTGCAGTTCTATATTTTTCAAACAGCGTTACGCTTGTTGTTGCAGCAAATGTTGCCAGCGGAATTTTAACGCTATTAATTAAATGGATTATAGTAAAAAGCAGGGTACCGCTACGTGTTGATTTTCGTTCGGGCGAAAAATCCACCTATAAAACCCTTTTTGGATTTACTGCATGGACTGCCGTTACAGGCCTTATGCAGCGATTCACACATAGCTTTGCACCGTCGGTGCTTGGCATGACGGCAAGTGCCGTTGAAATTGCGATATATTCACCCGCCGTGGTACTTGAGGGATATTATTATACTATAGCGGTTGCGGTAAACGGCCTGTTTTTGCCCCGTGTTTCACGCTTTATTGCCGAAGAAAAAGAGGACGAAATACTGAAACTTATGATAAAGGTCGGTAAGTATCAAATAGTGGTGCTCGGTCTTATCTTTATCGGATTTTTATGTGTCGGTCAAGACTTTATGACGCTTTGGATGGGTCCCGACTATGCTAAGACCTATTATTGTGCGCTGATAATTTTGTTCCCCACCTTGATTTCATCTACACAGCAAATCGCAAATACAACGGTTATCGCTAAAAACCTTGTTAAGTATCAGGCAAAATGTATGACCATAACAGGTGTTGTAGGTTTGGTAATATCATACGTGTTATCAATGTTTATTGGTTCACTTGGTGTGTGTATTGGCACGGCAGTAACTGCACTTGCAAACATTATATATATGAATACGATATATAAACGCAAAGCAGGAATAAACGTTTTTGAGTTTTATAAAAAATGTTATTTAAAAGCGTTACCGTGCTACATAATTGTAGCGGTTGTCGGATTGTTTACTGTATCTTTTATACCGCTTTCGGGTTGGATCGGTCTTATAGTTAAAGCGGCCGTTATTGCGGTAGTATATGTAGCGGTCTTTGCCGTTATTTATTTTAGCGGCGGTGACCGCAAGGCAATTATAAATCGAATATTCAAAAGAAAGTAGTTTTAGTTAATTATAGAGGAGCAAATAAAATGAAAGCATTGGTGTTGGCCGGCGGTTTTCCGCAAATAACCTTACTTAAACAGTTAAAGGCACGAGGAATTGAAACAATTCTTGCCGATTATTATGAAGAACCCGTTGCTAAAAAATATGCTGATAAACATTATCAGGTTTCAACGCTCGATATTGATGCTATTCGCAAGGTTGCGGTTGACGAAAAGGTTGATTTTCTTATAACGGTTTGTACCGACCAGGCGCTTGTAACAATCGCAAAGGTTTCAGAGGATTTGGGACTACCCTGTTATATCGATTATCAAACGGCACTAAACGTAACCAATAAGCAGTATATGAAAAAGGTGTTTGTTGAAAATGGTATTTCCACCGCTCGCCACGTAATACTCGGTGAATTTGACGAAAAGGCAATAGAGGGATTTTCGTTCCCGCTAATTGTTAAACCCGTAGATTGCAACAGTTCAAAGGGTGTTAAGAAATGCGAGAATATTGACGAACTAAAATTGGCGTTTGCCGATGCAGTTAATTTTAGCCGTACTAATACCGCAATTATAGAAACCTTTGTTGAGGGCCCCGAGCTTAGCATTGACGTATACGTAGAGGACGGCAAGGCCAACGTGCTTTGCGTTTCTAATAATGATAAAATTGCCGATAAAGATAAGTTTGTTATCTTCCGTGGTCGTTGCCCTGCAAAAGAGGGCGCACCGGTTTTACATCTTATTGAAAAGACGGCGCAACAAATTGCCGACGCCTTCGGTATAAAAAATTCACCTATGCTTATTCAACTCATTACCGATGGTACGCAGGTTTACGTGCTTGAGTTTAGCGCCCGTACAGGTGGCGGCACTAAGTTCCTTCGCATAAACAGAATGACGGGCTTTGACGTTATAAAGGCAGTTATTGATTTAACACTCGGTGAAAAACCGCACTATGAAAAAGAGACCAATAATCAAAAATATTTAGTTGATGATTTTATTTATTGCAAACCGGGTGTGTTTGATCACCTGAGCGGCTTTGAAGAATTAAAGGCCGAGGGACTTATTACCGATTACTATCTATTTAAATGGCAGGGCGCTGTTTTTGAGGATATAGGTAATAGCGGTGACCGAATCGCAGGCTTTACCGTTATGGCAGAGTCGGTAGAGGAGCTTCGTAAAAAGCACAGCGAAGCAACTGCACGTATGAAGGTAATTGACCAAAACGGCGACGATATGATGCGTCACGATTTAATTACCGAAATTGCTGATATGTAAAGTGACACTCGCAAAGGAGAGTAAAAATGGTTATACCAACCGAGATTTTTGACGTAAAAATTATAGAACCCAAAGTTTTTAATGATGACCGAGGTTTTTTCTATGAGAGTTTTAATATAAACTCTTTGCAAAAAGAGGGCATAAACTTTATTCCCGTTCAACAGAATTGCGCTTTTTCAATAAAAAAAGGCACAATACGAGGTCTGCATTTTCAAAACAACCCTATGGCACAGGCTAAACTTGTTAGGTGCACCGTTGGTCGCGTTATGGATTATGCGGTTGATTTGAGAAAAGATTCGCCAACCTACCTTAAACACGTAAAGGTTGAACTTTCTGCCGAAAACAAAAGACAGTTGTATATTCCTCGTGGCTTTGCGCATGGTGTTATATCGCTTGAAGATAATTCGACGATTGAATATTTTGCCGACAATCCGTATAGCCCCGAAAACGATCGTTCGATAAGATATGATGACCCGTCAATAAACATAAAGTGGGATATTGAAGAATTAATATTGTCTGAAAAGGATAAAAATGCGCCCTTTGCAGAGAATTCGGATTGCAATTTTTAATATTTTTTAGGAGAATCGACTATGGAAAACAAAAGAATTAACGTAACACGTTCATCAATGCCTTCATACGAGGAGTATTGCGAGGAAATTAAAGAATTGTGGGAAAGCCGTTGGCTTTCTAATGCAGGCGCAAAGCATAAGGAATTTGAAAAGCAGCTGCAGGACTATTTAGATGTTCCGTATTTAACCTTGTTTGCTAACGGACACGTAGGTCTTGAGGTGGCAATTGACGCTTTTGACCTTAAGGGCGAAGTTATTACAACACCTTACACACATTGTTCAACAACTCACTCTATCGTTAGAAATGGCCTTACACCTGTTTTTTGTGATGTTAACGACCGAGATTTTACAATAGATGCAGACCAGATAGAAAAATACATAACCGACAAGACCTGCGCAATAGTTGCAACACATGTTTACGGATATATCTGTGACGTAGAGAAAATAGAAAAAATTGCCAACAAGTACAATTTAAAGGTTATTTATGATGCTGCGCACGCTTTTGGTGTTACGGTTAACGGTAAGGGCATTGCAAACTATGGTGATGCTGCAATGTTTAGTTGCCATGCTACAAAGGTTTTCCACACAATAGAGGGTGGTATTACTGCTTTTAAGGACAAAGAAATTCTTGATAAGACAAACACCCTTATCAACTTCGGTTTTGTCAGTCACGAAGAGGTTGATTACGTTAGCACAAACGCACGTATGAATGAATTTGAAGCCGCTATGGGTATTTGCAACCTAAGACATATTGATAACGAAATTGCAAAGCGTCAAAAGGCTGCCGAAAGATTTGTTGAGAGATTAAGCGGCGTTGAAGGAATTAGGTTGATTGCATCGCAAGAGGGTGTTCGTCAAAATTATTCATATTTCCCTGTGTTCTTTGATGGATATAAGTTAAACCGCGATGAAGTGCAGGCAAGACTTGCTGAAGAAAATATTTTCGCAAGAAAGTATTTCTATCCACTTACAAGTGAACTTGCTTGTTATAAAGAAGCTTATGGTGCTTCGGTAAAAAATACACCTGTGGCTAAAAAGGCGTCAGACTGTGTATTAACACTTCCTATGTACGCTGATTTAACGGTAGAAGAAGTAGATAAAATTTGCGATATAATTTTAAAATAAAGAGGTGCCACAGATGAAAGGTATCATTTTAGCCGGTGGTTCCGGTACACGACTTTATCCGCTTACCAAGGTAACGTCTAAGCAACTGCTTCCCATATACGATAAGCCGATGATTTATTATCCGCTATCAACGCTTATGCTTGCGGGTATTCGTGACATTTTAATAATTTCAACACCCGTCGATACACCTCGTTTTGAGGCTTTGCTTGGTGACGGCAGCCAGTTTGGTATTAAACTATCTTATGCCGTTCAGCCTTCACCCGATGGACTCGCCCAAGCATTTTTAATTGGCGAGGAATTTATTGGCGACGGCGCTTGTGCTATGGTGCTTGGTGATAATATTTTCTACGGCGGTTGGTTTAGAAAAAACCTGAGTGAAGCTGTAAAAAATGCTGAAAACGGCATAGCCACCGTATTTGGTTATTACGTACCTGACCCCGAGAGATTTGGTGTTGTTGAGTTTGATGCCGATAAAAAGGTAATTTCGCTTGAAGAAAAACCCAAGAACCCCAAGAGCAATTACTGCGTAACAGGTCTTTACTTTTATGATAAGCGAGTTGTGGAACTTGCCAAAAAGGTTAAGCCTTCGGCACGCGGGGAACTTGAAATCACCGACCTTAACAAACTTTATTTAGAAGATAACAGCTTGGCGGTGCAGATTCTTGGAAGAGGTTTTGCCTGGATGGACACCGGCACAATGGATAGCCTTATGGATGCGGCAACCTTTGTTCAGACGGTGCAGAATAGACAAGGTGTTGTAATTTCGGCACCCGAGGAAATCGCTTACCACGCCAAGTGGATAGATAAAGAGCAACTAAAAAAGGCGGCAAAACTTTATGGTAAATCGCCCTATGGGGCACATTTGCGCCGTGTTGCTGAAGATAAAATTTTATACTAATTAAAGGGAGAAAATTATGACGGTATTAGTAACAGGTGGCGCCGGATTTATCGGCGGTAACTTTGTTTATCACATGTTAGGCGCACATTCCGATTATAAAATCGTGTGTGTTGACTGTCTTACATACGCGGGAAATATGTCTACATTAAAAGTGGCTATGGAAAACAAAAATTTTGTTTTCTACAAGACCGATATATGCGACCGAGAGGCTATTTACAAGATTTTTGAAGATGAAAAGCCCGACGTTGTGGTAAACTTTGCGGCCGAGAGCCACGTTGACCGCTCAATTGAAAATCCTGAGATTTTCTTAAAGACAAATATTTTGGGTACACAGGTTATGATGGACGCCTGTCGCAAATACGGTAACATTCGTTACCATCAGGTATCTACCGATGAGGTTTACGGCGACCTACCGCTTGACCGTCCCGACCTGTTCTTTACCGAGCAGACTCCCATACACACCTCGTCACCATACAGTAGTTCAAAAGCGGGTGCCGATTTGTTGGTTCTTGCATATCACAGAACCTACGGATTGCCCGTTACAATAAGCCGTTGTTCCAACAACTACGGCCCATATCATTTTCCGGAAAAACTGATACCTTTAATGATTGCCAATGCTCTTGCCGACAAGCCGCTCCCCGTTTACGGCAAGGGCGAGAACCTACGTGACTGGTTGTACGTTGAAGACCACTGCAAAGCGATAGACCTTATAATTCACAAGGGTAAAATCGGTGAAGTTTACAACGTAGGCGGCCATAATGAAATGGCGAATATCGATATTGTAAAACTTATATGTCAAAAGCTCGGCAAGAGTGAAGATTTAATCACCTACGTAGCCGACCGCAAGGGTCATGACCTACGCTACGCGATAGACCCGACAAAAATTCATACCGAGCTTGGTTGGTTGCCCGAGACAAAATTTGCCGATGGCATAGAAAAGACTATTGAATGGTATTTGAACAATAAAGAATGGTGGCAGACCATTATTAGCGGCGAATACCGTGACTATTACGAAAAAATGTACGGAAACAGATAGGAGAAAACAAAATGTCAGTATTTAAAGATAAAACCTTACTAATTACAGGCGGAACAGGTTCTTTTGGTAACGCTGTACTTAATAGATTTTTACAGACCGATATAGGAGAAATCCGTGTTTTCTCAAGAGATGAGAAAAAACAGGACGATATGCGCCACGAGTTTCAGGCCAAGATGCCCGAAGTTGCCGGTAAAATTAAATTTTTCATCGGTGACGTGCGCGATTTAGCATCGGTTAAGAATGCTATGCACGGCGTTGATTATATTTTCCACGCAGCTGCACTTAAGCAGGTTCCGTCTTGCGAATTTTTCCCCATTGAAGCCGTAAAAACAAACGTATTGGGTACTGAAAACGTGCTTACAGCCGCTATTGATGCGGGTGTTAAAAGGGTTATATGCCTTTCAACCGATAAGGCGGCTTACCCCGTAAACGCAATGGGTACCTCAAAGGCTATGATGGAGAAGGTTATCGTTGCAAAATCTCGTACCGTAAAACCCGAGGACACCACCATTTGCTGTACCCGTTACGGCAACGTTATGTGCTCACGCGGTAGCGTTATTCCACTTTGGATTGAACAAATTAAAAAGGGCGAGCCCATCACCGTTACCGAGCCTAGCATGACACGTTTTATTATGTCACTTGAAGAAGCAGTTGATTTGGTGATCTTTGCATTTGAGAATGCTGAGGGTGGAGAGATATTTGTACAAAAAGCACCGGCTTGTACCATTGGTGTTTTAGCCGAGGCTGTTAAAGAATTGTTTAATTCAAAGGACGAGATAAGGGTTATAGGTATTCGTCACGGCGAAAAAATGTATGAGACACTTCTCACAAACGAAGAATGTGCCAATGCAACCGATATGGGTGACTTCTACCGTGTGCCTTGCGATAAGCGTGACCTAAACTATGATAAATACTTTAAGGACGGCGATAAAGAGCGTAATCCTCTTACCGAGTTTAACTCAAATAATACCGATCTGCTTACTGTAGAACAGGTTAAGGAAAAACTATTAACTTTGCAGTATATTCGTGATGAAGTTGCCGCTTGGAAGGAAAAATAATGTTAAATGAAAAAGACCGCACTGTGCTTAAACTTATAAAGAGTGCTCTGACAGGTGAATGTTATGACCTGCCCGAGAATTTTAGCATTGCCGAATATATGGATTTCGCATCATACAGACAGATTGATGCACTCATATATTACGGTGCGGTTAATTGCGGTCTAAATTCAAGGGATCCACAGGTGCGTCCTGCTTTTAAGCGGGTTTGTGCGGGCGTTTTCGTTGATGAGATGCAGCAAAAAGCACTTGAAAAGATTTTTGCTGAGTTCAACAAAAACGACATTGATTATCTGCCGTTAAAGGGTATTAATATTAAAAAGATGTATCCTAAAAGTGATATGCGTGCAATGAGCGATGCGGATATCCTTATAAGGCAAGAGCAATATGAAAAAGTTCCTGCAGTAATGGAGGAATTGGGATATCGTTTTGTTACCGAGAGCGACCACGAGTATATTTGGGAAAGTTCCGCGATTGTGGTTGAACTCCACAAAAGCCTTATACCAACATACGACAAAAAATTATATGAATTTTTTAAAGACGTGTGGGGCATGGCGGTTAAAGGTGAGGGTAACCTTTATAAACTTACAAAAGAAGATGAATTCATACACGTCTTCACCCATTTTGCCAAGCATTACCGAGCAGGCGGTATAGGTGTAAAGCATTTGGCTGACCTGTACGTATTTAAGGTTGCTAAAGCGGGCGTTAACGAAAAGTATATAGAAATGTCATTGGAAAGCATGGGGCTTTTAGTATTTTATAAAAACGTGTGTGATGCCATTTCGCTTGCTTTTGAGGGAAAGCGCAGCACGCAACAAGCCGAATTTATTTTAAAAACGGTGCTTAATAACGGCACATATGGTTTACCCGAGAAAAAGATTATATGGGCAAACGTTATGAATAAAAATTCAAGATGGAGACGTATAATTCATCTTATTTTCCCGTCGCGCAAAAACTTACGGCAGAAATACCCTATACTTAAAAAGTGCGGGATATTATTGCCTGTTATTTGGGTTGTCAGAATTTTCGATACACTGTTGTTTAACAGATATAAAATAACAAATCAACAACAAAATATAGCCTATGCTACGGCAGAGCGCACCGAGGACTACGTAAAGGCGCTAGAGTTTGTAGGTTTTGATCTTTCGGAGGTGTAAAATGAATATACTCATAACGGGCGCTGCAGGTTTTGTGGGTAAAAATCTTTATGCAGCCCTTAAAAATATTTCCGACGGCAAAGACAGAACGCGCCCCAATCTTACCATTGATGAAATTTATGCGTACGATATTGATTCCTCTGTCGAACAGTTGGATGAATATTGCAAAAACGCCGATTTTGTTTTTAATATGGCAGGAGTGAATCGTCCGCAAAACAATGAAGAGTTTATGCAGGGTAATTTCGGATTTGCATCTACGCTTCTTAACACCCTTCAAAAGCACGGCAATAAATGTCCCGTAGTTTTGTCAAGTTCAATTCAGGCTACCTTAATAGGCAGATACGATTCGGACTATGGTCGAAGCAAAAAAGCGGGCGAAGAACTGTTTTTTGATTATGCGGCAAAGACGGGCGCCAAGGTGCTCGTTTACCGTTTCCCAAATCTTTTTGGTAAATGGTGCAGACCTAACTATAACAGCGCGGTGGCTACCTTCTGTTACAACACCGCTAATGATTTAGAAATCACGGTTAATGACCGAAATATTGGTCTTGAACTTTTATATATTGATGATTTAGTTGATGAAATGCTTGATGCGCTGGAGAATAAAGAGCATCATTGCGAATTTGACGGCATAAATACAGTGTTAACTGCAGACGGCAAATATTGTGCCGCGCCCATTACACATAAGGTGACCTTGGGTGAAATAGCGGATTTGCTTGAGAACTTTAAAAACCAACCGCAAACACTTATAATGCCTGAAATACCAAAGGGCAGTTTTGCTAAAAAACTTTATTCAACCTATCTTTCATACTTACCCGAAAGTAAGGTTGCGTTTGACCTTAAAATGAACGTTGATGAGCGCGGCAGTTTTACAGAACTACTAAAAACTACTAATTGCGGTCAGTTTAGCGTTAACGTTTCAAAACCCGGTATTACTAAGGGTCAACATTGGCATAATACCAAATGGGAATTCTTTATTGTTGTTTCGGGTCAAGGGCTTATTGAACAGAGAAAAATAGGTAGTGACGAAATTCTTCGTTTTTACGTAAGCGGCGACAAACCGCAGGCGGTACATATGCTACCGGGTTATACACACAATATAATAAATCTTTCGGATACTGATGATTTAGTAACGCTTATGTGGGCAAATGAACTTTTTGATCCAACCCGCCCCGATACATTTTTTGAAAAGGTTTAGCAGGTGAAAAACATGAAGAAATTAAAACTTATGACCATTGTAGGTACCCGTCCTGAAATTATTCGCCTTTCGGCAGTAATTAAAAAGTGTGATAAATATTTCGACCAAATTTTAGTTCACACGGGTCAAAACTACGACTACTCACTAAATCAGGTTTTCTTTGATGATTTGGGACTTCGCGCGCCTGATTATTACCTTAACGCAGTAGGCGCAGACCTTGGTGAAACAATTGGTAATATTATTGCTAAATCATATAAATTAATGGTTGAAACAATGCCCGATGCACTTCTTGTTTTGGGTGATACCAACTCTTGCCTTTCGGCTATTTCGGCAAAGAGATTACATATTCCTATTTTTCATATGGAAGCAGGCAACCGTTGTAAAGACGAGTGTTTGCCCGAAGAGACCAACCGTCGTATAGTCGATATTATATCGGACGTTAATATGGCGTACTCAGAGCATGCACGCCGTTACCTTGCCGATACAGGTCTGCCAAAAGAGCGCACCTACGTTACAGGCTCACCGATGGCCGAGGTTTTAAGGGAGAACCTAGAGCAGATTAAGGCTTCGGATATACATAGCAAATTAGGTCTTCAAAAGGGCAAATATATACTTCTTTCGGCACATCGCGAAGAAAATATCGATACCGAAAAGAACTTCTTATCACTCTTTAACGCGATTAATGAAATTGCCGAAAAATATCAAATGCCGATACTCTATTCTTGCCACCCAAGAAGTCGCAACAGAATTGAAAAGAGCGGTTTTAAATTAAATCCGCTTGTGATTCAGCACGAGCCGCTCGGCTTCCACGATTACAACTGTCTGCAGATGAATGCATTTGCCGTTATTTCGGATAGCGGCACATTGCCTGAAGAGAGTTCATTCTTTACTTCCGTCGGAAATCCGTTCCCTGCAATTTGTATACGCACTTCTACCGAGCGTCCCGAAGCGCTTGATAAGGCCTGCTTTGTGTTAGCGGGTATTGATAATAATTCTTTACAACAGGCGGTTGAAATAGCGGTTCAGATGAATAACAATGGGGATTATGGTATACCCGTACCCGATTATGTGGAAGAAAACGTATCAACCAAGGTTGTAAAAATAATTCAGTCATACACAGGCGTTGTAAATAAAATGGTATGGCGTAAATTTTAGGAGAATAAATTGAGCAACTTTACACTCACCGAAGAAATTTTGCTAAAGCTTTTGTCGGCATCAATAAATGGTACAAAGGCACAAATTGATGAAGAAACATTAAAACAGGCTGATTGGAATGCAATCGGTCTGTTCTCATTTAAGCAGGCGGTAAGTTTGGCGGTTTTTGACGTTGTTACCCCGTATAAAAAATATATACCGGCCAATATTTATGACAAGTGGTATGCACACGTTTTAAAGGCATTCTCAAAAAATTCCGCTTTGGATTCGGCGCAAAAACAACTTCACGAAGAAATATGTAATGATTGCGACTACGCTATATTAAAGGGTATAGCGGCGGCGCAGTATTATAACCGCCCCGAACTTAGAAATCTTGGCGATATCGACTTTTTAATTGCAGAGGACAAATTAGAAGCGGTATCACAAAAAATAATCGCAAAAGGATATGAAAGGCATAGCGATAACGATTGTCACGTTTGCTTTGTAAAAAACGGTGTGGCACTTGAAATGCATTTTGAAATACCCGGCATACCTTATGGTGAAAAAGGTAATACGGTGCGCGATTTTGTTAAAGGTATATTGCCTACTACTAAAAACGTAGAGGCCGCAGGCAACGCCTTTACTTCACCGAGGGATATGTACAACGGCGTTGTTTTTCTTTTACATATGCAGCATCATATGGTTTCAGAGGGTCTTGGACTTCGTCATTTATCCGACTGGGCGTGTTATATAAATAAAACGCATAACGACGCATTTTGGAATGAATTATTACCATTTTTCAAAAGCATAGGCGTTTATAAATATTGTCAGGTTATGACCAAAACGTGTTCAATTTATTTAGGCTCCGCCTGTCCTGATTGGGCGGCAAAAGCAGATAAAGATTTATGCTATCAGATAATTAGAGATATATTGTCAAGCGGTAATTTTGGTAAACTTGACAACACAAGAAAGACAAGCGGTATGATGGTGTCAGAACATGGCAAGGACGGCATGAAACATGGCAAGGTTTATAATCTTGCTCGTGCGCTTCATAGCTCGATGTACAACGTTTACCCTATTGTTAAACGGGTGCCTGTTTTATATCCGTTTTTATACGTGTGGCGAATATTCGTATATATATTTAAGGTGATAAAGGGCGAACGCGTTTCGCTTATTAAGGCGGCATCTGTCGCCGACCAAAGAAAATTACTTTACGAACAATTAGAAATATTTGAAACAAAATAAAAACCTGAAGTTACACTTCAGGTTTTTATTATTATAGGCATAATTCCCGACGGGGTAATATCAATTACGGCATATGAATTGCCGCCTTCTCGAGAATGGGCAATTGAACCGGGGTTAACAATATATAAGCCACCGATATATTCAGTTTTCGCTATATGGGTGTGGCCGTAAAGGGCAATTTGCGCGCCCGATTTTTCGGCGGCATTTTGAAGAGTGGCGGTTGTATATTTTACGTTATGGTAATGTCCGTGAGTAAAAAGTATTTTCACGCCCTCGATGGTGCAAATATCGGTTGTGGGGTAGGGTGTATCACCATCGCAGTTGCCCTGTACTATGTGAAAAATGCGATCGGTATAAAACTCTTTTACCGCTTCAATATCACGCACGTTGTCACCTAAAAAGAAAACGTGTTTGGCGTCTGGGTGTGCTTGCAGGGTAAAATCCACACTACTACGCCGCCCGTGAGAGTCGGAAATTACAATAATTCTCATAAAGTAACCTCATAAATAAAAATATGATTTCATAGTATATAGTATATATTTTTTGGGCGGTGAATGCAATGAGTAATTTTAATAAAAATCAAATAACCGATATGCTAAAAAAGGGTGTAAAAAAAGAGGAAGTAAATAATTTAATAAATTCGCTGAGCGACGAAGACGCTAAAAAATTAAATCAAATGCTTAACGATAAGGAGGCAACCAAACAGTTACTCAACAAACCCGAGGTAAAAGAGTTGATGAAAAAACTATTCGGAGATGGTAAAAATGGATGATTTATCGGCGCGCATATCGTCACTCTTAAGTGATCCCGACAGTATGGAACGCATACGAAGCATGGCAGAATCGGTACTGGGCAGCGACACTGCCGAAAAGCCACAGGCAGATGTTGGTGATGTTGATTTTGCCCGCTTGTTACCTATGATTGGGCGGCTTAAAAATAAAAGGACCGATAAACGCACCGAGCTACTTATGGCGTTGCGCCCGCATTTGAGTGAAGAAAGGCAGAAAAGGGTTGATAATGCCATAAAAATTTTGCGAGTTATAGAAATGTTACCGCTTTTACAAGAGAGCGGAATTTTTGAGTTTTAAGGGGGCTGGGTATGGAAGAATTCAGTCAAGAGGAACTGCAACGAGCCGCCGAAAGAGTCAGAGAAATGAGCCGACGCGCTAATGTTTCAGGGGCGAAACATCAGCGCCCACCTATGCCTGATTTTGTGTCACCGCGGTTTTCGGAGCCTCAACCGTCAGCGCCACAAACCGATTTGCAGAAAAATATGCAAAAACCGCATAATAAATCATCTGCCGTAAAATCGCTTTTTAAAATGTTAAACTTCAAAAATCTTGAAATTGATGGCGATATTTCCTTGATTTTAGGCATAATGTTACTGTTATCAGGCGAAACTTACGATGAGCTTTTAAATCTTGCGCTTCTTTATATAATGATGTGAAACACGAATTCCAAAATATATGACAAATAGTTACAAATATTTAAGAAATAGTTGCAAATTTTGTGATTATGTAAACTGAAATAACCTATAAAAGTTATTAAAGTTATCCACCGAGTAATTAACAAAAAAGGTGTTTATAACCTTGGTTTTGGGACGAAAAGGCGTTTTTTAGGTGTAAAACTCGGTTAATAACGTTAATATGTGAATATGCAAAAATAATATGAATAAAAAAGTTATGTAAATATGTCGATTGTTAAAAATCCACTTTTTTGACGATTTTTTGTTTACTTAACGGCAAAAATGCGGTATAATTTATACAAAGATATTTTTGTGGAGAGAAAGTATGATTATACTAAAAAAATGTGCGGCGCTATTGTTATTGGTGTTGTTGCTCCTCGGCGTAACCACGGGTTGCTCAAACCGTAGCGAAATAACGCCCGCAGGCATTACAAATGATATTATGACCTACGTCGATGCGGACATAAAGTGGGTATCATTAAAAGAAGAAGAACTTAATGGATATTTCGGATTTTCAGGCGAAGATTTAACAGCACATTCGGCATATATAAATGATGCCGAAGAAAAGTATGATATTGTGGCAGCCTTTAAGTTTAAGAATACCGAGGCATTGCATAGCGCTGTTGAGAAGGTGAGCGCTAGTCTTGTTGCAGCAACTCAAAACTTCGCATCGGTTATAGATACAGAAAAAGAAAAAATTGCTAACCGATTAATTTTAAGCAAGGATAATATTTTGGTTGTAGTTGTCGCCTCAAACAATATTAATATTAAAGACATGTTAACCGAAAAAGGCTTTTCGGTAGTAGCGTAAAATTAAAAGAAGGTAGCTAAGCCAATGCTTAGCTACCTTTTGTTATTTTTAATAATCTCTATGAGTTTCTTTCGGTATTTGATTAGACGATACGGAAATCCAAAAATTTGAAGGAAAGGACGCAACAAGCGGTAAATACGTTTTAGAGGAAGATAAATATACCAAATTTTTTGTTGCCACCTTTTTTCAACAGTGGCAAAGACTACACGGCGATATTCGCCGCATCCCTCACAAAGCGTTTCGTGCTTTGTCAATATAAATTTTTCATCAGTATATTCTTTACAATAATAGTCGTTCCAACACACACTGCAAAATTCTGCCACAATATCACCCGATGATTATTATAACAAATATGCATTGCAATTGCAATGCATATTTTAGAGACGTTTTGCCGTACACTAAAAGCAATACAAATGTATTGCGAGGTAATGATTGTGTCTTCATTTAAAATACCGTCTATTCCACCAACAACAAACAAAACAATACGTTTTCCCAATGATGTAATAGAAGAGGTTGAAAATGTAATTCAGAACAAGGATTGCACTTTTTCGGCTTTTGTTATTGCGGCAGTTCGTTCTGCGTTAGAAGATTTAGAAAAATAAAACGAGATGATTTTCAATCGCTTGATTTTAAGTAAAGACAACGTTTTAGTTGTTGTATCAAGCAGTGATAAAAATAAAGACATGTTAACCGAAAAAGGCTTTTCGGTAGTAGCGTAAAAAAATCGGGAGTTAAAGTTAATGCTTTAACTCCCGATTATTGTTTATTGGGGTACTTCATAGTTTTCTTTTTCGTATTGTTCTATATGCTTGCGCAATAAAAAGCGTATTAATCCCGAAACACTTCGAAGTTCTTGTTTAGCAATGAAGTGCGCTTTAATGTATGTTTTTTCGTCAACCGATGTCGATAGGTGTTTGTTTTTCATAAAATGCTCCTTTTAAAATTATTTTATCAAATTTCTTGATAAAAGTCAATATCAAGTTTTTTGATAGTTATAATATATTTGTAGGAGGCGGTAACGTGAGACTAAAAGAATTAAGAGTAGATAGAGACATTACCCAAAAAGAGCTTGCAGAAATATTAAATATAACGCAAAACACATATTCGAATTATGAAAACGGAAAAACAGAACCAACACACGAAACATTAAAGAAACTATGCTTGTTTTATAATGTTTCGGCAGATTATATTCTTGAGTTGCCAAAAGGTTTAAATTATCCAGAAAGATAGATTGTGTTTTCGACGGGGTACTCTGCGTTCCTTGATGTTTCGACCGCTCCGAGCGGTTGCGAAAAATCTTCGGTACTCGAGACTCGGGCAGTCCGCCCCACCTATCGCGGCGGCGCGGCTGCTTCGGCGAACCCTACGGGTTCTCATCCCGTCAAGCAAAAAGAAAGAGAGTCACATAAAGTGACTCTCTTTTCTTTTTGGTGACCCGGACGGGATTCGCTACGATGCTATCGCATCTACACGCCCACGTCGGCAAAAACAGTCCACCGGACTGTTTTCTTCCGCTACGCTCCCTCCTGTTCGAATCCCTGTTGCAGAAAACACGGAAATAAAAAAGCAACCACCTAAAAGGTGATTGCTTTTTCATTTGGTGACCCGGACGGGATTCGAACCCGTGTTACCGCCGTGAAAGGGCGGTGTCTTAGGCCTCTTGACCACCGGGCCATATTGGTGGCTGTAATTGGACTTGAACCAATGACACTGCGGGTATGAACCGCATGCTCTAGCCAACTGAGCTATACAGCCATGAATGCGGGACTGATACATTATATATGACTTTTAATATTTTGTCAATACCTTTTTTTAAAAGTCCCGCTAAAAATTATATTATTTTATTAATCACTAAACCTGTAATTAGTTTCGGATAGAAGTAGGTTGATTTCTGTGGCATTTTCTCACCCGCTGCTGCAACGTCGGCAATTTCGCTAACTCGGGTTGGGTTAAGCAAGAAACAACAGTTGGCGGCATTATCTGCAGCCGAGATAGCCTCGTCAAGACTTCTGGTATAGGTTAGGTTAATTTGTTTCGCCATATTTTCTTTATCTATGCCAAGAAGTTCTTCTAAAATAAGACTATGAAGTACGTTAACGTCGAGTTGCCTTAAGGCCACACTCTTTTCAGGGAATAAATTATCCATAACAGAGGTATCTTTAAGGGTTAAACCTACCGTAGTATTGCCATCGTAGAAAACAAAGGCGGTATCTCCCTTGGCGTAGGCGACGTCAAGGAATTCTTCGGCGGTTTCTTTAGCAATGACGGTGGTTGTGAAATATTTTTCACATTTTTTAACAAGGTCAGCGCTGTCAAAAGCTTCAAGGTCACGAACGATGCGGTGGGTTGGGAAAACAACAAGACCATCATTCTCCATATTAACAAGGAACATCATAATGTATTCGCTGTTTTCGTTATTTACACCTTGTTCCTTTAAATAATTTCTGAAATTAAGACCTGTTTCATATCTGTGGTGTCCGTCAGCGATGTAGAGTTTTCTATCGTCAAATTGACGGCAGATTTGTTCGGTTTTATCGCTTTTTTCGGCTATCCAAAGATTGTGCGTTACGCCGTCTGCGTCGGTAAAACTAATATCGGGGGCACCGCTTGATAATTCGTTTATAAGATTTTGGGTTTCACCGTTTTTATCGTTGTAAAGCGAATAAATCTGACTGAAACTGCAGCCCGTGGCATTTAAAAGATTAAAGCGGTCGGTCTTAGCCTTTGAAAGGGTTTCTTCGTGTGGAAGAACAATACCTTTGCTAAACTCTTCAAGTTTAACGTATGCAGTAAATCCCTTAAAGGCGTACGTCACACCCTTAACCGAGAACTTTTCTTCATAGATGTATAGGGCGGGCGTTGTGTCTTGTTTTAATATGCCGTCATCTAACCATTCGCCAAGTTTATTTTTGGCCGCAATATAATCTTCGGGTTGTTGACCGGGCAATTCAAGGTTAATTATATTATGCGCATCTTTTGAGTAATACATGCTTTTTTCGGCATCACTTATTATATCGTAAGGAGGGCAACAAAGGTCTTTAATATTGCCTGCGTTTTTTGCAAAACGTAATGCGCCGAACTCTTTAACTAAAGCCATAAAAACAACTCCTCTTTTTTATTATGAAATAATTTTATTATAGTATAATTTAAAAGTCAATAATATCTTGTCATATTGCAATAAATATTGTATAATTACTATGATTTACAAATTATTTACAAACGAAGCAAAAAAGTTTGATAAAATTAATTTGAAAAAATTATGGAGGAAAAAATATGATTGAAGTATCATCGCTTAGTAAAAGGTACGGAAATTTTCTGGCAGTAGATGATGTAAGCTTTTCTATTAAGAAGGGCGAAGTTGTAGGCTTCTTAGGACCGAACGGTGCCGGCAAAAGTACAATCATGAACATCGTTACAGGTTATCTTTCCTTAACACAAGGTAAGGTTACGGTTGATGGATATGATATTCTTGAAGAGCCTGAGCAGGCCAAGAGAAGAATTGGTTATCTGCCTGAGATACCGCCGCTTTATATCGATATGACGGTTAATGAATATTTGGGATTTGTGTACGACCTTAAAAAGGTTAAGTTCCCCAAAAAACCGCACATTGATGAAATTTTACGTCTTGTAAAAATTGATAACGTTAAGGATAAGTTGATTTCAAAACTTTCAAAGGGTTACCGTCAGCGTGTAGGTATTGCACAGGCGCTTGTGGGCAATCCTGACGTACTTATTCTTGACGAACCTACGGTTGGTCTTGACCCCAAGCAAATAATCGAAATAAGAAATCTTATTTCTCGATTGGGACAAAACCATACCGTTATAGTTTCATCACACATCCTTTCTGAAATTCAGGCGGTTTGTGAACGAGTAATTATTATTAATCATGGTAAAATTGTTGCCGACAGCACACCCGAAGAGTTGTCAAAAGAGCTTTCTAACGATTATTCGATTGTTGTTAGAGTTGGCGGTACCGAAGAAGAAATTACCAAAATACTCAAAGGTGTAAAAGACGTTGAATCGGTAAATTGTTTAGGACAAAAAGAAAGCGGCACGCTTGACTTTGTTGTAACACCTAAAGCAGGTGCCGATATCCGTAAAGACGTTAGCGAGCGCCTTGCTGCAAGGGGCAAACATATTATTATGCTTGTATCTAACCAGTTAAGTCTTGAGCAGGTATTTATGAGATTGACTTATGAGGCCGACGTTGCCGCCGTTGTGGCAGAGCAAAATAAAGCGAAGGGAGAAGGGAAATAATGATTGCTGTTTTTAAAAGAGAATTAAAATCATATTTTAACACCCCTATAGGCTTTGTTATTCTAGCTGTTTTCACATTTTTCGGGGGTATGTTTTTTAGTGTACTTTACGAGAGTGGTTCACCGACCGTTGAAAGCATTATTTCGGTTATGTCGTCGATAGTTGTATTTATAACCCCGTTTATTACTATGCGACTGCTAAGTGAAGACCGTCGCCAAAAGGTTGACCAGGTGCTTTTAACTGCGCCGGTAAAGATTTCCTCAATAGTTATGGGTAAGTTTTTGGCTGCATTTGCACTATATTCGGCAGGTTTTATTCCTACCCTTATTTTCCAATTTATCGTTGCAACCTACGTATCATTAAATTGGGCAATTTATTTCTATGCGTTACTTGGTGTACTGCTGCTTGGTGCCGTAATGATTTCAATTGGTGAGTTTCTTTCATCACTAACCGAAAGTCCGGTAGTGGCGGCAGCACTTACCTTTGCGGTATTTCTTGTTGTTATGCTTTTTGGCAGTTTTGTTGAAACAAGCAACAATGCACTTTTATCAGGAATAAATACGGCTATATCGTTTGTTGAACGTTTCTCAAACTTTATTTCGGGCGTATTTAGTTTTAATGACGTATTTTATATGTTAAGTTTAACCGGTGTGTTTATGTTCTTAACAATATGCTCGGTTAACAAGAGAAGATGGGCTTAAGGAGGACGGTAAAATGAAAATTTTTGAAAAGAAAAATAAAAGCAACACAACCGCCACCAAGAGACTTATTAATATAAACGCACTAAAAAAGGGCGGATATCTTACGGTAGTAATTATTGCCGTACTTGTTATAGCCGTATTTTTAAATATCGGTACACATTTACTTGATAAGCGTGGGTATTTAAGATTTGACTTAACACCAGCTAAATTAAATACACTCAGTGAAGAAAATCGTGAGTTTTTAAAGAAAATTGATAAAGAAGTACAAATCACCGTTCTCTGTACCGAGAGCGAGTACGCATCAACCCTTGGCCAGTATCTTGAATATTATATGAATATTACTACCGAAGAAGATTATTTTGCACAGACTGTAAAACTTCTTAATCAGTATGAGGCAGTTAACAAAAAAATATCGGTAGAGTTTGTTGATTTCTCAGGTGTTCAAGCCAAGGCAATACAAGAACAATATCCTAATGCATTTATAGGCGATATTTACGTAGAGGTTGAGGGTAAAGGCGGTAAACCAGCTACAAAAATCGTAGGTTACGATAAGATTTACCCCGCATCAGATCCGTCCGGATATGCCGCAATGGGTTACAGCAGTTACGAAATTGACGGTAACGACCTCGAAACTGCACTTTCAAGTGCCATAAACTCACTTGTAAACGGTGAAGATGAAATAATGGGCATTATAAATGCGCACGCTCCCAAAGATGCAGTTTCTAACTTTAAAGAGTATTACACTTCACAACTTGAATATAATGGTTTTTCTACCGTAGACGTTGAGGGAACGGTTCTTAAAGAAATACCCAAAGACGTATCGGTACTTGCTATCGTTGCTCCTACGGCCGATTATCTTGAATCAGAGATCAAGATTATAAGCGAGTGGCTTGAAAATGATGGTAAGAAGGGTCGTTCACTTATTTTCTGCCCCGGTGATACTATAAGCAGTATGCCTAATCTTACACAGTTCTTAGAAGAATGGGGTATATCATATGGTTCGGGTTATTTATATCAGACCGATTCAAGTCAGTATTATAGTTCACCAACAATAGTTTATTCGTATGTTAACGATAACGACGTTGCCAAAGAACTTAACGGCAATGAAGATGGCACTATAATAACGTCATACAATCTGCCTATAGAAATTGCTTTTAAGAATTATGACAGTAAAACTACAAACATAATCGCAAGTACAAATGATATGGCAACTATTTGTCCTATAGATGCTAAGGATGATTGGAAACCCTCGTCCAACGCCAAGGTTAAATCATACCCAACAATTGTTGTAACAAGTGATTCAACGACGGTTGACGGCAAGGTGCTTTCGTCGCACGTTGCGGCTTTCTCGGCATTTAACATAATCGCCGACGTTGGTAGTGAGAGTTTCATCAACCTTGATATTTCTATGAATACTGCCAGATATATTTCGGGCATGGAAACCACCAGTCAAAAACTCTTTGTAACAAGAAAGCTTGAAAGCGAAACCTTTGCGGGCGAAGTGTCAGAAGCAGGTGCAAGCGCAATAAGGGTAATATTCGTTGTTGTATTGCCCTTAGCGCTTGTAGCAATGGGCGTTGTTGTTTGGATAAGAAGGAGAAAAAGATGAGTTTTCCCGAAAAGGATAATCTTGAAGTAAATCAAGATGTAAAAGAAACCGAATCAACTATATTTGCTGATCCGGCACATTATAATGAAAAGCAACGCGAAAGCAAAGAAAAAAACAGAAAGTCGCCAATCATTAATTTGGTTGCGGTGCTTTTAGCGGTGGCAATTGCGGTTGGCGCATATTTTGCCGTTGACCTCCTTGTGCCCGAGCCTGAAGAAAACAAAAATCCAGATAGCATCCTAATTGATGTTTTAGCAACCTCTGCAGAATACGTTAAAGAAATTAAGATTAAAAATGAGAAAAGTCAGTATAAAATAATGCCCAAATTCACGCAGAGTAGCACAGAATCGTCAACCGAGTGGATACTTGATGGCGTGAAGCCGGAGTATACCGACTCTTCGATAATTGAAGAGGTTGCCGGCGCAGTGCTTAATATCGATGCCGTGCGTGAAATTAAGGATACGGCGGGTGATTATGGTTTTGATGATGCTGCTATTATGGTAGAGGTTGTTGGTGACGGCGAATCACTTCAAAATTATACCGTCACTATTGGTGACAATGCTCCCGCCGATTTAGGTTGTTATTGCAAGGTGTCAACCAGTGATAAAGTTTATATAATCGAAAGCAGTTATGTATTGGCGCTTCAAAAAGAGCCTATAGAGTTTGCCGTAACAACCGGATATACTGGTATTACCCAGACGGTGGATAATCTTTCTTATTTTACTAATGGCGAACTATATGAGTTTGATTCTATAAACATATCGGGCACAAAGTACGGTAAAACAATAACCATTAAACCACAGACAGACGAGGCAATAAATGCATATTTTGCCTATATAGTTACGTCACCTGTAAAACGTATAGCTAATGATGAGCAGGTTGTCGCAGTGTTGGATGCTTTCGGTAAGGGAATTGCGTCGGTTGGTGCTTATAGTTATAAAAAAGATGCAGCCATCCTTAAAAAGTACAACCTTGATAAACCCGAGGTTGTTATGACGGTGACTTTAGGCAAGAAAAAGAGCACCATCAAGTTTAGCGTTGTTGACGACCTCTATTGCGCTTTGATCGATGATAAAACCGATATGATACACAAGGTCCCGATTTCAACGCTTACATTTAGCCAAAACAAGATGGAGGACTATTACAGCACCTTTATTATTCTTGAAACCCTGTCAGGTCTAAGTGGAATGAAGGTTAAAACACCCGACGGCAAGCAGTATAATTTCGATTTAAAATATACTCCTGCCGACGATAAAAATAACGTTTCGCAGAAGTATCAAGCATTTTATAACGGCAAGGAACTTGATATTGATAACTTTAAACGATTCTATCAAAAAATGATAGCGCTTACGCCCATTTCGCACGAAAACAAAACGGGGCTAAAAACACAGGCTTCTATTACTCTCGTGCATTCATCGGGTACCGACGACGTGGTTCTTACCTTTAAAAAATACTCGTCCGCTCGATACCAAGTCGAGCTTGACGGAATACCGATGGGTCTTATAACGTCAACGGCTTTTGATGAACTTATGGACGCTACAGTCAAAGCGGCAAAGGGTGAAACTGTAAAAGAATAATTTAAAAAGCAGAGCATTCGGAGCGTTCACATAGGGAGAAATTGGTTTTGGAATAAAAAATTGCCCTATATCTTTGCCTCAAACCTTGAAATACGCCAGTATATCTACGGTTTTTCGGCTTCGATAATAGAACAATTTTTTAAATTACAAAACTG
>JAFSDK010000049.1 GCA_017436255.1 Clostridia bacterium
CTAAAGAGCGGAAAAGGTGATGTACATTTTCCCTGCTTGTTACGGTATAAGACAAATATTAAACGGATGTGTAGAATTTCTGCACATCCGTTTTACTATCTCAAGAGAAAATATTTTAATAGTGATATTGTGAGACAGGTCTCACAGTGATATTTTTGATAAATCAAAAGTGATATTAAAACCTTGCGGTTTTAGTGATATTTTATTCGCTCCTAAACTCGCAAAGCGAATAACACTTGGCTTTTAGCCGAATATAACTGCTTTAGCAATATAACTCGCCTTTGGCGAATAAAACTGGCGTTGTATCCTTAACCGTACAACGCCTATTCCACCTCTTATTTTTTGTAGTTTTTAATTGTGTTACCCTCTAAATCATACCAAGTGAAGGTGCCGTTTTCGTATATCATATATCCGTGGTGACTGTTTTCTTTGGGTATTGAAACCGAGCCGGGATTTATGTATACGTAATTTTCGTGTTCGGTGCAAACGGGAACGTGGGTATGTCCGTGTAACAGAATATCGCCGTCGCTTAGAGGCGGCAATTTGCCCTCGTTATAGTTGTGGCCGTGTGTTGCATATATCGTGGTGTCACCGTCGTAGATTACGGCATAGTCGGCAAGAACGGGGAAGTTAAGTACCATCTGGTCAACCTCGGTATCGCAGTTGCCGCGAACACAAAGGAGACTGCTCTTAAGTGCATTCAGCATTTCGATAACTGTCTTTGGGTTGTACTCTTTGGGCAGGTCGTTTCTCGGTCCGTGATAAAGTATGTCGCCAAGAAGTAATATTTTTTGACAATTTTGTCTTTTAAATTCGGCTATCATTTTTTCACAATAATAAGCCGAGCCATGTATGTCTGATGCAATAAATAATTTCATAATAATCACCTTAAACAATGATAAATGTAAGCCGCTTTTTTGTCAATAACAGTGGTGAAAAAATATTTAAAAATTTTTTAAAAAAAGTGTTGACAAAGGCTATACGCTGTGGTATACTATCAAAGTCGTCTGAAGGGCGACACAAAATAAGTTGGTGCTGATTGCGGTGAGGGTCCACCTGTTCCCATTCCGAACACAGAAGTTAAGCTCACTTGCGCTGAAGATACTTGGCGGGCAGCTGCCCGGGAAAATAAGTAGGTGCCAACACAAAACACACAACGAAAGTTGTGTGTTTTTTTATTTTCGGTATATAGACAGGTTATATCCTCATAATCTTTATTTGAAGGGGATAGACCTATGAAATTATTTGTAATTACCAAAAAACATTTAATAATTGCTTCTTGCCTTGTGGTAGCATTAACGCTTAGTGTTGTGGGCGCTACCGCCACCTTTGCGCAGAGTAACCGCAAACTGCCAATTTACTGTGTCGAAACCGACAAAAAACAGATAGCCATAAGTTTTGATGCCGCGTGGGGTGCCGATGATACCCAAACACTTATTTCTGTTTTAAAAGAGTACAACGTGCCGGCTACCTTTTTTGTCGTGGGCGCTTGGGTAGATAAATATCCCGAAGCCGTCAAGGCGCTATCCGATGCAGGTCATCAGGTTCAAAACCATTCAAACACACACCCCAATATGCCAAGACTGTCTACCGCGCAGATGTGTGATGAATTAAAAAGTTGTAACGATAAAATAAAGGCTATTACAGGGGTAGAACCAACGTTATTCAGACCACCATATGGCGACTATAACAACGCTACAATTGATGCGACCGAGAGTATGGGTATGAAGTGTATACAATGGGATGTTGACAGCCTTGATTGGAAAGACAATTCCACCCCTGATACAATATACCAGAAAGTTACAGGTAAGGTCAAGAACGGATCTATAGTGCTTTTCCATAACGATGCCGAACATACCCCTGCGGCGCTACCTAATATATTAAAAACCTTAAAAGAACAAGGGTATGAGTTTGTGTTTATAGAAGACCTTATTTATAAAGACAATTACCAAATCATTCACGACGGAACACAATGTAAAATTGAAAATAATTGACGTTTTATAATATCAAATGATATAATTAACAAAAAGCCTCCCTTGTGTAAAGGGAGGTGCCGAGTTACGAGGCGGAGGGATTGTTATAGAATATAAACACAATAAATCGCTTGTTGGTATTGGAAGAGTATTGCGCAAAAATATGACACCGGAAGAACGACATTTATGGTATGATTTTTTAAAAACATATCCTATAAGGTTTAATAGGCAAAAAATAATTGGGAAATATATTGTTGATTTTTATTGTGCTAAAGCAAAACTGATAATTGAACTAGACGGTTCACAACATTACGAAGAAAACGGCGCATTTAAAGATGTTGAGCGCACAAAATTTCTTGAGCAATATTGCTTAAGGGTGATTAGAATACCAAACAATGAAATTAAACAAAATTTCAACGGGGTTTGTGAATATATAGATTTATGCGTGAAGCAATCCCTCAGTCAAAATTAAAATTTTGACAGCTCCCTTTACACAAGGGAGCCTTTTTTATAAGGGATTTGATTTTAAAGGAGAATTATGAAATCATTCACGATGGTACACAGCGTAAAAAAGACGGCGAATAAGAGTCGTACTCTTAAGGATAGTAAAAAAGGAAGCACGAAAATTTCGTGCTTCCTTTTAATTTTGTCTCATACCGTATCAAGCAGGGAAAATGTACGGCACATTTTCCACTTGTTAGGAGACCCTAAAACCCTTACCCCACTCACAACTAATAGTTGCTTATGGCGATATGCACAAAAGAGGGAATCGGTATTTTAAAACACAGAAACGACCACCGACTTCAAATGTTTTCCACAATAAGATGACTTGTATCGTACATAACCCGTGCATTATTATCACGTATTAGTTCGTGTGATAATTCATTGCCTGTGGTTTTATCAATACAAGTCCTATATACTTGACCTCTTCGATAAACAGTATCACCAACACGAACGAAATGTTCGTTTTCAGTTGTTATGTGATATTTTATAGGTAATTTGTCTGAAGCACGAAGCTCGCCACATAAATGTGTGTCTGTAACATATGTAATCAATTGATACGTTATATCGGATTCATTTTTAAAACGGTAGTCAAGATAATTGTATACAATAGAGGTTCCCGTTCCAAAGGGTACTTGCCTATTATAATCAGGAAATAAATCAATACCATCGTGATGATGATGTTCGACGATTGTCAAGGGTGTGTGTAAAACCATCCAATGAATTAAATTCGTAAATTGACACAATCCACCACCAACACCTGCTTTGGCCTGCGCATTAGAGATGGTTACGCCTTCCTTATATCCTTTGGCTGTGGTTATGCTTCCTACCAAATTCCAAAATGAAAAGGTTTCACCAGGACGAATTAAAATGCCGTTGATCTTCGGGGCACTTATCGATAGATTTACGGCTTTATTTTCTTGGAGTTCCATTTGTGTGTTTCCAAGTTTTCGTCTAATAAGTGAATTGTGTTTGTAAATAACAAATGGTAGTAATTCCTCTTCTTTGACCTTGGAAAAATGACCGCTAACAAACATATTTTTGATGTTTCGAATAGTTCGGCATTTAAAAGTTGATATTTTGTAAGTCAGCGGTGAAATTTCACAAAACAGTTTTCTGGGCATACGTAACCACCTAGTTTTTTTGGAAAATATTTAATAAATTTAGTATAACACATCAAAGGTTTATTTTTCAATCAATTATATTTCATTTTTAATAATAGTTTCTGATGATATTAGGAAAGAAACAAACAGTAAAGTGATAGAAAAATCGCCCTGACGAACACCCAGCAGGGCGATAGTTTTGCTTTATAAACCTAATTACTTAGATTCCTTAATTGCAGCCTGTGGTGCAATAGGTCGAGCTATGAAAACAATCTTAAAACTGTCCTTAACAGTACAACCCTTAATCGCCGTATTTTTTCTATAAATTGTAGGGACAGGCATCCCCGACTGTCCGTTAAATCAACGCAGCATAACCGTACTCTATCATTTCTTAAAGAACGTTTGCAAAAACTCGGTACGATAACCAATTTTATTAATGTAAATGTTTTCATTGTCAGTAAATTCCGCATTTTTATATCTTTCTGCAATACTTTTTGCAAATTCAGAATCATATTTTTTTAAGTATTCATACGAATTAACAAACAATAACACATTTCCTTCAGATACCAATTTTTTGATAGTTGCGGTAAGAATAACGCTTTCTTTTTGATTTACTATTTCTTTAAATAGCACAACTTTGGGAATGGAATTTTCGTGGTAACATATTGCTAAATCTTCCAACACAAAAACTTGTTGTCCAGTGATTTCATACTCGGTGAATTTATCATTCATAGTCATTTGGTTGCCACTTATACTACTGTCATATAATTTGTAAAATCCATCTACTGAAATAGTGCACAATTCGGTTCTATTACAATATATTTTGATGGTTGTTTTTTGAAAAGCGGTCTTTTCGTTGTTATATTCATTTATTCTACTTATCTTAATACAATCGGAAGAAGCATAAAAACTGTCATCGGTTATATAATGTTTGGAAGTGCTTGCAAGATTTTCGGTTGTATTAAGTGCTGAATAAGGAAAAATTAAATAGCGAACACATGTTAGAATTAGAGCCAGTACTATTAATACTGCAACACGGATTGAAAATACTACGAATTTTCTACCCGATGTTCCGTTATCTTCATTAACAGATTCGGTGTTTACAGATAAAAAATGGAGAATTACAAGAGCAACACCAATTATTGTGTCAAATATAAAGTTTTTAAGATTCAAAAAGTAATCTAAATTCGTAAGTGTATTTTACAATACCAAACTGTTAATTTGATATCTTGCTGTGGCGGTATTAAAACTATTAAGAATTTTATAATCAAAGTAAATTGAGATTACGAAAAAGATACTACAAATAGCTAAAGTTAAAACAAAATGTTTTTTCGAATCCGTTAGATTTTGTTTCTTATGGGTTGTAACAAAGTAAAAAGCGGACCAACCAATCAATGTCAAAACAGTTGCAATAAAACCAGAATACTTTGTTAAATACAATGAAGAAATACTATACACCAAATCTATTACTATTTGAATAGATAATAATCTAAATAAAAGTTTTATTTCAAATCGCTCTTTAAAGGATAAAAATGGATTGAATAGATTACTAGAAAATACCGTTTTATCCTTTTTGAAAACTATGATGATTATGGAGAAAAACAAAACATAAAATATAAAGTTTAAAAACATACCAAATAAAGATTTCCAAGAAGAAAATTCTATAATATGTTTTGGGTAATAGTTGCATATATAATAAACAATATTCAAAAGTATGATAATAATAGTATTATAAGTAATTTTCAATGATTTTTTCATCTAGAGTTTCCTACCTATCGTATTTGTTTTATTGTATAATATTTCGAATTTTATATCAAGATACAAAAAATCACCACCGATTATTCGGCGGTGATAAATTATTTTACTGTCCTTAACAGTACAACCCTTAATCGCCGTCTTTTTTATCTTTTATATCCACACTCGCATTCACTTATATTATCTGGTAAAATTTCACCGCAACCCATACAACGCCAATAACCCTCTGGCACCAACGGTGGAGAAAACTCTTCTGGATTTTCCTGCGCAAGTCTTTTTGCTTTTTTGTTCGCCTTTTTTATTTTTCTCTCCTCAACGAAGGGTGTTGTATCAATATATTCACTCTTTTTAGTCAATGTTAGAATAAAAATACTTATGTAAAATAATAATAGTATACTTGCTCTGAAACTTTCATTCAAATAAGAAATAGTTGAATATAATGTATTTCCTATCCAATCAATCAAATAATGATAGGATATACCCTGAATGAAAATTGTTATAATACAAATCGGTAAACCTAAACGCAAAAAAAATATTCGTTTAAAATTTGATAGAGTTCCTACAAAGCAAAAAGTATATCCTGCAATCAGAACAAATTTTATAATCAAATTAACGAGTAGCAGAACTAAACCGTTTACAGATAAAAAGGTATATTCATCAAAGCAATCTCTTATTGAAAAAACGGCAGATAATGCTAAAATCGCAAAAGCTATTGGGAAAAGCAATTGTTTGATTTTATATTCTCTTTTAAGGGTTATCATATATAAGAATATTAACAAATAAGGCAACAAACCAATGAATTTTAGTGCAAGAAATTTTAAATCGGTACACCAAATCAAGTAACTGCAGAACTCTTTCAATTGTATTAATGTGTAAATTGCCGCAAAGATTGTAAGCATAATATTTTTAGATTTGCTTTTAAAAATATAACTAATCATTTAATTTCACCTCGTACTATAATAATAACATATTACTATAATGCTCACAAAAGTTTAATGTTTTTATTTCCACCAGTACTCATTATAACAAATTTGAGGAATGGTATCGGTCCAACCAACTGTATATGCGGTAAATTCTCCGATTTCGTTCTCATACGCTTCTTTGGGCATCCATAGCATAACGTCTTTTGGGTAGAGTGCGGTTGCCAACAATTCTCTATATCCATCGTAATAATCCTCAGCACCAAAGAGATGTAATACTTCATCGGCGACGGTTGATGCTTTGCATCCAAAAGATTCGCCCTCTAAATAACTTGAAAATATTACGCAATGTTCGGAGTTTGAAGTTTGACCTGTTGAAATAATATGTCTGGCATATGATTTTCCCGCCTTATTAAGAAAAGTAAGAAATATTACATCATCGTCGCTTTTACGCTCAGTTTTAAATTTTGAATATAATTCCCAGTTAGATGAATACCCCATATCATGTGCCGCTTGTTCTAAAACATCTTTTGAAGAGCCGTTAATACGTAGATCTTTAATAACGCTACCTTCGTATCTAAGAGTATAATCAGAAAGGGGCGTGGAATAACTTTTGATTGTGAACTTCAAATCAACGTCCCATTCTTTTGCTTTGTCTTCAAGATACGCTAATCCCTCTTTTATATACTTATCTGTATATTCTGTTACTTCGTTGGCACTCCAACTACTTTCGTCATCGTCAATAAAGAGCAAGACTACCAAAGGATTGCCTTTAAGTTTCTTACAATTTCCTAATAAATAATTAGGTCTGTATTTTTCTTGATAGGTATCAACTATTGCCGGTAGGATAAAATTTTCTTTGGGCGTATCGGGCTGAGATGTCGGTGTATTCACAGAAGAGTTACTTGGTTTTTTGGGCTTCTCAGGTGTTGTGGGGGCTTTACTGTTGGTTAAAGAACTAGTATTATTTTGTTGGCTTGACGTATCGGTGTTTGATACGGTTTGTGATATATTCTCGTTGTTAGTTGTGTTCTCTTTTACGCATGCCGAAAGATTCAAAATTAAGCAAATTGATAAAAGTAAAACTAATGTTTTTTTCATTCTTTAGACCCACCTGTATATTGATAAATTATATACTACCGATATTACGCTATTTTACACCTGCATATATCAAGTAAACACTTACTCCAAAATATTACAGTATTAATAACGATAAAAAAGTTATTTTTGTGACATAAACACAAAAAGAAAAAAAGACTACCGAACATAACTGAAATAGTCAATAGTTAGTAGACACAAAAAACGAAATAATTTAAGCTGCCAGTTCAAGCCTGTATTGGACTGGCGGTTTTCTTTTCAGTTTGCGAACAGGACGTATGTAATTGAAATAGTAAATTGTATCAGAAACCAC
>JAFSDK010000050.1 GCA_017436255.1 Clostridia bacterium
TTAAATTGTCATAATTCAATAGAGGCTCGCCCATTCCCATAAAAACGATTCTATTGACCTTTTCTTTTAACAACACTATTTGTTGAACAATTTCGGCTGGAGTTAGATTTCTAATGAAACCATTACTTCCGGATTCGCAAAATACACAACCAACTGGACATCCAACCATCGTGCTCACACACACGGTTGTCCCTGTTTTTCGTTTTATGCATACAGTTTCAATACAATAGTTGTCTTTCAGTTGAAAAACATACTTGCGAGTATCTCCACCGCTATAAATATCCTTAATCTTAACCGTTTGATTTTGAGACTTAGGCAGAGCTTTATATAAAGTTTTAAAAAAACTCTTTGCTCGCTCTTCTTCCATAACAGAAATCATTTCATTAAGAGAATAATTGTAAGGGTTTTCAAGTATATCTTTTTCGGTTATTTGTCCATTAACTTGTTTGTTCATTTCTTTACTCCTTGCTTATACTCCATAATAGTAGATAGACTTATTTAAAAACCGAACAACATAATCTGCATTGTGTTGTAAAACAAGATTTAAACTCCATTATATTACGATATTATAACACATAATCAATAACTTTACAATACTTTTTAACCTAAAAAGTGTGACTTGCAAGAAAATTGTCAATTTTTATGCATTCTAAAAAAGCCTTTTCTAATAAGAAAACTGAAAAGGCTTAGTTTTATACCCTATAAAAGTTGTCAAAGTTTACAAAACTGATAGCAAACATTTCTTTGTGGAGATATATAACATAATGCAGATTATGTACTTGCCGCCGTTTTTGGTGGCTATTTTTATATTATCAACCGCATATTTTCCATACACTGACGGTGTTCATTGCCGGTGGTGATAATATAAATTCGTGTGGTGTTAATGCTGCTGTGACCGAGTATGTCTGCGAGTTTGGCAATATCCTTTTCCATACCGTAGAAGGTGCGTGCGAATACGTGGCGCAGATTGTGGGGAAACACCTTTTGCGGATTCACCCCTGCCTGCGCACAAAGATTTTTCTTTTCACGCCAAATGTTGGTTCGGCTCATCGGTTTGCCGCTTCGGGTTATGAAGATCGCACCCGAAGTAATCTTTTGCCCTTATGCATAGCGGAGTAATTTCTTTTGTAGTTCTCTGACAATGAATACCGAGCGTGTTTTACCTTTGAGTGATACAACCGCTTCACCACATTTTACCGTTTCAACCGTGATATATTGCAATTCGCTAACACGGATACCCGTACCGCATATTGTTTGAATTAGCAAATTCAAACGTTCATTGCCTTTTTGCTTGGCGGTATGAATTAACCGCATATATTCTGCTTTGGTCAATTCCTTTTCTTCAGGGCAGTAAATCTGCCATTGGAGCATGATAGACTTCACCTTCAAATCTGCCCATCCAAGAAATGAAAGCAGGCTATTGATTGATGCCAACATTGAATTGATGCTACGTGCGGCGTAGTTATCGGAGAGCAACTTGTTTTTATAAGCAATCACGATTTCCTTTGTTATCTCCGCTTCGTCTACATAATTGGCAAATGCCCGTATATCGCGGATATATTTTTCTACGGTGTTTTGGCTTTTTTTCTCACTTTTAAGATATACAGTAAACGCCGTTATTTGTTTGTCTGTTAAAA
>JAFSDK010000051.1 GCA_017436255.1 Clostridia bacterium
ATAGTAAATAACGCTCTGAACTCCCTGCCGGATGATATGCGTGTTGTTGTACACTTAATCTATTTTGAAGACTTGTCCTATGATGAGGCGGCCAAGGTTATGAAGAAAAATCGCAAACAAGTAGACAACCTTTTATATCGTGCCAAAAAGGAACTTCGCATCATTCTTGGGAAGGATGGTGAGCTGTTATTATGAGAAACTTTGATGAAAGAAAAGCGGAGATATTCCGCAGAAGTGAAAACAGAATAAAAGAACGCAAAAGAAACCGCAACCGCATCCTTGCCTTGTGTGTTCCGCTTTGCTTATGTATCGTAATTATGTCAGTGATATATCTACCTGATATTATGGTTCCATCTGATAAGAGCAATAGTACCGAGGATATTAATACTACTGCTCCTTCGTGTGGCACATCAGGGTGCGTATACACCTCACTCGATATCACCTGCAATAGTAGTTTATTAGACTATGAAAAGAAGGAAACAGACACGGTAAATATAAAGAATATTTATAACATCATTCAGTCTGCTTTTGCAGATGAAGCTGATAAAGAAACGGTTGATACGCAAGATAAGTTCACCGAAACTCAGAAAAGCGAAGACGCAAACGGAGGCAATACCAACGGCGAAAATCATAGCAGTTCGCAACCATCTGAAATAACAACTCAAAACAGTAGCAAAGGCTTGTTGTACACAATAACCTTTAAATCAAATGACGGTATGCAGACCATTTATACTCTTGACGGAAACCTACTCGTTAACGAATCAACAAAGCAAGAGGTTACATTGTCGGATAGTCAAATGTCAGAATTACAAAAGGCACTTGGTTGGGAACTCACATGGGAGGAGGAATCCAATTGAAACGGATAACCGCAGTTTTTATTTCGCTTATACTTATATTAACTCTCTGTGCTTGTCAGAAGAATGGCAATAATAATCAAACACTTGATTTTGATACAGCAACGATTAAAATCGGAGAAACTCATACCGATTTTGACGGCATCAATATTAAAATAAAAAATGCTGTATGGGATGAAAGTAATATCAAGTTAGAGGTTGACTGGATAAACGAAACGAAATACGAAGTCATCTATGGCAGTTCATATGCAATCGAGCTTGAAAGAAATGGTGAATGGATAAGCCGTCAAAAGATTGATAATCTTGTTTTTAATGCAATAGGCTATCTTCTTAAAGCAGGTAAGACGGAAGAAAAAACATATAACCTAACCGATACTTTTGATATAACCGAAAAAGGCACATACCGACTGATAACCGATTGTTCAGTTTTCGATAAAGGCAAAGGTGGAGAATCAACCAAATGCACTTTATGGGCAGAATTTTCCGTGACTCGTAAAGGTGGCAAAGATGGTACACTCGCCAAAGAAAGTATAGATTTCGAAGCACAATATATCCGCACAAACAGTAAAATAAAAAGAAACAATTATCCGATTTTTACTGTTCTTCAATCTGTAGACGAACTCAATGCTTATTACAAATCCAACAAGGAAAATTTTAATCTTGAACGCAGAAATAATCCTGCCTCAGATAGTACAATCGGATTTCTTGATGCCTGTGATAAATATGATGATGAGTTCTTTAAGGATAATGCCCTTGTATTTATTGTCGTCCAAGAAGGTAGCGGTTCAAACCGTCATAATGTAGATAATGTCAAGATAGGCTCTGATGGAAAACTGTATATCAGCATTTGCACAATTGTACCAGAAACTGGTACTTGTGATATGGCTCAGTGGCATATCATTATAGAAATTGAAAAAGAGCATAGACCAAAGTCTTATGACGAAATTGCAATTTATATGGATGGTAAGCTGATAACCGACGAAGAGTGGCATACACATAAACCTGCAAAGGAAGAACAGACAGTATCTAACCCTTTTGTTGGTTACTGTGGGAATACACAAACTACCATATATTTTAAGGATAATAAAAGCTACACATTTATGTCGGGTAATTCTGTTACGATGACAGATATACTATTAAATCTCGATTATGACACCAAGAAGATTTGCAAATGTTTGCCCGAATACAAGGTTGACACCGAATTCGGTTTAGGATATGGCATAAATCTCACCGAAGGTTACGCACGATGTGATAAAGGTCAGGCAGAGTTAACACAGGAACAAATTGATAAACTAAAGGAAATAATTCTGTGGGCAAAGAACGAAGCTGGACTTGGCTTTGCAAGTGGAAAGTATCCAAACTACTCTTTTTCACTTACATGGGGTACCTACGGTATCAGTTCATATGATAGTAAGACTGGAACGCTGATAAAAACTAAGGATGCTACGAATCCAAAGGATTATACAACTAATCTCAAACTCACCGAACAGCAGTATTCAGCAATATGGAAACTAATTAAAAGTTTAGATATCGACTCCTATCCCGACAAATATAATCCTCACAAAAACGGTGTATCTACTCCGTATATGACACTGATTCTATCAGTAAAGTCAGACGATATTGATAAGACAGTTACGGTTGAAGAAACAATACTATCTTACGATGCAAACAATAAAAAAGGTCAAAAATTCCTTGATGTTTGTAAAGGTATAGAAGAAATATTGACCGAAACAAGCGAATGGAAATCACTCCCTGAATACGAATTTTTATATGATTAGGAGGTGCTTCTATGAAGAAGAAAATATGGATACCAATATTGGTAGTAGTTATCTTAGCGATTCTATTTGTGCCAATTCCGACAGGTGTTTACAAGGACGGCGGCACAAGAGAATATACAGCACTCACATATAAGATTGTAGACTGGAATCGTTTGACCGGCGACTCCACATACGATGAAACAAAGGTGTATTTCTTCCCAAACAACTTTAAATCAATTGACCGACTTTGGTGCTACGAAGAAGATGAAATTGAAGAAGATGTGCGGTATTCCTTTAATGCTAAAATTTTAGATATTAACAATAATACCGTAATTGTAGAGCCACTTCCAAACGAAGCAAATGCCGGAAGTAGTGACAAAATATCTTTTAGCACTTCCAATCTTTCAAAAATTGGTGTTAATATTGGTGATTATGTAAAAGTAACCTATACAGGCGAAATAATGACAACATATCCTGCTCAAATTAATGCAATCAAATGGGAAAAGGCAAAAGAAATACGCAATTCCGAATATACAGAGCAATGGGTAGAAAAGACTGATGAAAATAAATGGGATAAAGATTATGACCTTTTCTCTGATATAAGAATAACAGCGATATATTCAAATTGCTTCTTCGCAAGAACAGTTATCCCTTTCCCTTATGAAATTAAACTTAACGGTAAATTATCTGATGAATGGTGCGTAGGCGACCAAATTACAGCAACCTATTCCAACGTCTATTACGACCAAGAGAATCAGCGCGTAGAATGTGACTTCTCTAAGGTTGAAGCAAGTGATTGGCAACCGGAACCCGGCGTTGCATATAAACCCGTTATTTATTTATACCCCGAAAAAGAAACAGATGTATCTGTGAAACTTGACCTTAACGGAAAACTAACCTGCACATACCCTGAATATAAGAATGGTTGGAAAGTAACCGCCTCACCTGATGGTACACTAACCGATGCTAAAGGTAAAATCTATAATTACCTATATTGGGAGGGTGAAACATATGCACAGTATGACCTCTCAAAAGGCTTCTGTGTTCAAGGCAAAGACACTGCAAAATTCCTTGAAGATGCATTGGAAAAGCTCGGTCTTAACCGACGTGAAGCAAATGAATTTATAGTTTATTGGTTATCTCTAATGCAAGACAATCCGTATAATATAATCTCTTTCCAAACGGATATCTATACCGATGCGGCAAAGCTTAATGTTGCACCTGCGCCTGATACACTCATTAGAGTATTTATGACTTGGAAAGAATCTGATTCTTTCGTAGAACTTCCAAAACAGAAACTCTACGCACCAAAACGCAGTGGATTTACCGTTGTTGAATGGGGCGGTACTGAAATTAAGTGAAAAAGCGATATTATTAACACAACAATGCAATCTCTCAAATTTATCGGTTTTACCTCTTGTTATTAGCGTGGGCTTTCGCCCACGCTTTTTTAATAAAGTACAATTTTCTGCCGACAATAAAATTTAAGGAGTGATTATATGTGTACCGCTATTACCTATAATTCTAAAGATTTTTATTTTGGACGAACGCTTGATTACGAGCACACGTTTGGTGAGCAGATTGTTATAACACCGCGAAATTTCAAATTCAACTTTTTTGAGAAGCCGCATTTTGGCATAATTGGTATGGCGCACGTGTGTGACGAATATCCACTTTATTATGATGCAATGAATGAAAAGGGACTTTGTATTGCGGGTCTTAATTTTGTTGGTAACGCGCATTATTTTGAGGCAGTACCTAATCGCAACAACGTAGCCCAGTTTGAACTGATACCATGGTTGCTAACCCGATGTGCAACGGTTGATGAAGTGGTATACGAGTGTAAAAAAATAAATATTACACCAAAGGCATTTAATAGTAAATTGCCTGTAGCACAGTTACATTGGTTAGTAGCCGATAAAAAACGCGCTATAACACTTGAATCGGTGTGTGGGGGATTAAAGATTTATGAAAATCATATTGGAGTGCTTACAAACAATCCACCCTTTGATATGCAGATGATGTATCTAAATAATTTTATAAATTTATCACCACGCCCACCACAAAACAGGTTTTCAAAAGAAGTAGATTTGTCGCCGTACAGCAGGGGAATGGGTGCAATAGGTTTGCCGGGTGATCTTTCGTCATCGTCACGTTTTGTGCGTGCGGCCTTTACAAAATTGAATTCACCAAAGTTTGATAGTGAAGACAAAAGCGTTTCGCAATTTTTTCATATTATGAATTCGGTAGCACAGGTTGAGGGTTGTTGTGAAGTGTCGTACCGAGAGTATGAGAAAACAATATACACATCTTGTCTTAATGCCGATAAGGGCATATATTATTACACCACATATGACAATCAAAGAATAACCGCAGTAGATATGATGCGTACGAATCTTGATGATAATGCACTAAAAAAATACACTCTTTTTGCCGATATGGATGTAAAACGCCAAAATTAATTTATCCTGTTTGACAAAAAAAGATATGTGTGATAATATTTATCATTGTGAGTATTATTTTTGGAGGGGTTTATTTTGTTAGCGCTATTAGCATTTATTCCTATTCTTATAACTCTTATTTTAATGATGTTTTTCAATTGGCCGGCTAAGTGGAGTTTGCTTGTTTCATTAGGCTTATCCATAGTGTTTGGTTTCTTTTTCTGGCACATACCGATTGGCGAATTATTTGCGGGTGTAGTTTACGGCATGATGAATTCTGCCGACGTGCTTATTATCATTACAGGCGCTATTTTGCTTATGAACACCCTAAAGGCATCGGGAGCTACTGCTGCAATTAATCGTGGTTTTATGAACATTTGCCCCGATAAAAGAGTACAGGCTTGTATTATTGGTTTTACCTTTTGTTCGTTTATTGAGGCTGCGGCAGGTTTTGGTACACCTGCAGCTTTGGCAGGTCCCCTGCTTGTATGTTTAGGTTTCCCACCCATGGCGGCGGCTATGATTACCTTGATATTTGACTCAACCGCAGTTTCGTTTGGCGCTGTTGGTACACCTGTAACGGCCGCATTAGGTGCACTCGGCAAATCGGGTGACGTGGCATTTACCTCACAGTTTGCTTTTTGGACCGCCTTGCCACATGCCATTGTAAGCATATTCTTGCCCTTAATAGTTTTAATGATGACCACCAAGATTTTTGGTAAAGAGAAGTCTTTTAAACCTGCTTTGGCGGCGGCACCATTTGCATTATTTACAGGTGTTTCGTTTGCGGTTCCGCTTCTTTTAATTTCAATATTTATAGGTTATGAGTTTGCGTCACTTTTGGCTTCACTCTTTGCTATTGTTGCTACGGTTATTGCAGCAAAATGCAAATTCCTTGTGCCTAAAACCACCTGGGATTTTGGCAATGCTGATGAATGGGATAAAGAATGGTTGGCAACTTCAAAGGTAACCCCTGTTGCCGAATCAAAAATGTCACTTATCAAGGCATGGGTACCATATTTACTTATTTCTTTAATATTGGTTATCACCCGTATACCGCAGTTGGGTGTAAAGAATTTATTGACAAGCGGGGCACCCTTTGTAGTGTCTGTAAACAATTTATTTGGTATAGATAAGTTGGACTGGAGTCTTAAATGGGCATATCTGCCGGGTACGTTCTTTATAATTGTTGCATTGATTACCTGGTTCTATCATAAAATGAATAAGGGCGAAGTTGTTAGCGCCATAAAGGATACAGGTAAACAAATTTCGGGTGCGGCATTAGCGCTACTGTTCGGCTTAGCACTTGTTGAAATTATGAAGTATAAAAATGGTGCGGGCGTAAGTATGATGGATGAAATGGCAAATGCACTCGCTATGGTGGGTCAAGAATTATACGTCCTAATTTCACCATTTATTGGTGTGTTGGGCGCATTTGTATCAGGCTCGGCAACCGTTTCTATGAACCTGTTTACAAACCTACAGTACGAAACTGCATCGGCACTTGACCTACCAACCGTATTTATTATTTCAATGCAGTGTGTAGGTGCCGCAGTTGGTAATATGGTATGTATTAACAATGCCGTTGCCGCAAGTGCTACAATAGGTGTTACGGGCAGAGAAGGTAAACTTATAAAAAGAAACGCAATACCGATGCTTATCTATACGCTTATAACGGTAGCAATTTTCTACATTGTTTTAGCACTTGGTATTGAACCCAACATAGCATTATTAAAATAAAAGAAAATAAAGTAAAAAGCTACGGAATATTCCGTAGCTTTTTTGTTTATTTATATTGCTAAAAGGCAAAATATTTATGTGATTATATTTTTGGGGGATAAAACAATATGCGCAAAACAAAAATTATATGCACAATAGGACCTTCTTGTTCTGACGAAAAAACCATAAAAGAAATGTGTTTAGCGGGAATGAACGTTGCACGTATGAATTTTTCTCATAACACCCATAAAGAACATTTAGAGAGAATAAATATCGTTAAAAAGGTTAGAAAAGAATTGGATCTGCCCGTAGCAATTTTGCTTGATACAAAGGGACCTGAATATCGTATTAAAACTTTTAAAGACGGTAAGATAGAACTTTCAAAGGGCGATAAATTTGTATTTACAACCGAGGACATAGTAGGTGATAAGCAAAGGGTATCGGTAAGTTACAATGGTCTTACTAAGGATTTAAGTGAGGGCGACCGCATACTGTTAAATAACGGCTTGCTTGAGTTTACTGTAGAAAAAATTGTAGCTAACGATATAATCTGCGTAGTAAATGTGGGTGGCGTTTTATCCGATCGCAAGAGTATGAGTTTTCCAAATAAAGTTTTAAAACAAGACTATTTAAGTGAGCAGGATAAGGACGATCTGCTTTTCGGCATTGAACAGGGTGTGGATTTTATTGCTTGTTCATTTGTTTCGTGCAAGCAGGATTTAATTGACATTAAAACCTTTTTAGCCGACAATGGCGGCGCAGACATTGATATTATAGCAAAAATAGAAAATCAAGCGGGAATTGATAATATTGAGGATATATGCAGTGAATGTACAGGTATTATGATAGGTAGGGGTGATATGGGCGTTGAGATACCCTTTGAAGAATTACCCGCTGTTCAGAAAAAATTAATTACAAAATGCCGTTTGATGGGTAAACGGGTAATTACGGCAACCGAGATGCTTGAATCTATGATATATAATGCGCGTCCTACGCGTGCCGAAATTTCTGACGTTGCAAATGCGGTTTACGACGGTACAAGTGCCATAATGCTATCGGGTGAGACGGCGGCAGGTAAATATCCGGTATTAGCCATTAAAACTATGTCA
Organism: Clostridia bacterium; assembly: GCA_017436255.1. Taxonomy (GTDB): domain Bacteria; phylum Bacillota; class Clostridia; order Oscillospirales; family Acutalibacteraceae; genus SIG565. The sequence goes on from JAFSDK010000051.1 coordinate 7,881, forward strand.
CAAATTGCCGAGTGCACCGAGAAAAACATTCACTATGCCAAACGTTTTACTAATTCAGAATTTCAAATCAGAAATATGGTAGATGCCATTTCACACGCTACTTGCGGTATGGCAATTGATATAGGCGCTTCGGCAATAGCGGTATGCACACTCTCGGGTATGACGGCACGTATGGTGTCGCGCTTTCGTGCACCGATGGATATTGTTGGTATAACCACAAATGAAAAGACCAGGCGCAAACTAGCACTTTCTTGGGGTATCACCCCTGTAATATGTGAGGAACTTCATTCAACCGATGTTTTATTTTATAACGCTATGAAATTAGCAAAGGAGACTCTCTCACTAGATAACGGACAAAAAATAGTCATTACGGGTGGTGTAACCGACGGCAAGTCGGGTAATACCAATCTTATTAAAGTTGAATATATATAAAATAAAAATAGCCTTTCCGATAAGGAAAGGCTATTAAAAAATTATCTGTTAAGAATAAGCTTTGTAAGTTCAACGGGTTCAACGATTTGGTCGCCCTTGTAAACGCGCATATTACCTGATGCGATTTCATCGATTAAGATAACTTCATCGTTGTTGTAACCAAACTCAAACTTAATATCCCAAAGGTCAAGACCGATAGACTTCAAATCATCTGCAACAATCTTTGTGATTTTAAGGGTCTGTTCCTTCATGCTTTCAAACATAGCGGGGGTCATAACACCAAGCGCGGCAAGACCTTCGCCGGTTACGAGCGGATCGCCCTTTTCGTCATTCTTAAATGTGCATTCAACGTAGCCACCTTCAAGAACTGTGCCGTCGGCAATATACTCACCGTATCTGCGGATAAATGAACCTGTTGCAACCAAACGGCAGATAACTTCAAGGCCGTGGCCAAAAACAGTAGCAGGTAAAACTTCCATAGTAGCATTCTCAAGGTCAGCACCAACATAGTGGGTTTTAATACCTGCATCCTTTAAAAGCTCAAAATAGTGAATTGAAGTTTCAAGGTTTGCCTTACCAATACCTTCAATTGTAAGACCTACTGTGTTTTCACCAGGATCAAAAACACCATCTTTGCCGGTGCAGTCGTCCTTAAATTTAAGCATAACGTTGCCGTTGTCAAGTTTGTATACGTCTTTAGTTTTGCCAGTGTAAAGTTTTTCCATTGTTTAACTCGTCCTTTCGATAATTTAATTAACGATAATATTTTATCACAAATTTTTTTTCGTGTATACATATTTTTACAAAAAAATTAAAAAATTTTCAAATTTCAGTATATTGCTTTTTTTATGTCGGTATGTTATCTTAAATTTAGTTAAATTGTTGAGGTAAGTTATGAAGAAGATAGCATATATAAAAACAGATTTTACCACAAAGTTTGGTTTACCACGCCAAAGTGGATTGATTGAAGGTATAACAGGTAAAATTGTTTTTCAAAAAGAGTATCGTGTTCAAGAGGCTTTTAGAGGGCTTGATGAATATTCACATATATGGGTTTTGTGGGAATTCTCAAAAGCAAAACAGGATAATTGGTCACCAACCGTACGTCCGCCGCTTTTGGGTGGCAATAAACGTATGGGTGTATTTGCTACGCGCTCACCATTTAGACCAAATCCCATAGGTCTTTCGTGCGTGAAACTTTTAAAGATAGACTACCTTGATGAAGAGGGCCCCGTTTTATATGTTTCCGGCGTTGATATTATGGATGACACACCCATTTATGATATAAAACCCTATCTACCATATGCCGATTCGGTACCTGATGCCGTGGGCGGTTTTACTGAAAATTTAAAAGAGCGTAGACTGCAAGTCAACGCTCCAAAAGATATTCTTAATATACTACCAAAAGAAAAACGGGATACGCTGTTAAAGGTATTAGAGTCAGACCCCCGACCATCGTATATTGACGATGACGAGCGTGTTTACGGATTTCTGTTTGCGGGGTATGAAATAAAATTTACCGTTTGCGGCGATGTAGTCACCCTTAAAGAGATAATCCAAGCGCAGTAGCAATTTTTTGTACGTTTATGTTAAGGTCGCTGTCTTCACACGGGACGGTAATATCTGCATATTTTTCGTAAAGACCTGTACGCTCGGCGTATAGGTCTTTAAACGTTTCATCAGGACTTTTTACTATACCGCGAGTTGCCATATTGTCAATGCGCTTTAGCAGTTCATTAAGTGAAACCTTAATATAAACGACTGTACCTATTTTTTTAAGATTTTCCATAGCATCATTACCATATACAACACTGCCACCCGTAGCGATAACGGTAGAAGTAACATCAATTTGTGAGTTCACTTCGTTTTCAACTGCTTTAAAATAATCGGCACCGTCTTCATCTAAAATGCGGTAAAGTTTTTTGCAAACTTTGCTTTGTATAAGCAGGTCGGAGTCGAGAAAAGAAAAACCTGCGATTTTTGCAAGTAAAACCCCAAGAGTGCTTTTACCTGAACCGGGCATACCGATAAGCACTATATTTTTCATAAAACATCACCAAAAATATTGTAATATAGTAACTATAAATTTGTCAACAAGGCATTTTAAAATAATTTATTTGACAAAAATGCAAAAATATGGGATAATGATAGAAATATTTTAAAAGGAGAAATACTAAATGAAAAAGTTTACAAAAATTTTAGCACTTGCTATGGCAATGCTTATGGTAGTAGCTGCATTTGCAGGCTGCGGCCAGAAGACAAACGATGAGAAAGAGAAAAAGGTTTACACAATTGTTTCTGACAATGCTTTTGCTCCGTTTGAGTCTTACGATAGTGAAAAAGGTGAATATGTAGGTATTGATATGGATATCATCGCCGCTATCGCTAAAGATCAGGGCTTTGAGTACAATATGATGAACGTTGGTTTTGACCCCGCTCTTGCTAAGGTACAGGCAGGTCAAGCTGATGCCGTTATCGCAGGTATGACAATTACCGATGAGCGTAAACTCGTATTCGATTTCTCTGACGGCTATTTTGAAGATGGTCAGGTGCTCGTTGTTGCCGCTAACAGCGATATAGATTCTATTGAAGACCTAAACGGCAAGGTTGTTGCTACAAAGAACGGTACAATGGGTGCTAAGTTTGCTACCGAAAACAAGGGTAAGTACGGTTATACAACCAAGGCTTTCGAAGGTTCAAACGAACAGTATCAGGCTATCCTCAACGGCAACTGTGTTGCTTGTTTTGAAGACTACACCGTTATTGGTGACGCTATCAAAAACGGCATCAAATTAAAGACCGTTGGCGATAAGATTAATCCCAGCTACTACGGTTTTGCCGTTAAGAAGGGCACCAACGCTGAACTTATTAAGATGTTCAACGAAGGTTTAAAGAACATTAAAGCAAATGGTGAGTACGATAAGATTCTTGCTAAATACGGCCTTTAATATTCTGTTTTAAAAGTTAATTTTCATCCGAATCAGTGCGATAGTCTGTTGCACTGATTCGGAATTTTAAGTATTGAGTGGTTAAAAATGCATTTTGATGTTGTTTTAAAACAAGCGATGCCAATGTTGCTCGAAGGTTTAAAGGTTACCATAATTGTTTCTTTGGTATCTCTTTTCTTCGGTATGCTTGTGGGCTTGCTTTCTTGTTTATTAGGTCTGTCAAAAGCAAAGGTTCTGCGCGCTATATCGGCTGTATACGTATGGCTTATACGCGGTACACCTATGATAGTTCAGGCTTTTATAGTTTATTACGGAGTGCCGATTATTGTCCAACAATTTTCGCCTAATTTCATTATATCCGAAACCTTGGCGGCGGTCATAACCTTAAGCCTTAACGCCGGTGCATATCTGTCTGAGATTTTCCGTAGTGGTATACAGGCGGTTGATGTCGGTCAAATTGAGGCTTCGCGCAGTTTGGGTATTTCATCGGGCAGAACAATGATGGCTATCGTATTACCGCAGGCCTTTAAAATTACAATTCCGTCTATTGTTAATCAGTTTATCATAACCGTTAAAGACACATCTATTCTTTCTGTTATTTCCCTTGCTGAACTTTGTAATCAGGCTAAACAGTACTCGGCAAGTACATATTTGTTCTTTGAAACGTATATACTTGTAGGCGTATTCTATTTGGCTGTAATTTCGGTTCTTATGTTGCTTTCAAAATTCGTTGAAAAGAAGGTTAGTTATGACAGAAAAGGTTAAGGTTACCGGACTTCACAAAAGTTTCGGTAAGTTGGACGTTTTGTGCGGTATAGATTTGTGTGTTAATGAGGGTGAAGTTGTTTGCCTTATCGGACCATCAGGTTCGGGTAAGTCAACGCTTCTTCGTTGTCTTAATCGCCTTGAAGAATCTACTGCAGGTGAAATAATAGTTGACGGTTATCGCATATCGGATAAAAAGACGAACATAAATAACGTGCGTGAGAATATAGGCATGGTTTTCCAACAGTTCAATCTTTTTGCACATATGACGGTTATTAAAAATATTATGTATGCTCCCGTTACTCTCAAAAAAATGAGTAAGGAAGAAGCAAAAACACGTGCTATGGAATTGCTCCAACGTGTAGGTCTTGCCGATAAGGCCGATGCTTATCCACATCAGTTGTCGGGTGGTCAAAAGCAACGTGTTGCTATTGCACGCGCATTGGCTATGAATCCTGATATTATGCTTTTTGATGAACCTACAAGTGCACTTGACCCCGAAATGGTTGGCGAAGTTTTGCAGGTTATGAAGGAACTTGCCGCTGACGGTATGACCATGATTGTTGTTACACATGAAATGGGCTTTGCACGTGAGGTTGCTGATAGAGTTATATTTATGTCGGACGGTGTAATCGTTGAAGAGGGTGCACCCGAGCAAATATTCGATAATCCGCAAGCTGACAGAACAAAAGAATTTTTAAAATGCGTTCTTTAAAATATTTAAAATAACTTCTTGATTATTTTTTCTTAATATGATATAATAACTTTCGCTGTGAAAAAACAGCGAAATATGCGCTGATAGCTCAGCTGGATAGAGCATCTGCCTTCTAAGCAGAGGGTCGGGGGTTCGAGTCCCTTTCAGCGTGCCAATAAAAAGAACAGGTACCAAAGGTATCTGTTCTTTTTATTTTTGTATTGTGAGGGACTCGAACCAGGCGTTAAGCCCAACAGTCCGGTGGACTGTTGGGTAGCCGCGGCAACGAGCGAAGCGAGGCGATAGGCACGGCAGTGCCGAGACAAAGTCCCTTTCAGCGTGCCAAAGAACAGGATATATCGCAAGATATGTTCTGTTTTTTTTATTTGATAAAACATTCGGTTACCAATCAGTCATCGTCTGCGACTCGACTTCTTGGAAGGGACTCTCGCTATGAAAACAGTCCACCGGACTGTTTTCAACAACGCTCGTCTTTCAGCGTGCCAATAAAAAGAACAGGTACCAAAGGTATCTGTTCTTTTTATTTTTGTATTGTGAGGGACTCGAACCAGGCGTTAAGAAAATCGTTGAATTTATGTAACGTCTGGTGTACAATAATCTACGAGGTGATTTTATTATGAAATTGGATAAAAACAGTTTAATAAAAAACATCGACCAAGCGGCCAAATACGATTTTGATAATAATAAAGTTTTTGGTTCGGCCTATTATGTGTTTCAAGAAAATAATTTGGAATTTGAAAAATGTTACGGTAATGTTTCGCTTGATTCTAATATCGCCGTTAACAATAAAACCTTGTTTAGATTGGCTTCAATGACCAAACCCATTACGACAATCGCCGCTCTAATACTTGTTAGCCGTGGTTTAATATCTTTAGATGATACCATAGATAAATATTTGCCCGAATTTAAAAATATACATATAGTAGATTTTGACGGCAAAGATTATTTGCCAAACAAAATACCCACTATTAGAAATCTTTTAAATCATTCTTCGGGATTGGGTAGCAATTATGATAAAATGACCAATATCACCGTTGAAGACCGTAAGACTATGGATTCAACAATAGCCTTATGTTTTAAATGGGGTTTGGATTTTGAACCGGGTACAAGGCAGATGTATAGCGGTGTCGCTGCCTTTAGTGTGCTTACAAAGATAATTGAACTTGTAAGCGGCACCGATTATTTAAGTTTCTTAAAAAAGGAAATATTCGAGCCTTGCGATATGCTTGATACAACCTTTATGCCCAACGAAACACAAAAATCGCAACTTATAGAAATGCACAACCGTGTTGATGATAAAAATGCGGTTTTTGCGATGCGCGACGGTTGCGTTTTTGAAGCCTATCCTGCAACCAATTATTTAGGAGGCGCAGGTCTTGTTTCAACGTTGAGTGACTATTGCAAATTCGCCAAAATGTTGCTTAATAAGGGCAAAGTAGGTAACAGGGAGATTGTACCCGAAGAAGTTTTCGAGCAGATGTCTACACCTCAAATTTCTGAAGAAATAATGCCGGATGATGCACGATGGGGACTTGGTGTGAGGGTAATTGCAAAAGAATCATACCCCTATTTACCCGTTGGTGCATATGGTTGGAGTGGTGCCTATGGTAGCCATTTTTGGATAGATCCGGTAAACAAAATTATTGCAGTGTTTATGAAAAATTCAAAGGTTGACGGTGGCGGTGGTAACGAGTCGGCAAGGAATTTTGAAAAGGCAGTTTATTCTTCTTTAATATAGTTGTGTTGAATTATTAACAGAAATGTGGTAATATAATATTAGTGTTTTAGTGAGGTGATATTTTTGAAGGAACTTATTAAGCATCGCCTTTTAGGTATAATAACTACTTTTTTATTATTTGCAACAAGTGTTGCCCTTATATGGGTAATAGCTGATGCCGCTATTTTATCGGGTGTGCTTATATTTATTTGTGCAATGCTTATAATGCTGTTTATAGCGCTTATTTTTTGGCTGTCTGTGGATAGTCGCCGTAGAGTGAAGTCTGTTATTGCAGTGGTTTTGGCGGTGGCTTTAATTGTGGGTGAATCCTTTGGAATATATTATATTTCTATCGCCCAATCCACTCTTGAGCAGATTACCGAGCCCCAAAAAGAAATTACAGAAGTAGGTGTTTTTGTTCGTAAAGAGGATAAGGCACAAACAATAAATGACGTTAAAGATTATAAATTTGGTATACTTGACGTACAAGATAGGGAAATAACCGATTTAGCTATTGCAGAATTAAACAAAAATTATGCAAAAGCAATAACGTACGATGAATTTTCAGGTCTTGAGAATCTTATGGATGCATTGCTTAAGGATAAAAAGGTAGATTGCATAGTTTTAAACAAAAGTATGTTAGAACTTCTTGAGGAAACCGAAAATCATACCGAGGATGCAAAAAAAATACGTAAAATCCACATTGTTAATATTGAAACCGGAAGTAAAAAGGAAGAGAATGTTGTAATTGACAAAAAGTCGTTTACAATTTATATTAGCGGTATTGATACACGTGGTAGTTTATCACGCAAAAGTCGAAGCGACGTAAATATAATTGCTACTGTAAACACCGAAACCGGTCAGATATTACTTGTGTCTACACCTCGTGATTATTACGTGCCGCTTTCAATTTCAAAAGGTATACCCGATAAACTTACACATGCCGGTATATATGGAATCGATGTTAGTCGCGACACGCTTGAAATGCTTTATGATACCGAAATTGATTATTATTTCCGTGTGAATTTTGACGGTTTTGAAAAAATAATAAACGCTTTAGGCGGTGTTAATGTTAAGTCGGACGTAGCCTTCAATGATGGGAAGTATAAGTTTGTAAAGGGCGATAATTATCTTAACGGCAAACAAGCCTTAGTATTCGCTCGCAACAGATATTCATTAAAGGGTGGCGACCGTCAACGAGGAAAGAATCAAATGGCGGTTGTTAAGGGTGTTATTGATAAAGTGGCGAGTCCTGCGATATTATTAAATTATAAGAGTACGCTTGACAGTATAGCGGGTAGTTTTGAAACCGATATGTCATACTCAAAAATAGCAGAACTTATAAGAAATCAGATAAATACCGGCACTAAATGGAACGTGGTCACTTATTCGGTTGATGGCAAAGGTGCATCACGCAAGCCTTATTCATTAAGTGGTAAAGCCTACGTTATGATACCTAATAAAGATACAATTGAGCATGCTAAAGAATTAATGGCGCAGGTTAGAGACGGCTATGTGCCCACAGTCTAATATACAAAACGAAACGGAGCGCTCACATAGGGATAATTTGCTCGAAAAAGTGAATTTTTGCGGTCTAATGTGTTAAAAAGGCACGTTATGCGTCAGCATTACCGTGCCTTTTCGTCTGTTATCCCACTAAAAATTCATCTTTTTCGGGTGCGTGCAGTTTTGTAATTTAAAAAATTGTTCTTTTATCGAAGCCGAAAAAACGTAGATATACTGGCGTATTTCAAGGTTTGAGGCAAAGATATAGGGCAATTTTTTATTCCAAAACCAATTTCTCCCTATGTGAACGCTCCGAACGATAACTCCGTTTATTTATAAATATTTTACAAATTAAGTTAGTTTTGTAATTGACAAAGTAATTTAGTTTATGTATAATTAACTTGTAAAAAGTGAATGGCTCTACATAACTGACGGGTTTCGCGGATCACCGCGGGGGAATGTGGAGTAGCATAGCCGACCGTCTGGGCGATTCAGTTTATATGAAAACTGATTTGCCTTTTTTTATTCCTCTAATTTGACTTTTTAAGGAGAAAACGTATGCAACATACAAATTGGGATGGTTTTAAAAGCGGAATATGGCAGGATGAAATCAACGTTCGTGATTTTATTCAAACCAATTATAAAGAGTATGTAGGAAGTGCCGATTTTCTCGCCACTGCTACCGAGCGAACCGATGCGCTTATGGCTAAGGTTCAGGCCCTTTTTGCTGAGGAGAGAAAGCGCGGCGGTGTTTTGGACGTTGATACTAATACTGTATCATCTCTTACAAGTTTCAAACCCGGTTACATAGATGAAAAAAATGAAATAATTGTTGGTATGCAGACCGATGCTCCGCTTAAACGCAGTGTAAATCCATTTGGTGGTATAAGAATGGTGCGTCAGGCGTGTGAGGCGTATGGATATACTTTAAGCGATGAGGTCGAAAAAGAATTTACCTACCGCACTACCCATAATTCAGGCGTGTTTAGGGCATATACCGATGAAATGCGTGCTGCACGTAAATGCCACGTTATAACAGGTTTACCCGATGCTTACGGCAGAGGCAGAATTATTGGTGACTACCGTCGTGTAGCACTTTACGGTGTTGACCGTCTTATTGAAGAAAAGAAAAAAGATAAAGCGGCTTTAGCCGATGCGGATTTTAGTGTTGACGGTGTTCGCCTTTCTGAAGAACTCTTTCAGCAGATAACCTTTTTGGGTTATCTTAAAGAGATGGCAGCTATGTATGGGTTTGATATAAGTGTTCCTGCCGCTAATGCGCGCGAGGCAATTCAGTGGACGTATTTTGCCTACCTTGGCGCAATTAAGGAGCAGAACGGCGCCGCTATGTCACTTGGCAGGGTCAGCACCTTTTTTGATATTTATATTGAGCGTGATATTGCTAATGGCACCTTGACCGAAAGCGAAGCTCAAGAGCTTATGGATGATTTTGTAATTAAATTACGAATTGCGAGACACCTGCGTACGCCCGAATATAACGAATTGTTCGGTGGCGACCCAATGTGGATAACCGAGGCGGTTGGCGGTATGGGTGAAGACGGCAGAACTTTGGTTACAAAATCAAGTTATCGTATGCTTAACACACTTTATACCTTAGGCTCATCACCCGAGCCCAACCTTACGGTACTGTGGTCAACTTCATTGCCTGAAAACTTCAAAAAATTCTGCGCTAAGGTATCTAAAGATACAGACTCAATTCAGTACGAGAATGATGACGTAATGCGCCCGTTATACGGTGATGATTACGCTATCGCTTGCTGCGTATCGGCCATGAAGGTTGGCAAACAGATGCAGTTTTTTGGTGCGCGTTGCAACCTTGCTAAATTGTTGTTAATTGCTATAAACGGTGGTTATGATACAACAAGTAAAATGCATATTGGTCCGCAGATGCCTGTTTTAGAGGGCGAAAAACTTGATTACGACGCCCTTATGGAACGTTTTGATATTTATATTGCTTGGTTAAGCAAACTATACGTAAATACTATGAACGTTATACATTATATGCACGATAAATATGCTTACGAAAAAACACAAATGGCGCTCCATGATACTTCGGTTGAACGCTTTATGGCTTTCGGTATTGCGGGTCTTAGTGTGGTTGCCGATTCGCTCAGTGCCGTAAAGTATGCTAACGTGCACCCCATTAAGGATGCAGACGGTTTTGTTATAGATTTTAATACTATGGGTGATTTCCCCAAATACGGCAATGATGATGACAGGGTTGACCTGATTGCTAAGGATATGACTCATAAGGTTATCACCGAGCTTAGAAAAACACCCACCTATCGTGACGCAATACATACTTTATCGGTTCTTACCATAACCTCAAACGTTATGTATGGTAAAAATACCGGTGCAACACCCGACGGCAGAGAAAACGGTGCACCATTTGCACCCGGTGCTAACCCAATGCATAACCGCGAAGAAAATGGTGCGCTTGCATCACTTAACTCGGTTGCCAAGATAAGTTACGATGATTGCCGCGATGGTATTTCAAACACCTTCTCAATTACCCCCGAAGCTTTGGGAAGAAGTGATGACGAGAGAACAGATAACCTCGTTTCAATTCTTGACGGTTATTTTGCCAAAAAGGCACACCACATAAACGTAAACGTACTTAATAGGGAAACGCTTATGAAGGCTTACGAAAATCCCGAGGCTTATCCTAACTTAACCATTCGTGTTTCGGGCTATGCGGTAAACTTTAGTAAACTCTCACGTGAGCAACAACGTGAGGTTATAAGTCGTACCTTCCACGAAATGGTGTAATTATGGCAAGGTCAGGACGTGTTCATTCTTTTCAGTCTTTAGGTACTGTTGATGGCCCCGGTGTACGCTTTGTAGCCTTTTTACAGGGGTGCCCGTTACGCTGCAAATGTTGCCATAATCCTGATACTTGGGATATGTCGGGCGGTACACTTTATACCGCAGACCAGGTAGTAGATAAGGCAAAACACTACCGCGAATATTTCGGTAATGACGGCGGCATAACCCTTTCGGGCGGAGAGCCGCTTATGCAACCCGAGTTTGTGTATGAAATCTTTAAACTCGCAAAACAAAACGGCATAAACACCTGCCTTGATACATCGGGTTGTGTAGTTAACGAAAGGGTTATTGAGTTACTTAAAGTGACCGATAGGGTGCTACTTGACATTAAGTATGTAAATGCCGACCTTTATGTTAAAAACGTAGGTTGCAGTATTGAAAAGCCGCTTGAATTTTTAAGGTTATTGCAAGAAATGTCAATTCCTGTTACTATTCGTCAGGTTATAATACCCACTGTAAACGATAGTGAAGAAGATATTATAACATTAAAAAATATAGTAAAAGAATATACGCAGGTTGACAAAATTGAACTGTTACCTTTTAAAAAAATATGCAGTATAAAGTACGAACAAATGGGTATAGAATTTCCTTTTGCTAATATTCCTGAACCTAGCGGTGAAACAATGCAAAGATTAAACGATTTGCTAAAATAAAAACGCTATGCATTCGCCCACACCCCATAGGGTAGTATTTCCTTAAAATAACGAAATTTAGGCACAATAATGCGTTAAAATCCACCAATACGCGTCAGCGTTATTGGTGGATTTTGCCTTTTCTTGTACTCTAAATTTTAATTTTAAGGTGCTTCGCAGTTTCGTAAGAATTAAAAATTTCCTGTATTGAAGCCATAAAACG
>JAFSDK010000052.1 GCA_017436255.1 Clostridia bacterium
GGAGCGCTCACATAGGGATAATTTGCTCGAAAAAGTGAATTTTTGCGGTCTAATGTGTTAAAAAGGCACGGTATGCGTCAGCATTACCGTGCCTTTTCGTCTGTTATCCCACTAAAAATTCATCTTTTTCGGGTGCGTGCAATTTTTTATTCCAAAACCAATTTCTCTCTATGTGAACGCTCCGAAATCTGCTATTTTTTCTTTTACAACTCAACGTTTATATCATATTTATCATCAATAAGAATATAGTTTACGTTGTACTTTTTTGCAAGTTTTAACACCTGCGCGTTATCTTTTATAGCATCTTCTAAACTATATTGGTCATCTAAACGTTTTTCAATAATGCAAGCGTGCTTTTGTATGTTATCAAAATATTTTTTGATATAGTTTTCGCTAAACACAAGGCAGTAGTATTTTATTTTATCGAGATATTCTTTGTCAAAATCGTCTGCCCAGTCGAAAGGAATATAACAACCCTCAACGATAAGATTTTGATTGTTTTCTATTGCCGTTTTTACCATTTCACGTACAATGGGCCACAAATACTCGGTTAGGTCCTTGTCAGGACTCAATGGGGTGAGTTCAGTTTGACCGCTTCTTATCAGTCCCATTTTTAAATGGTCGATTGAGAGATACGGATATTTATATTTTTCGAGTAATTTTTGTGAAAGTGAAGTTTTACCCGTATGAGATGCGCCTGTTATTAAAATTATCATTTTGTCAGCACCTTTTTCTGCCAAGATTTTTTATTACACTTTGGGCAACGCATATATCTTGTTCTGCCCATATGTGCCGCGTTTAATACCGCTTTAAAGGTGGGCACGTACCTGTGTCCACACACTTTACATTCGTAATAACCTGCGGTTTGCTCAATTTTTGTTGCATAACAAAAGCCGATTATTGCAGGGATAAGACCTGAGAAAACTACTATAATTCTTTGCCAGTCTTCAATAGGTAGTAGCGCACCTAATAATATAGGAATAAACAAAACAATAATTGAAAGAACACCGATAACCACTTCAAGTTTAAGTAACTGTTTATCGCCTTCTTGCTTTTGTTTTATTGCTTCAATTAAATTTTTTTCAAGTTCTTTATTATAATTATCCATAGTAACTAACTCTCCACATAATAAATCATTTACGGTTATGCCTAAAATGTCACATAGTTGTAGCATAATGGAAGAATCAGGCAAAGCTCTGCCGTTTTCCCACTTCGATACAGCGCGGTCGGTAATATTTAGTTTTTCTGCCAACTGCACTTGTGTCAAATTGTGTTTTTTGCGCTTTTCCGCAATAAATTTTCCTATTTTAATTTGGTCCATTCGAACGCCCTCCTTATCTTTATTTTATAACTTTTCACGTGAAAGTCTACATACCATTAGTTGAGCCTGTGTTTTCTATAATAGTATAGCACAAATTTTAAGGAGTTGCACCTAGATGTTTGTTAAATCTACCACTTGACTTTTATAATATACAGAATTAAAATCAAAGTGATAACTATAGAAAAGAGGCTATTGGGAGAATATGAAAAATTTCTTTTCTGCAATAGGTGAAAAAATCAGAGCAAACAGGGTAGCGGTATCAATTATTGCTATTGTTTTGGCGATTGCAATTGTTGTTGCAACAATCGCTTTTGTGTTGCCTGATAACTTTTTTAAAAATTTAGTTTCCGGCGAATCAAACCAAACTGTTGTGTCGGTGGATTCAGAGCCTGAGCCCGAACCCGAGCCTGAACCCGACAATTCTTTTGAAATTAAGATGACCTTTGCGGGCGACACTATAATTGCTTGCTATAAAGATATAACAAGTTCGGGCAGTTTTAACGAGTATGCAAACAAAAAAGATCCGTCGTATTTCCTCGAGAAAATCAAGCCGATTTTTGAAAAAGACGATTTTACTTTTATAAATCTTGAAAACGTTTTAAGCGATAAAAAATTAACACCTGTAGAGCGAGATTATTCACCTGCGTTTTGGTTTAAATCTAAGGCATCGAACGTAAATATATTAACGTCGTCAAGCGTTGAGGGTGTATCGTTCACCAATAACCATACTAACGATTACGGCACCGCCGGATATAACGATACCATTGCAACCATAAAGGCCGCAGGCCTTGAATACGCAACACAAACCAAAACCGTTTATTTCACTAAAAACGATTATAAAATCGCTATAATCTGTAGCGGACTTTGGTATGAAGGTCAGTCGGCAGATATTATAAGAAGAGTTAAAGAGGCAAGCGAAGTATCAGATTTTCAAATTGTATTTTTCCATGGCGGTACCGAGAAGGTGCACGCTCCCGATAATTACAAAGTAAGGGCAGCAAGAAAGATTGTAGACGGCGGTGCCGACCTTGTTATAGGTAGTCACCCACACGTTTTACAACCGAGAGAAATTTATAACGGGGTTGAAATTATTTATTCACTCGGCAACTTCTGTTACGGTGGGCATCGCCGACCCGAAAACAGATGTGTATTGTATCAAGTGACCTTAAATTTTGACAAAGAGGGTATATATACAGGGGTTAATTCCGAGATAATTCCTTGTTATGTATATACGGGCAGTGTCAATAACTATCAACCCGCCGTAATAGAGAATGAAAAGGAAAAACAACGGGTGCTTGATTTTATGGATGGCAAAGTAGATAGTCCGCTTTAATAATGATTTTTTGAATAACAGTCAAAAGCCGCGGTAAGCGTTAGCGTTACCGCGGCTTTTTTTAGCATATTATGCCGAGAATAATATTTTTTAGGGTCTTTTGTCCCAATTGCAACACTTATTTTCTTGCTTTTTTTATGCTTTAAAAAAATATCGATAAAAATTTAACAATTTTCAATAAAAAAGCAAAAAAAGTGTAGAAAAAAATAAAAAAGTATGATATACTAATGTAGACTCTGTAAGTATGTCTTGCAGAGAGTGAAAAGCAAGGGTGAATTTAATAAAATTTTGCCCTGATAATACAACAAGGAGGATTATTTCATGCAAAAGAAAATCAGCAACCTTCCTTTTAAAGGTACACCTGAACAGGAAAAACAGCTAAATGAAATTATCGCCGCTCACAAGCACGATAAGAGTCTTCTCATGGCTGTAATGCAAAAGGCTCAGGACATCTACGGTTATCTTCCGATAGAGGTTCAGACCATGATTGCCGAGGGTATGGACGTACCGCTTGAGAAGGTATACGGTGTAGCAACATTCTACGCACAGTTTTCTTTAACACCCAAGGGCAAATATAATATTTCTGTTTGCCTCGGTACTGCCTGCTACGTTAAAGGCGCAGGTGACATTTTTGATAAGTTCAGTGAGAAGCTCGGCATTGGTGCCGACGAGTGCACTGCCGATGGTAAGTTCTCTCTTACAGCTTGCCGTTGCATAGGTGCTTGCGGTCTCGCTCCCGTTCTTACTGTTAACGAGGATGTTTATGGTCGTCTTACGGTAGATGACGTTGATGAAATCCTCGCAAAATATCAGGATTAATCTTTTATAAAACAGGGGAAAAACAATGAAGATTGTTACAATCAAACAATTGCTTGATGCCGAGGTTGTATGCAATGAGGAGTTGCTCGATAAGCATGTTTATTCCGCTTGCGGAAGCGATATGATGAGTGACGTTCTGGCTTACGTTAAAGACCAAGCTGTTTTATTGACAGGACTTGTTAATTCACAGGTAATACGTACTGCTGAAATGATGGATATGGTTTGTATTGTTTTGGTGCGTTCAAAGTTGCCGACACCCGAAATGATAGACCTAGCTCGCGAGAGTGGCATCGTACTTATGACTACTTCAAAGCGTATGTACGAGGCTTGCGGTCTCCTTTATAGCAGTGGACTTGTAGGAAACAAGGTAAAGAAATGAGTGAAGTTTTAAACTTTCGCTTTTTAGTGGACGGAGAAGATTTTACATCGGCCGGTCAGGCTTCGGTTAAAGTAAAGAAAAATTTAAGGCAACTTGGTATTTCTCCCGAAACTATAAGACGTGTTTCAATTGCTATGTATGAAGGCGAAATCAATATGGTAATTCATGCCCGTGGCGGAGTTGCCGACGTTAACGTAGCTGAGGATTACGTAGAAATTGTACTTGCCGATAAGGGCCCCGGTATTAAGGACATAAATCAAGCAATGCAAGAGGGCTTTTCTACGGCACCTGATAGTGTGCGTTCGTTAGGCTTTGGCGCAGGTATGGGTCTACCTAATATGAAACGCTACACCGATTATATGGATATTCAGTCAACGGTAGGAGAAGGCACAACTATTACAATGAGGGTCAATATTGAATAGTATTGACGGGTGAATATATGAATACATATGAACATTCGGTTTTTCTTGATAGAGAGAAGTGCAATGGCTGTACTACTTGCTTAAGGCACTGCCCGACCGAAGCGATACGTATACGCGACAATCACGCCGTTATAAACGAGCAAAGATGTATTGATTGCGGTGAGTGTATTCGCATCTGTCCAAGCAAGGCTAAAAAGGCGGCTTACAGCAAACTTGATGTGTTGAATAATTTTAAGTGGTGCATAGCGCTACCCGCACCGGCAATTTATGCACAGTTTGATAACCTTGATGAGGTTGAGCGAGTTAATGACGGACTTTTAAAAATAGGTTTTGATGATGTTTTTGAGGTTGCCGCCGCGGCAGAACTTGTGTCGGCATATACGAGAATGTATTTAAAAACCGAGGGCGTGAAAAAGCCTGTAATAAGTTCGGCTTGCCCTGTGGTTATGCGCTTAATTACGCTTAGATTTCCATCACTTAAAGATAATATATTGCAGATGTTGCCACCTATTGAAATAGCGGCAATGTTGGCTCGTCAAAAAGCTGAAAGGGAACACCCTGAATTTAAGAGTGATGAAATAGGTGTTATATTTATTTCTCCGTGTCCCGGTAAGGTTAGTTATGTAAAGAACGGGTTTGGAGATTATAAAAGTCGTGTTGATGCGGTGGTATCAATAAGTGATACATATTTCAAACTTGTAAACGAAATGAAACCTACAGATTTGGTTGAAAATTCAACTAATTTTGGAAAAATTGGTATCAGCTGGGCAAAGTCAGGCGGTGAGTGTGCCGCGCTTTTAAATGAAGACTATCTTGCGGCTGACGGTATTGAAAACGTTAACCGAATACTCGACCAAATAGAGGACGGTAATATACCAAAGCTTGAATTCATTGAACTCAACGCTTGTATAGGTGGATGTGTTGGCGGCGTAATGACGGTGCAAAATCCGTTTATCGCCAAGGCTAAACTTCAATCCCTTAGAAAGTATTTACCTGTTTCACAAAACACGGTAACGGATGGTCCATATATCCCTGAAGATTATTTTCTTAGTAGTTTTCCGACCTATAAACCAATTTCACGACTTAGTGACAGTATGGCGGAATCAATGCGAATGATGGCCGATATTCAAAAACTGCGTGAGCAGTTGCCGGGTATTGATTGTGGTTCGTGTGGTGCGCCAACCTGTCGCGCGTTTGCTGAAGACGTGGTGCGTAAAACTGCCAATATAAACGATTGTATCATAATGATGCGTGACGTTGTTAAAGAATATCTTGATACGAAGGAAGAGAGCAATGACGATTAGCAAACTTTGTTCTGTTTTAGATGCAAAGGTTTTAAGTCTGCCCGATGATACGCGAGAGATAAAGGGCGTTTATATAGGCGACCTTCTTAGTTGGGTAATGGGCAGAGCCAAGGCCGATGATGCTTGGATAACCATTATGTCTAACATAAACGTTGTTGCAGTTGCTTCTCTTAGTGATGTTTCTTGCATAATTCTTGCCGAAGGTGTGGAACTTGACGACGACGTCATAGCAACGGCAAAGGCTAAGTTCATCAATATTATATCGGTTGATAAGGGTGCTTATGAAATAGCGGCACTTTTATCGCGTGAATTGTAATATGAATAAATATTATTACGACTTTCATCTGCATTCTTGTCTGTCACCTTGTGGTGACGATGACAATACCCCAAATAATATAGTAGGCATGGGTTTACTTAATGGCCTTAATATAATGGCGTTAACCGACCATAATACCTGTAAAAATTGTCCGGCGTTTTTTAAGGCGGCAAAAAAACATGGCATTATTGCTGTGGCAGGTATGGAACTGACAACAGCCGAAGATATTCATGTAGTTTTCCTTTTTGAGTATTTAGACGATGCGCTTAAATTTGATGAAGAGGTTCAAAAACGAAGAATATTGTTTCCAAATAGGGTGGATGTTTACGGCGAACAACTTATTATGGACGGTGATGATAAGGTTATAGGTGTTGAAGAACATCTACTATCTAACGCTACAACCATTACGGTTGAAGAATGTCCTCAGCTAGCTAAACAATTTGGTGGTATATGTTACCCTGCACATATAGACCGTACGGCCAATGGTATAATTTCAACCTTGGGCATATTTCCGGACATAAAGGGTTTTGAGTGTGTAGAGTTTCACGAAGTAAAAAATATTGATGAATATAAGCGAAAATATAATTTGGGCAATCGCACTGTGATTATAGGTTCTGACGCCCACTACCTGTGGGATATGCGAGAAAAAGAAAATTATTTCGAACTGGATGATGAACCATATAGTAGTGCATTGGTCAGAGAAAAATTATTCCAGAAACTGAGAGGTGCTTTATGAAAGAACTCTCGTTAAACATTCTTGACATAACCGAAAATTCGGTAAAGGCGGGCGCAACTTTAACGTCAATAATTATTGACGAAACGGCCGACCAACTTACAATTACAATTACCGATGATGGATGCGGTATGTCAGAAGAGATTTTAAAGGGCGTCGAAGACCCGTTCTATACTACGAGAACTACGCGTAAGGTGGGGCTTGGTATTCCTCTTTTAAAGATGGCTGCTGAGATGACTTCGGGTAACTTTAAAATCTCCTCAAAAAGTAAAGAGCAATATCCCAATTCGCACGGGACGGTCGTAAAAGCGGTTTTTAATAAAAATCATCTTGATTTTACTCCGCTCGGTGATGTAACTGCGACCTTGACCACACTTATACAAGGTCATCCCGATACCGATTTTCTGTTTGTTCATAATTTTGATGGCAGACAGGCAGAACTCGACACAAGGCAGATGAGAGAAATGCTCGATGGCATTCCTTTGAACAGTTACGAGGTTATAAAATGGGCCGAAGAGTATTTGAATGAACAATACCAAAGCCTATATGACATATAATTCACAGAAAGGAAAGATATAAATGAAATCATTAGCTGAACTCCAGGCAATCAAAGAAAAAATGAAGGGTAAAGTTGCCCTTCGCGAAGGCAGCAACGACATTAGAGTTGTTGTTGGTATGGCAACGTGCGGTATTGCAGTAGGTGCTCGTCCCGTACTCAACAAATTTGTTGAGGAAGTTGACAAGGCCGGTCTTGCAGGTAGAGTTGTTGTTTCGCAAACAGGTTGTATAGGTGTTTGCCAGTATGAGCCTATCGTTGAGGTTTATGAGGCCGGCAAGGAGAAGGTAACCTATGCAAAAATGACAGCTGATAAGGTTGAAAAAATTGTTGAAGAACATCTTAAGGGCGGCAAGGTTGTATCAGAGTACGTTCTTGCTGACATTAAGTAATTTTTTGGGAGGTTTAATTTATGATTCGTGCGCACATACTTGTTTGCGGCGGTACCGGTTGTACTTCTTCGGGTAGTGTATCTATTCAGCAGAAGTTTGCCGAAAGTCTTGAAAAGAACGGACTCGCCGAAGAAGTAAAAATTGTACAAACCGGTTGTTTCGGACTTTGTGCATTGGGACCGGTTGTTATCGTTCATCCCGATGGTACTTTCTATAGCCGTGTTGAAATTGATGACGTTGATGAAATTGTTACCGAGCATCTTTTAAAAGGACGTGTTGTTGAACGTCTTGTTTATAGCGATACAGGTTCAGATGAGGAAGTTGACGTAAAGAATGTAGCACTCAGTGATACTGCTTTCTATAAGACACAGAACCGTGTTGTTCTTCGTAACTGCGGTGTTATCAATCCTGAAAGCATTGATGAATACATTGCTATGGATGGTTACGCAGCACTCGGTAAGGTTCTTACCGAAATGAAGCCGGAAGATGTTATTCAGTGCATTACCGATTCAGGTCTTCGCGGTCGTGGCGGTGGCGGCTTCCCGACAGGTCGTAAGTGGGCTTTAACAGCTCCTAACCAGGCTGACCAGAAGTACGTTGTATGTAACGCCGACGAAGGTGACCCCGGTGCATTTATGGACCGTTCGGTACTTGAAGGCGACCCCCACTGTTTAGTTGAGGCTATGGCCATTGCCGGTTACGCTATTGGTGCTACCGAAGGTTACGTTTATGTACGTGCTGAGTATCCTATAGCTGTTGCTCGTTTACAGATTGCTATCGACCAGGCTCGTGAATACGGTCTTCTCGGTAAAAATATTTTTGGTTCAGGTTTTGATTTTGACCTACATATCCGCCTTGGTGCAGGTGCATTCGTTTGCGGTGAGGAAACTGCACTTATGACCTCTATCGAGGGTAACCGTGGTGAGCCCAGACCTCGTCCGCCTTATCCGGCAGTTAAGGGTCTTTTTGGCAAACCTACTGTTGAAAACAACGTTGAAACTTTCGCTAACGTTCCTCAAATTATCCTTCGCGGTGCCGAGTGGTTTGCATCAATGGGTACCGAGAAATCAAAGGGTACAAAGGTATTCGCTCTTGGCGGTAAGATTAAGAACACAGGTCTTGTAGAAATCCCGATGGGTACTACACTCCGTGAAATCATTGAAGACATCGGTGGCGGCATCCCGAATGGCAAGAAGTTCAAAGCTGCTCAGACAGGTGGTCCTTCAGGCGGTTGTATCCCTGCAAGCCTTATGGATACCGAAGTTGATTACGATAACCTCATTGCCATTGGTTGTATGATGGGTTCAGGCGGTCTTATCGTAATGGACGAAGATAACTGTATGGTTGATATGGCTAAGTTCTTCCTTGAATTTACCGTTGATGAGTCTTGCGGTAAGTGTACACCATGTCGTGTAGGTACCAAGAGACTTCTCGAAATGCTTGATAAAATTACTTCGGGCAAGGGTACTCTCGAAGATATCGACAGAATTGAAGAGCTTTGTAACTACATCAAAGCAAACTCACTCTGCGGTCTTGGTCAGACGGCACCTAACCCCGTACTTTCAACACTTAACTTCTTCCGTGATGAATATATTTCACACGTTGTTGATAAGAAGTGTCCTGCAGGCGTATGTAAGGATCTTCTCACATTTACAATTGATAAAGATAAGTGTATCGGTTGTGGTATGTGCGCAAGAAACTGTCCTGCAGATGCTATCATTAAGACCGATTATGTAGCCCCTGGTCACAAATTACCGTCCTATGAAATACTTGCTGATAAGTGCGTTAAGTGTGGCGCTTGTATCGGTAGCTGTAAGTTCAAGGCAATATCTAAGAAGTAAGAAAGGAGCCTGAGTTATAATGGAAATGGTAAATCTTAAAGTTAATGGAATCCCCGTAAGCGTTCCCAAGGGCTCCACTATTTTGGAGGCCGCTCGTAAAGCAGGCGTTGAAATTCCAACACTTTGCTTTATGAAAGATAAAAACGAAATCGGTGCTTGTCGTATTTGTGTAGTTGAAGCTACAGGTGCTCGTGGTCTTGTTACTGCATGTGTATACCCCGTAACTGAGGGTATGGAGGTTCAGACCAATACCGCTAAAGTTCAAAAGGCACGTAAAACAACCTTAGAACTTATTCTTTCAACACATGACAAAAAGTGTCTCTCATGTCCTCGTTCAACAAACTGTGAATTACAGAAATTATGCCTTGAATATGGTGTAGATGAGGGCGCATTTGACGGTTATAAGCCGGTTTATGAGTTAGAAACAACTACTGCTCATCTTGTAAGAGACAACAATAAGTGTATTCTTTGCCGTCGTTGCGTTGCTGCTTGTCAAGAGCAATACGTAAGTGTTATCGGCGCTAATGACCGTGGTATTGATACTGCTATCGGTACTCCGTTCAGACTCGACCTTAACAACGTTCCCTGTATTTCTTGCGGTCAGTGTACTGCAGTTTGTCCTACAGGCGCACTCGTTGAGAAGGACGATACAGATAAGATTTGGGAAGCTTTAGCAGACCCGACCAAGCACGTTGTTGTTCAGACTGCTCCTTCAATCCGTGCAACACTTGGTGAGTGTTTCGGTATGCCGATCGGCTCAAACGTTGAGGGCAAAATGGTTGCCGCTTTACGTCGCCTCGGCTTTGATAAGGTATTTGATACCGACTTCGCAGCCGACCTTACAATCGTAGAAGAGGCTAACGAGCTTGTTGAGCGCATTAAGAATGGCGGCACATTGCCGATGATTACTTCTTGCTCACCCGGTTGGGTTAAGTTCTGTGAGTATTATTATCCCGATATGCTCGCTCACTTGTCTTCTTGTAAGTCACCTCAGCAGATGGCAGGCGCCGTAATTAAGACCTACTATGCTGAGAAGGCAGGCATCGACGCTAAGGATATCGTTAGCGTATCGGTTATGCCCTGTACAGCTAAGAAGTTCGAAATCGGTCGTCCCGACCAGAGCGCAGCAGGCGTTCCCGACGTTGATATTGCTATCACAACACGTGAACTTGCTCGTATGATTGACCGTGCAGGTCTTAAGTTCACCGCATTACCTGATGAAGAGTTTGACAGTCCTCTTGGCGAGGATACCGGCGCAGCCGTTATCTTCGGTGCAACAGGCGGTGTTATGGAAGCTGCTGTTCGTACAGCAAACGCTTGGCTTAACGGAGCTACCGAGGCTATCAACCTTGAAGCAGTTCGTGGCACAATGGGCTTGAAAACGGCTACTGTTAACGTTGGTGGTACCGACTTAAAGGTAGCAGTTGCTTCAGGTGCAGGCGCTGCTAAGTACGTTATGGATCAATTAAAAGCAGGTAACCCGCAGGGTTGGGGCTTCATCGAAATCATGGGTTGTCCCGGCGGTTGTGTAAACGGCGGCGGTCAACCGATTCAGCCTCAGTACGTACGCGATACTGTTGATCTTAAGGCAGTTCGTGCAAAGGCACTTTACGACCAGGATGCTGCGATGACACTTCGTATGTCACACGAATCACCGGTTATTAAGACCCTTTACAGCGAATGGTATGACGGTTTCGGCGGCCATAAGGCTCACCACGACCTCCATACAACCTACGTAGAGAGAAAGAAATATTAATTAAAAAAAGAACGGGCACAAGCCCGTTCTTTTTTTAGGATTAGGATTTAGGATAAAGTTATTGACTTATTTGTCGTATTGTGTTAATATGCTAATATAGAAATTTGATAGAGGTGCGGTGTTTATTAGTAGTCCGTATTGTGCGCGGTAACGTGGCGGATGAAAGGAACCATCGCCGAAGTGGTAGACGCTTTACCGAGAGTCTATTGCTGGTTTATTGCAGAATATGTAATCGACTGTCACTTATCCCGTGGAGCGCTATCTTTCGACAAATTTATTATTGTAAACTTTGTCGCGGTAACACTTTTCGGTTACCGCGATTTTTATTTTTAGGAGGAATAAAAATGCAGGCAAAAAAAATCATCCCTAAGTTGCTCATAATTGCCTTTGTTATCGGCTTTGGCGTTCTTTGCGCTTATACCGACTCGGTAACCAATCCCGTAGGCACATTATGGTCACTCTTCCCGCCGGTTGTTGCTATCGGTCTCGCGCTACTTACAAAAGAGGTTTATTCATCCCTTTTCGTAGGTATTTTGGTTGGCGGTTTACTCGCAACCAAGTTTAATCCCATTCACACAATTGACTCGGTTACCACCGACGGCTTTATTTCGGCCGTTTCGGGCACAGCAGGTATATTTATATTCTTAGTGCTCCTCGGTATCGTTGTTGCTTTGCTTAATAAAGCAGGTGGTTCACGTGCATTTGGTAACTGGGCGGCTAAGCACGTTAAAACTAAGGTTGGCGCCGCACTTGCCACCTTTGCATTTGGTGTACTTATCTTTATTGATGACTATTTCAACTGTCTTACAGTTGGTGCCGTTATGCGTCCCGTTACTGACAAAACAAAGATGTCACGTTCAAAACTTGCTTACATAATTGATGCTACCGCAGCACCTGTTTGTATGATTGCTCCGATTTCTTCTTGGGCTGCTGCAGTTTCATCTTATGCACCAGACGGTCAAGGTTTGTCACTCTTTATTCAGGCGATTCCTTATAACTTCTATTCACTTATGACCTTCGTGTTCGTTATTGCTTTAACCCTTATGAAGTTCGACTACGGCCCGATGAAGTTGCACGAAGCAAATGCTATGAACGGTGATTTATTTACATCGGGTGAAAAGGTAGGTAACGATGATGAAGAGCCTGCCACATCAAAGGCAAAGGTTATCGACCTTGTTTTACCGATTATTGCGCTCATCGTAGTTTGCGTACTCGCATTACTCTACATTGGCGGCATTATGGATGGCAAGGGTTTCATTGATTCATTCGCTGACACCGATGCTACGGTTGGTCTTCCTTTGGGTGGCCTTGTAGCACTCGTCATCGTTTTGGTATACTTTGTTGCACGTCGCCTTGTTTCTTTCAAAGAGGCTATGGAGTGCATCCCGAAGGGCTTTATCGCAATGGTACCCGCTATCCTTATTCTTACAATGGCAACAACCCTTAAGAATATGACAGGTCTTCTTGATTCTGACGCATTCGTTAAAGCAGCACTTGATAATGCAGGTGGTCTTGATAAGTTCTTACCGGCTATTATCTTCCTTGTTGCTTGTGGTATTTCTTTTGCTACTGGTACTTCTTGGGGTACATTCGGTATCCTTATCCCGATTGTTACTTCAATTTTCCCTGTTGGCAGCACAGTTGGTATCATCGGTATGTCGGCTTGTCTTGCAGGCTCTGTTTGCGGCGACCACTGCTCACCGATTTCTGATACAACAATTATGTCATCTGCAGGTGCTCAGTGCAACCACATCAACCACGTGTCAACACAGTTGCCGTACGCACTTACCGTTGCAGGTATTTCGTTTGTAAGCTTCTTGTTTGCTCCGTTCATTGGTAATGCATGGATTTGCCTTGCAATTTCTGCCGTTATGACAATTGGTACACTCTTTGTAATTAAGGCTTTCACTAAGAAAAAAGCATAAATTACTTGCAAATAAAGGTCGTTGCATATATTATATATGTAACGACCTTTTTATTTTTGGAGTGCATATGGAACGATTTAAGGAAATTGAGCGAAGCATAATAAAACGTTACCGCAAAAAGATTTGGAATAACTTTATTGGCGGTGTTCAAGAATATGAGCTTATTAAGGCCAACGATAAAATTGCTGTATGTATTTCGGGCGGTAAGGATTCGTGGCTTATGGCAAAGTGTATGCAAGAATTATGCCGTCATAGTGAGGTACCCTTTTCACTTGAGTTTATTGTTATGGACCCTGGTTATAATAAAGAGAATAGAGCACTGATTGAACAAAATGCCGAGATTTTAAATGTACCTATCACAATTTTTGTAAGTGATATTTTTGATATAACCGAGTCGGTGGGTGGCGCGCCTTGTTATTTGTGTGCCAGAATGCGTCGCGGTTGCCTTTACTCTAAGGCTAAAGAGATGGGTTGCAATAAAATTGCCCTCGGTCACCATTTTGATGATGCCATTGAAACGCTTTTAATGAGCATGATGTATTCGTCGGAAATTAAGACTATGCTACCTAAACTTCATAGTACAAATTTTGAGGGGATGGAGCTTATTCGTCCGCTTTATAAGGTGAAGGAAAAGGATATAATTTCGTGGGCAGAATATAACGATTTACACTTTTTACAGTGCGCATGCAAATTGACCGCGAAGGATGCCTCACATGAACTTGATTCAAAAAGAAAAGAAACCAAGGAACTAATTAAATATATCAAAACCATTAATCCTGAAATGGATGAAAACGTTTTTCGTAGCATGCACAACGTGAACCTTTCGCAGATTGTGGGCTATCGTGATTCGGATAGTGGTGAAAAACATAGTTTTTTGAAGAAATATTAATTCCTAATATGATAAAAAACACTTGACAAAAGCGCTAAAAGTATTTATTATATTAAGGTACGCCGATGTGGTGGAATAGGGCGAAGTGGTGCGCCGCGTCCGGTGGACGAAACAGGCGTAACACTGAGGTGAAGAAATAAGGAGCAATGCGATGCGAGGCAGTGAGCAGTGCGACTATATTTCTGAGGGCAAGCAGATTCGACCCTTTTATTCCTCCTTTATTTAAACCAAAAACTTAATATGCCGATGTGGTGGAATAGGCAGACACAAGGGACTTAAAATCCCTCGGTAGCAATACCGTACCGGTTCAAGTCCGGTCATCGGCACCAAAGCATTCAAACCCGAACCTTTTACCAATCGGTGAAACGTTCGGGTTTGTTGTTTTCTTAAAAGATGTTAAATAGCCTTTGTTTGTGGCAGTACAGAGTGTTTTGCTCTGTACTGCCACTTCTTCGTTTCAAGGAATTTTCGCACATAAAGGAGAATTTAAATGAAGACTAAAAAAGCATCTAAAACAAACACATCAAGACTTATTTTCTTTACCATAGCACTTACATATAATTTAATATTGGGATTTTACTTGAGAGACTTTCTTGTTCTCTCTCCCACTTTGCAAGTTTTCTATCTACTATCTGCTCTACCGACTTCGTTTTTAGCGGTTGAGATAAAAACAAAAGCAACGAGAGCAGCAGTTTATATTTTAATGATACTAATTGCTTATATGAACATTGCTTATGCAATTTATTGTCGTAGAGTATTTCCCATTTTAGCAATCATATCATTTAGTATTGTCTTTATGTATTTTGTTGCTTTTGCCAACGCTACTCGTAAAGATAAGTTATTGACGAAAATTTTTGTATTGCTATTATCTGCTACAATTCTGTTATTTCTATTCACTGCATATATTTTCGTCTACAAACAGGATGATGTATCTCTTACCAATAGTCAAGCAACCTTGTGGGATACGAACACTGTTGCACTTGCTGACAAAATTTGTGCCGACTGTGATACTGATGAAGAAAAAGTAAAAACAATATATTATTGGATCTCTGCTATGATATAGTAACCGAAACAAAGAAAAAGCACCCTCACATAAAAAGAATTTTTGTGAGGGCAGAATATCCGTATATTGATGAAAGTTATAAGGAATATCTTTTGGAAAGATATGAGGATACCTATTTTCCAAAATCGGTGCTCGGCGCAGGTAAAGCAAGTTATGTAAAACGCAACTGTGAGATGATAGATAATAGTCGATACTGCATTGTTTATTATAAAGAGGACTACACTCCAAAAAGCAGAAAAAGCGGAACAAAAATAGCTCTCACTTATGCGGAGAAGAAAAAGAAAAACATTATTAGATTTCCATAGACCACAGCTACGGCGGTTTCGCCATAGTTATAGTGAAAACTTGTTGGAATGGTATGCACATATGGGTGAAAATATCCGGTCTGCCATATATGGTAAAATCCATTTTAACTTGACAATTCCAAAGTTTGTAAGTATAATAAAGATAAAGAATTTTGGAATGAAGTAAGAAATACTTTGATAATTTATTCAAAACCGATAAAGGAGGATTTAAGAATGGAACATAAAGATTTACCGTTACTGTTGCTTGACAATAGTAGTATGATGTCCGTATTGAATGAGGGTTCGTTCAAATGCCACAATATGTTGCTGGAAGAAGCAAAGGTTATTTTGGAAGAGTATGACGAAGACGATATATTGCGTTGTTTCAGCAACCAAGATATTGAGACCATAATGTTTGATTATCTTGGTATTGCTCGTAAAAACTTTACCTATAAAAAAATCCGTAATATGAGACCGAATCAAATGGCAATTGTATTTAAATTATACACTACTACATCTGAAACCCAGCCCGTTATACAGGCTGATGATGGTGTGGAGGCTAAAAAAATACAAAATGTATATGTTTACTGCCAACTTATAACTCGTATATCATAATTTCTATAAACTGAATATATATCATAACACCCTCTTGTTTAAAGAAAATTTAAGCAAGAGGGTTGTTTTTTACCCTCATCAAAACAGAGGAAGTGTAAGTTTTGGAATTATTGGAAAATGTCTGTCCGCCGCCATTCCCTGTAGGGAAGCCGAAGCTCAAAATCGGAATTTTGAAGTTAAGGCAGGAATAGCCCCCATACGAATGAGGGTAAGACAGCTTGTGAACGGAGTTTACAACAGCATTTCTTCGAGTATGATATTTTGAAATTTCCGAAAAATGTCTTACACCGAAAAGGAGGGCGAAACAAATACTAACTATGACCTCTCAAAAGGTTTCTGTGTTAAGGGCAAAGACACAGCAAAATTCCTTGAAGATGCACTCGAAAAGCTCGGCCTTACGCGCCGTGAAGCAAATGAATTTATAGTTTATTGGCTACCTTTAATGCAAGACAATCCGTATAATATAATCTCTTTCCAAACGGATATCTATACTGATGCAGCCAAGCTAAACATCAGTCCCTTTCCCGACACCTTAATCCGTGTGTTTATGACATATCAGTCGGCAGAAAAACATGTAGACCTACCCGAACAGCAGCTCTTTGCTCCCTATAGAAACGAATTTACAGTTGTTGAATGGGGTGGCACTGAAATTAATTAACCTTTGAAGTTAAATAGCCATTAAAGAAATAGTGGCAGGGAGAAAAAAATCTCTCGGCCACTATTTTATATCGTTTGCTAATCAGCATTAGCCATCTTTTAATTCTTTTATCGTTCTTATTTTATTAACCGGAGTTTCAACATAACGAAGCAAATCATCAAGTTTATCCGTTACATAATATAGTTCTTTACAATTATCACGAATAAAGTTTTTCTTCATAGCCTGTTCCATTGCATAATTTATATCATCGTA
>JAFSDK010000053.1 GCA_017436255.1 Clostridia bacterium
AAATGTCATGGTGGGTTACATACTTTAAAAATCATCTATCCCAAAGATAAGAACGATTAAGTGATATTGTGAGACATCATATAACTGCGAAGCAATATAACTCGCCTTTGGCGAATATAACTGAGGCGCACTCCGTAAGGAAGTGCGCCTCTTTTCGCAGCTTTTATTTTTGTAGTTTTGGGTTGTTTGTTCTGTCAAGCAAATAATCAACACTCACATTATAATAATCGGCAAGCTTTATTAAAACCTCGGCTGTTAGGGAAATTACACCTGTTTCGTATTGAGAATAGGTGTTTTGCGATACATTTAAATAGTTTGCAATATCTTTTTGCTTTATATCGTTATCTTCTCTAATACTTCGTAAGTTTTTAAACTGCATAGCAATCACCTCGTAATTATTATGCAATATCTGTAATAAAGATATTGACATATATCTTTAATACAGATATAATAGTGTTGTCAAAAAGAAATAATTTGACACGTGTTGATTTTATATATCTTTAGTGATACAATAATTTTGGCAATATTTTAAAATTTTAAGGGGGATTTTCATGCCAACACTAAACACCGTCTCAAACAGAGATATGCTTGAGACAAAATATAAGAGGTCGCGCAACAATTTATTGTTGGTGGTAGTTTTTACAGTGATAAATCTTATATTGCTTATTAGCAAAAGCAATACATATTTTCTCTTTTCGGCGTATATTCCGTATGCCTTCGTTGATATGGGAATGTTACTTTGCGGAATATATCCTGCAGAGGTCTACGGCGAGGAGTTTTTAAATACCGAGTTTTTGGATCCGTCGGTTTTTGCAATCTTCATAGGTATTGCTTTAGTAGTTGTGCTTCTCTACCTTCTTAGTTGGATTTTTTCTAAAAAGCATAAGGTAGGATGGCTTATTTTCGCCTTGGTTTTCTTTGTGATTGATACCGTGGCTCTGCTCGTTCTCTGGGGCGTACAAATGGATAACATTATCGACATTGTTTTTCACGCCTGGGTAATAATTTCGCTTTCAATGGGTATAAGCGCTAATTTGAAGCTTAAGAAATTACCGCTTGAAGAAGAAACTTCAGAATACGAAGAGCTCGAAGAGGGTGCGGAAACCGAAGAAACAGAGGGAGAACCGCAAAATTCAGCAATTATCAGAATTGCTGACCGTTACGCAAAGTCTAGAGTTTTGCTGGAAGCTAACGAAATTGGACATTTGATTATATACCGTAGAATAAAAAGGGTTAATGAGCTTGTTGTTGATGGTAATGTCTATGATGAAATCCAGGCGCTTATTGAGGTTTCTCATTCCCTTAAAGCTCAAATTGACGGACATCAGATTGAGGTAGGGTATGACGGAAGATTTTATAGCTACTTAATAATTGACGGGCAGTTAGTTACAAGAAAACTCAGATTGTTTTAAAATAAAAAAGCCGTGATTGGGAGACGCTTTGTAAAGAGGTGTTCTCCCAATTTTCTTTTGTATAAAAATTGACACTTTCAACTTGAAAATGTCATGGTGGGTTACATACTTTAAAAATCATCTATCCCAAAGATAAGAACGATTAAGTGATATTGTGAGACATCATATAACTGCGAAGCAATATAACTCGCCTTTGGCGAATATAACTGAGGCGCACTCC
>JAFSDK010000054.1 GCA_017436255.1 Clostridia bacterium
CAGTTTTGTAATTTAAAAAATTGTTCTATTATCGAAGCCGAAAAACCGTAGATATACTGGCGTATTTCAAGGTTTGAGGCAAAGATATAGGGCAATTTTTTATTCCAAAACCAATTTCTCCCTATGTGAACGCTCCGAATGTGACCTTCTTTTATTTTATATACTATTGTTTATTTACGCCCCAAACGCCGGCAATAATTAAAACGCAACAAATAATTTGGGGTAAAGATAATTGTTCGTTCATTATAAATATGCCCGCCAGAACAGAAACAACGGTTATAAGATTGGAATAGGAAGAAGCGCGTACGGCGCTTATTTTTGTTGTAGCATAGTTATAAAGCATAAATGCAATAATACTTGAAGCGATGGCAAGGTAGGCTATAGCCAACCAAAATTCAGGTGCAGCGCTTGCGTGCGCGAGCTCGTTTAATACTTGACCCCTTAGTGTGGCGACGGCGATAACGTTAAAACCAACCGAGCCGACCAAAAACATCATATAGGTGCGCTCAAATGGGGTGAACTTCGCCGACTCACTACGGCTTAAGATATTAAAGAATGCCGCGCAGACTACCGCACCGAGCAGTAATAAAATGCCGATTATGTTACTTTGTTTACCGTCATTAGATAAAACACTTATGGTAACAACAGCCGCAAGTGAGATTACTGAGCAAATTATCTGCCGTATAGTAGGCTTTTCTTTTAAAAAGGTTGCCGAGAGTAAAATTACCGCAACGGGCACAAGGGATATTATAACACCTGATATGGCACTTGAGGTGGCGCCGATTCCGTAAAGCTCAAATATAAAATATAAAAGCGGCTGCATAAATGCCATAAGTATTATCTTTTTAAGGTTTTTGCCCCGAAAGTTTAATTTCACAATGCCAAAGAGCCACAGCAAATTAAGAACCGCAAAAGCAACCGTAAAACGTACCGCTAATATAATTAACGGATGCGCATAATTAAGCGCAATTTTTGAAAAAAGAAAGCTAAAACCAAATATTATATTAGGTATGAGGGCGGCGATGCTGCCCCATATTTCATTTTTTTGCGTTTTTATATAAATACACCTCTAATTCA
Source organism: Clostridia bacterium (assembly GCA_017436255.1). GTDB lineage: Bacteria > Bacillota > Clostridia > Oscillospirales > Acutalibacteraceae > SIG565. The sequence continues at coordinate 1,078 of JAFSDK010000054.1, forward strand.
TCGCCAATGGCCTTCGCCATACGGTAAAAGCCTAAATCGTTTGGATGTAGTCCGTCAACAAAACAGGCGTCACGGCAATCGTCGCCTATAATATCGTAGCCGCAGAGGAAGGATACATTTTTATCTCCGTGAGCCACGGCGTAATTGTAGGTATCCTTTATTACCTCTATGCGTTCTTTACTATAATAATTAGGCGCACTAACCATTATAATAGGCATATCGGGGTGTGCGGCCCTAATTGTTTTGTAGAAGGGCAGATGGGTATCCCTTAAGTGCTGCGTGCTTGGTGCGTTGTGGTCGTAGTCCAAAACGAAGGCGCACATATCCTGCTTTGCAATATATTCCGCAATAAGCGGTTCACCTTTACCGCTGCCCGAAAACCCAAAGTTTATAAAATTGGCGTCAAGGCGGCGTGATATAAACGCCTGATATGCGGTTGATGGCCGAGAGGCGCAGGCACCCTGGGTTATTGATGAACCATAGTAGCCAATGGGAGTATTAAATGTATAGTCGCGTCCTTTCTCAATGACACTACCTTTTTTAATACCTATATATAGCTTATCAAGGGTGTTGTAAAGCGGTAGGCTTAAAACAAAGTCGTTAAGCTTTCCGTCAAGGTCCCGCTCACTCTCAAAGCGGGTTGCTTTTATGTCGCCCGGACGAAAGGCCCTGACAAAACGGTAGTCACCGTCGTTGCAGGTGTATAAATCAAAGCCCGACGAACCTGAGAGCGGCATATGCGACATATATTTAATCTTAAATTCTGCACGCAACGCGATATAGGGTGAATTGGTTTTAAACTTAATGCGACCACCCGAGGTGTGATAGTTAAGAACGGCAACACCGTCATTTACTTGGTCGCCTATTTCGGGCGCTATTCGGCAAAAACGAGGCTGATTTTTTGCGTCATAAAGGCCATAAATATCGAAGGGTGCCTCTCTGACGTCCATCCACACGACATCCTCCTTAGTAACACAACCATCGGTCTTAAAATTTTTATCAATTTTTTCAATTCCCATAAAATCACTTCCTGAACATTATTATATAAATAATATCATAAAGACGGCCTGTTTACAACAAAAAACGGACAAAAGGCGGCAAACACTTCATTACTTTAGCAAAATGAAGCAATAAAGTGACGTTGAATTTGTGCGTATTGCACAAAATTAAAAAAATTTTTAAAAAACACTTTACAACTTCATCTTAGTGAAGTATAATAAGACCATCAACTAAGGGCACAACCCTCAAAAAAAGGAGAAATTTAAAATGAAAAAGTTATTAGCAATTATTTTAGCAGCACTCATGATGGTAGCTTGCTTCGCAGGCTGCAGCAAACAGGAAACAATCGTTGTTGGTTACACAATCTATGATCCGATGAACTACCTTGATGAAAACGGCAAGCTTATTGGTTTCGATACTGAACTTGCAGAAGCAGTTTTCGGAAATCTTGATTGCAAGGTTGTATTTAAGGAAATCAAATGGGAAAACAAATACACCGAACTTAACAGTGGCGATATCGACTGTGTGTGGAACGGCTTTACCTGCAATACCGCAGATGATGACGGTGTAGCTCGTGCAGATAAGGTTGACTTCTCATACAACTACATGGAAAATCGTCAGGTAATCGTTGTTAAGAAAGATTCAGGCATTAAGTCTGCTGCAGATTTAAAGGGTAAGATTGGTGATGCAGAAAAGGGCTCAGCCGGTGAGACCTATGCAAAAAAATTTGAAGGCATCGTTTTCAAGGGTGCTATCAAGCAGACCGATTGTCTTCTTTCTGTAAAGACCGGTAACGCTGATTTCGCTGTACTTGATGCTCAGCTTGCTAAGAGCTACTGCGGCAAGGGCGACTATGCAGACCTTACAATTGTTGACGCTCTCTCAAGCGAAGTTGAATACTATGCAATCGGCTTCAAAAAGGGCAGCGACCTTACTGCAAAGGTAAACGCTCAACTCGAAGCACTCGGTAAGGATGGCACAATCACAAAACTTGCTAAGAAGTATGGTGTTGAGACAACAGCAATTACCGATTTTGCTGACCAGAAATAATTTAATTGGAGTATATTTTAAATGTCATTTTTAGAAATCTTTGCTTTCTTACTTGACGGCTTCAAAATATCTTTGCTAATCTTTGCGGTGACGCTGCTTTGCGGCGCACCGCTTGGTTTGCCTATAGCGTTTTGTTCTATGAGTCGTTTTAAACCCATAAGATTTATAACTAAAGTATTTGTTTGGATAATAAGAGGCGTTCCGTTGATGCTTCAAATTTTCATCATATACTATGTGCCGTCATTATTGTTTGGGTTGGATATATGGAAACGAGTAAATTTATATTTTACAACCGGTAATCAGTTGTCATATGCAGGTAGCGTGATAGCTGTTTTAATTGCGTTTATAATCAATTATGCGTGTTACTTTAGCGAAATTTACCGCGGAGGCATTGAAAGTATTTCGAAAGGACAATACGAGGCGGGATACGTTTTAGGACTATCTAAAAACCAGGTATTTAAAAATATCGTGCTAAAGCAGGTTATAAAAAGAATAGTTCCCCCAATGTCCAACGAAATAATCACGCTTATTAAGGATACCGCCTTGGCAAACTGTATTATGGTTGGCGAAATTATTTACAAAGCTAACGTGTTGGCCGCCGATAAGGCTCTTATCTGGCCGCTATTCTTTACAGGTGTATTCTATTTAGTTTTTGTCGGTTTACTTACCATAGTATTGGGCAAAGTAGAAAAAAATCTCAATTATTTCAGGAGTTAAGCTATGGCTTTATTAGAGGTTAAAAACATACAAAAAAACTTTGGCAAAACCGAAGTTTTAAAGGATATAAGCTTTTCGCTGGAAAAGGGCGAGGTTTTGGCAATTATCGGATCTTCGGGCAGTGGTAAAACAACGTTGCTTCGTTGTCTTAATTTTCTTGAAACGCCAGACAAGGGAACGATAAGTGTCGGTGACAAACTTCTTATAGACGGTGCAGACAAGACGACACTAAAGGATGAGCAGATTAGAGAAAATCGACTTCATTTCGGTCTTGTTTTCCAAAATTTTAATTTATTCCCGCAATATAACGTTCTTCAAAATATAACTCTTGCGCCTACTTTACTTAAAAAAGGTACAACTGAAGAAATTGAGCAAAATGCGCTAAGACTAATCGATCAGGTAGGACTAAGTGAAAAAATTAAGGCATATCCTTGCGAGCTTTCGGGTGGTCAGCAACAACGTGTTGCTATTGCGCGTGCACTTGCAATGGAGCCGGAGATTCTCTGCTTTGACGAGCCGACGAGTGCGCTTGACCCTGAACTTACCGGTGAGGTTCTTCGTGTTATTAAGGGACTAAAAAACGAGAATAGTACAATGATTGTTGTTACTCACGAAATGGAGTTTGCCAAGAATGTTGCCGACAAGGTAATATTTATGGCAGACGGTATAATTGAAGAGATCGGCACGCCTGAGCAGATTTTTGAAAATCCACAAAGTGAAAAAACCAGAACGTTCTTACAAAATTCGTTGGAAAGTTTTTAGAGGGCGTAAAGATATGTGTTTAAAATCAAGGGAACAAAAAAACCAAGATTTATTTGAAATCTTGGTTAATATAAAAGATGTGGAAGAGTGCAAAGAATTTTTAGCAGATCTTTGTACAAACAAGGAAATTGATAAAATGGCCGATCGCATTTATGCGGCACGACTTCTTATGAGCGGTAAAACCTATACGGAAGTTATTAAGGATACCGATATATCTTCGGCTACATTAAGTCGTATTTCTACCTGCGTTCAGTACGGTAAGGGATATTCAAAATTATTAAAATAGTGGAGGGAATTTAACTGTGAAATATTGTATTAAGTGTGGAAATGAATTAAACGATGATGCGCGTTTTTGCGTATCCTGCGGCACTGCTGTCGTGCAAGAGGCAGCACCGGAAGTGGAAACCTATGTTGCAAATGAGGATGCAGTTTTAATACAAGAAGAAAAAGAGTGTCTTGACAACTTTTATCGCTTCTTTAAGTATGAGCGTTTGGCATGGAAAATCTCAGGTATAGTATTTCTAATACTTTCAATTGTTTTTATGGGCTTTGGTTTACTTTTTGCTTTGTTGGCTGCCGTAGTTGAAGAAGCCTTTGCGGCAGGTTTTGGCGCAATATATATTTTATACGGACTTCTAATTTTACCTGTCGCCATTGTCAATTTAAAAATGGTTAGCAAGGCAGAATACTATATGGATATAATCTACAAAGATGCCCGTCCCGTTGTTAAGCGTTGCAGTTCTGTTGGTATGATAGTTTTAGGCGCAATGTTTAATACTATTGCTATGGCATTTATAATTGTAAATTTTGTTTTGGCCAAAACAAAGGCACCTATTTTACAACGTGTAGTTGAGCGCCAACAGGCAGCCAATAAATAATAATTAAACGACCTGATTTTGGGAGACGCTTTGTAAAGAGGTGTTCTCCCAATTTTCTTTTGTATAAAAATTGACACTTTGAACTTGAAAATGTCATGGTGGGTTACATACTTTAAAAATCATCTATCCCAAAGATAAGAACGATTAAGTGATATTGTGAGACATCATATAACTGCGAAGCAATATAACTCGCCTTTGGCGAATATAACTGAGGCGCACTCC
>JAFSDK010000055.1 GCA_017436255.1 Clostridia bacterium
ACGCTATATCATAATTAAATAAAAAGACAACTCCGCAAATTAAAATAATAGCAAGTAAAAATATTAAAAGCACTTTCCAAATAGTATTTTTATTCTTTTGTTCTGTGATAATATTGTTTTCGTCCATTGTTGCACCTCCAATAATTTAAAGAGCTATTTTTATTTTTCCCATTACACGAATTTAGGTCACAAATTTATTTGGTTTATGTAGTGTTATTATGTTTTATCTTGTGTTAAAAAGCCCTTAAAATCGGCATTTTATCACGGTTTTTAGGCCAAAACTTGTAATATGAAACAAAATATTCCACCGCATTTTCGGGAAAGAATTCTTTGAATTCAAAGCACAACTGTGCGGCGAGGGTTTTATTATGAGCGAGAACGAGGGTTGGACGGTTTACTTTTTCAATAATATTCGCCATTGTAAAGGTTTTACCACTACCCGTAACACCAAGTAATGTCTGCTCTTTATCGCCACGGTTTAAACCATCAACAAGCTTGTCGATTGCTTGCGGCTGGTCACCTGTCGGCTTATAGTGGGATACCAATTTGAACTTATCCATCGTTCTCACCTCGCTTTGTTATTAATAGTATACCACAAAAAGTTTTTTATGTAAATAAATAGCAGATGCTTTTGGCATCTGCTTAAAAATTAGTTATAAATACTTTTTTACCTCTTCATAACCGAAAAGTAAATAATCTTTGTTATGGCAGTCGGAAGAATAGATCATCTTTTTGCCACGCGATTTAAAATAATCAATTATCTCCTTTGCGGGATAAGGGTTTTTCGAGTAACCACGAGCCATTGCACCCGTGTTAATTTCTATTACGGCAGGTGTTTTAATTAGCGTATCTGCCGCCGCTTTCCACGCCGCAATATAGCGCGGATGGTTAGTATCAAATAAAGCGCTATCTGTATTGTATTTTGTAACTAAATCAAAATGACCGATTATATCACATTTGGTTTTATTATAAACATCGGTAACTAGCGAATAATAATCCTCAATAAAGGAATAAAAATCGCCGTTATAATAGTGATTTACAGATTTAATTAAATCTTCCTTGTTACTGTCAACCGAGAAATATTCACCGTTTTTCTCAATATAATGCACCGAGCCTATAATATAATCGTAATCCTCCAGTGGAATATCGCTAAAATAGTCGCATTCGATTCCAAGAAGTATTTTAATTTTGTTTTTATATTTACTTTTAAGAGCAGTGATTTCCTCTTTATAAAGTTCAGTATCCTCAGGTGACATACAATAGGTCTTATCAAATTCAGTATACGAATGTCCCGAAAAACCGAGTTCTAAAACATTTAGTTCAATAGCTTTTTGGACCATTTCCTCGGCGGTATTTTCACCGTCACAAAGACAAGTGTGTGTATGATAATTATAAAACATTATTTTGTCATCTTTTCCTGTTTTACTTTGTGGTCGATTATATGGCGCGAAGCAAGTTCGCGGTGAACATCTTCAACCGATATGCCCATTTGCACCATAAGTACCATTGCATGATAAGCAAGGTCTGCAAGTTCGTAAACTGTTTCTGCCTTGTCATCCGCCTTACCTGCAATTATAACCTCGGTACATTCTTCGCCCACCTTTTTAAGTATTTTATCTATACCCTTTTGGAAAAGATAGGTGGTATAAGAGCCTTCGGGCTTTTCTTCTTTACGGGTAACGAGCATATCATAAAGGCCCTGTAAAGAAAACTCCTGTAACTGTTCTGAAAGCCACACGGGATTAGTAAAGCAAGAATCGGTGCCTTTATGACAAGCGGGACCATCCTTTTCGACCATTACTACAAGCGCATCATAATCACAGTCGGCAGTAATGCTGACAATATGCTGATAGTTTCCGCTTGTTTCCCCTTTTAGCCAGAGTTCTTCTCTTGAACGGCTATAAAAACAGGTTAACCCCTTCTCCATAGAGATTTTAAGGCTTTCTCTGTTCATATAAGCCACTGTCAAGACCTTTTTGGTAATGCTATCCACAACCACAGCGGGAATTAAGCCCTTTTCATCAAATTTAAGTTTATTTATATCTAACATAATTATAACCTCACAATTATACCGTTGCTTTTAAGTTCTTTCTTTAATTTTGGTATTGCAACCTCTCCAAAATGGAAAACAGATGCCGCAAGACCTGCATCAATATCGGGAATTTCCTTGAATAAATCAATAAAATGCTGCATATTTCCAGCCCCGCCCGACGCTATAACAGGCACATTCACCTCATTACAAACAAGTCGTAGCAGTTCAATATCAAAGCCTTGTTTTACGCCGTCGGTATCAATAGAATTTATAACTATCTCTCCTGCGCCATACGAAACACCCTGTTTTATCCAATTTATTGCTTCAATGCCTGTATCTTCTCTGCCGCCCTTGGCAAAAACGCGAAATTCACCGTTTACGCGTTTAATATCAACAGAAAGCACAACACACTGGTCGCCGTACTTATGCGCCGCTTCGCGTATTAAAAGCGGATTTTTAATAGCGCCCGAATTAACGCTAACCTTATCGGCACCGCATTTAAGAACGCGGTCAAAATCATCTACTGTATTAATACCGCCGCCGACGGTAAGGGGAATAAAAATTTCCGATGCCACTTTGGTTAATATATCGGTAAAAAGTTGTCTTCCCTCATATGATGCGGTTATATCGTAAAATACAAGTTCATCAGCACCGCAGTCAGAATAAAATCTGGCAAGTTCTATAGGGGAAGATACGTCACTAAGGCCTTTAAAATTTGTGCCTTTTACTACCCTGCCGTTCTTTATATCAAGGCAAGGGATAATTCTCTTTGTAATCATCGCGCCGCCTCCAGAGCCTCTTTCAAATCTATAGCACCTATATAATACGCTTTACCTATAATAGCACCGTAAATATTCATTTCGCGAAGTTTAGTTATATCTTCAAGGCTTGATACTCCGCCGGAAGCGGTTATATTCATTGAATATTTTTTTGATAAAGTGCGATAAAGTTCTAAGTTGGTACCGCTCATAGCACCATCCTTGGAAATATCGGTACAAATAATGTATTTAACACCTATTTCCTGCATACTGCTTAAAAAATCTTCAAGTGTTATCTGTGATTTTTCGAGCCAACCTTTAATGGCAATGAAACCGTCCTTAACATCGGCTCCAACAGCGATTTTATCGCCGTATTGTTTAACCGCACTCTTTAAAAACTCGGTATCGTTAACAGCTGCAGTGCCAAGTATTACCCTGCCAACACCTGCAGACAGATACTTTTCCACAGTTTCGATATTACGAATACCGCCACCTATTTCAACGAAAAGTTCTGTTTCGTTTGCCACCTGTCTTACAATATCTATATTAGGTGTGGTGCCATCCTTAGCGCCCTCTAGGTCTACAATATGTATATGGGTTGCGCCCTGAGCTACAAAATCACGGGCTATTTCTATTGGATTTTCACTGTAGACGGTCATTTCACGGTAATCACCTTTATAAAGTCGCACAGCCTTTTTATTGAATAAATCAATTGCGGGAAAAATTATCATTTAAATACTACTCCATTTCACAAAAAGCACGTAAAATATTAAGTCCCACTTCTCCGCTTTTTTCAGGGTGGAACTGGCACCCCATTATGTTGCCCTTTTGTACTGCGGCGGTCAGTTGTTTGCCATATTCAGCAGTTGCTATTACGCTATCAGAACACTCATCCGCATAAAAAGAATGCACAAAATAAACACAGTCATTATTTTTTATGTATTTAAACAAATAGCTTTCACGTGTAAAATGTAATGCATTCCAACCTATATGAGGTATTTTAAGATTAGCAGGTATCGAATCCTGCATTGGAACAATACTGCCCTTTAAAAGACCCAAACCTTTATGACAGCCGTATTCATAACTTTTTTCAAAAAGCATCTGCATACCAAGGCAAATTCCCATTAACTTTTTCCCTTTAACCGCCTCATCTATAATAACCTTATCAAGTCCGCTCTCCCTCAGTTTTTTAGCTGCGTCTTCAAAAGCACCAACACCAGGAAGAATTATGCGGTCGGAAGATTTTATAACTTCGGCATCGGCAGTAACAATAATATCTGCACCTATCTTTTTAAAAGAAGAAATAAGCGAAAAGAGGTTGCCTACGCCGTAATCAACTATTGCTATCATGCTATAACACCCTTTGTTGAAGGTATTTCATTTGCAAACGCTTTATCTATACTTACTGCAGTACGCAGTGTTCTGGCTATAGATTTAAAACAGCCCTCAATTATGTGGTGAGAATTTTCACCTGCGAATTTTACCATATGGGTTGTAATGCCCGAATTATACGCGAAGGCGTCCCAGAACTCTTTGTTGAGTTCGGTGTCAAAATCGCCTACCTTTTCGGTGGGCATTTCCACCTCATAATAACAGCCGCCTCTACCTGAAATATCAACAGCCGTTAAAATTAAAGACTCATCCATAGGTAAAGTGGTATCCCCGTAACGGATAATGCCCTTTTTATCGCCCAATGCTTCTTTAAAGGCCTGACCTAAAGCGATACCTATATCTTCGGTTGTGTGGTGATAATCAACTTCGATATCCCCCACACACTTAACCTCTAAATTGAAACGTCCGTGACGTGCAAAAAGGGTTAACATATGGTCTAAAAACGGACAACTTGTATCACAAACAGATTTGCCGCTACCGTCAAGTTCTAGGGTTAATTTTATATCAGTTTCGGTTGTTTTTCTTATTATTTCCGCTTTTCTCATTCTAATTCTCCTGTAAAATTTCAGATATTGTTTCTATCAATTTTTGCATTTGCTCGATAGTTCCTATGGTAATGCGGTTAAACTGACAAATTTTTTCTTTTGTAAAGTGTCGTATAAGAATTCCGCGTTTTTTAAGTTCCAGATAAAGCGTTTTGCCGTCAATTTTATCCGATTTTGCAAAAACAAAATTTGCTTTTGAAGGCAAGACTTCAAAGCCTAAATTTTCAAGCTCATGCACGGTCCACTCGCGGTTTTCTATAATAGTTTTGCAGTTATTCATATAATAACTGTTATCTTGAAGCGCCGCTACACCAGCCGCTTCAGTCATTCGGTTTACATTATACGGATTTGTGGAATATCTTATGGTATTAAGGTCGGAAATAAGTTTTTCGTTGCCTAAGCCAAACCCCAAGCGCGCACCTGCCATTGAACGCGATTTTGAAAAGGTTTGTATTACCAGAAGATTGTCATATGTATCGACAAGACTTGCCGCACTCTGAGCACCAAAATCAACATACGCCTCATCAATAATAACAACATTATTAGGATTAGATTTAACTATGCTTTCAATATCACCTAGCGAAAGCGCTATACCGGTCGGCGCGTTAGGGTTTGCAATAACAACAGTTTTATTAATGCCGATATAATCATGGGGGTTAATAGTAAAGTCGCTTACAAGTGGTATTTCGGTAAACGGAATATGATTAAGTTCGGCAAACACAGGATAAAAACCGTAGGTTATATCGGGAAAAACTAACGGATTTTTCTCATCCGCAAATGCCATAAATGCAAAGTTTAAAACCTCATCAGAGCCGTTTGTAACAATAACCTGACTTGGTTTTACGTTGTAAATCTGCGCAATTTTTTCCCTAGCCCTTGTAACTTCGGGGTCGGAATAAAGTTGTAATTTACGGCATTCATTAAGTACTGCTACACTCACCGATTCCGAAGGCGGAAAGGGCGACTCGTTAGTATTAAGTTTAATATACTGCATATCCTTAGGCTGTTCACCCGGGGTATAAGGTGTAAGCCCCGACAGCCTCTCTGTTAAAAATTTACTCATAATTTATCCTTAAATCTAATTGTTGCGCTTTTTGCGTGTGCGTGTAAACCCTCTTTTTCAGCAAAATAAGCAACCTTATCTGCTACCTTTTCCAAAGCGGCGGCGGTGAAATATGTAAACTGCGATTTCTTTACAAAATCATCCACCGATAAAGGTGACGAAAACCTTGCAGTTCCGCTTGTAGGAAGCGTGTGGTTAGGTCCTGCAAAATAGTCGCCCAAGGCTTCAGGACAATATCTGCCCATAAATATCGAACCTGCATGCTTAACCTTATCAAGATAATCAAAGGGGTTATCCACGCACAGTTCAAGGTGTTCGGGCGCAATTTCATTTGCAATATCTATTGCCAACATTAAATTATTTTCGGCAACAATTATTTTGCCATTATTATCAATAGACGCCCTTGCAATTTCTGCCCTTGGTAATTGCGGTATTTGTTTTTCAAGTTCTTCGCTTACCATTTCTGCAAACTCGCGGCTATCGGTAACAAGCACTGCACTTGCCATTTTATCGTGCTCTGCTTGGCTTAGTAAATCTGCCGCCACAAAAATAGGATTGCTATTAGAATCTGCTACAACTAAAATTTCACTAGGACCAGCAATCATATCAATAGACACTTTGCCGAATACCTGTTTCTTAGCTTCGGCTACAAAAGCGTTACCCGGACCTACTATTTTATCAACCTTAGGTACAGTTTCAGTGCCGTAAGCCAATGCCGCTATAGCCTGAGCTCCGCCCACTTTAAATATGCGGTCTACGCCTGCAATTTTGGCGGCAGCAAGTATGACGGGGTTTACCTTACCGTCTTTAGATGGCGGTGTTACCATAACAATTTCTTTGCAACCTGCTATTTTAGCGGGAATACTATCCATAAGCACGGTTGAGGGATAAGCTGCGGTACCGCCCGGTACATAAAGACCTACCTTTTCAATAGGCATAACTTTCTGACCGGTTACAACGCCTTCATATTCGTTAATGACAAAACTGTTTTTAACCTGTTTTGAATGGAAAGCACGGATATTTACTGCGGCTTCTTTTATGATTTCGATGAATTTATCATCTACTAAAGAAAACGCTTCATCAATTTCTGTTTGCGACACTTCAAGTGTTTTTAATGAAGCCTTATCAAATTTCAGGTTATACTCAAAAATTGCCTCATCTCCGCGATTAATTACATTTGAAATAATATCACTTACAATACCTTCAACATTAGTAGCAATATTATCCCGAGCAAAAATTTCGCTGTTTTCGACCTCGCCGTAGTTGTAAATTTTAATCATTATTTTTCACCTGTGTTTTTATAGAATTCACTATATTTTCAATATCACTACCCTTGAATTTAAAACTTGCTTTATTAGCTATAAGGCGTGCACTAATAGGCACTATCGTATTTTTAACTTCAAGATTGTTTTCTTTAAGGGTGGTGCCTGTTTCTACAATATCTACTATTACGTCTGAAAGTTTTAAAATAGGCGCAATTTCAATTGAGCCGTTGAGTTTAATAATATCTATTTCTCGACCGATGCCTGCATAGTATTTCGCCGCTATATTAGTAAACTTAGTAGCCACCTTTAAGGTTTTTTCTCCGTCATCATCAAATTCTTTAGGCGCCGCTACTGCCATTCGGCATTTGCCTAAATTTAAATCTAAAAGTTCATAAACGTCGGGAGAATATTCAAGCAAAATATCCTTACCCGCAACGCCTATATCAGCAGCACCTCGTTCAACATAAATTGCAACATCCGAAGGTTTTACCCAAAAATAACACACCTGCTTTTCGGTGTTTTCGAAGATAAGTTTTCGGTTGTTTTCTTTAATGGAGGGGCACTCATATCCTGCCGCTTCAAACATAGCATAGACCTTTTCTCCTAATCTGCCTTTTGGCAGTGCTATATTAAGCATCTAGAACCCTCCCTTTAAACTTTTAAGTTCTTTATATCTTATATTTCCTGTGTCGACATTTTGCACCGAAACGGTTTTGCCACTGTTTATTATCTGATTTACTGTGTTAACCAAAAGTGTGTTATCGGTAACATCCCCGCAAAGCAGTAGAACATCAACATCATACGCTGATTTCTCGGTTGGTAAATCTTCTAAAAGGTCAAGATATGTTGCAAAACCTATTGCTCCCGAATCTCTGCCCATTTTAGAAAGCAGGTTATCATATTGACCGCCCGTAAGTACACCTTGCGAAATACCCGAAATATAACCCTTAAAGACTATACCGTTATAGTAATTCATGTCGCTCACAGCCGAAAAGTCAAACACTATTTTACTACTATATGAAAGATTGTCAAGTAAACAAGAGAGAGTTTTTAAGGTATTTACCGCTTCGCACGATATATAGTTACCTATTTGGTCTAATTTTTCTAAAACAAGACTTCTCTCTCCATATATAGAAACAAAGCTCAAAAGAATATTTTTAAGGTCCTGTTCTACCCCGTATTCATCACAAAGACAGGATAAATCATGACTGTTTTTATCAGAAATATATTTTATTGCTTCTCTTTTAAACGTTGCATTATCGCTAATGTTTTCAAGTAAAGAAGAAAGCAACCCTAAATGCGAAATTTCAAGTACAAAATCTTCCGATAAAAGTTTCAGAGTTTCTGCCGCCATCAGTATCATTTCGTATATGTCATACAAGCCGATTTCACCTATACACTCAACGCCGGTTTGCATAATTTCTTTAAACTGGTGTGTGTTTTCAGAAACGCGATAAACATTTTCATTATAGCAAACTTTTTGCTTATAACCGTTTATATCTTCGCCATTTTTTATTATAGAAAGCGTAACGTCGGGCTTAAGCGCCAATAATTTGCCGTTAGTGTCGTTAAAGGCAATAATTCTGTCACTTACCAGAAAGTCCTTATTCTGAATATAAAACTCGTACTCTTCAAATTTACTCATTTTAAACGGTTTGTAGCCGTATTTTGCATATAGGGAACGCAAAGTAAATATTGCTATTTCTTCATTTTTAAAAACTTTATTATCAAGCATCTTTTTCATCCTTACATCTACTAATAACTAAATCATAACCGCCGCTACCGTATTCACAACATCTGCTTACACGGCTTATAGTGGCCGCACTAGCGCCTGTTTCTTTATTAATTTTGGTGTAACTTACGCCTTTTTTAAGCATCTTTGCTACCGACAGTCTTTGTGAAATATCTAAAGTTTCTTTAATAGTGCAAACGTCCTCTAAAAAAGAATAACATTCCTCTATTGTTTCAAGGGATAACAAAGCCTTGCAAAGTTCATCTGTACTCTTACTATGCCAACCGTTCATAACTTCCTCCTATCACTCTACTGTGATAAAGTATTAATGCAATGAATTATACTATAAAATTTTGTTATTGTCAAGCAAAATTTAACATAAATAGATTTAATTTATAGATTAAATCTATATTAATATTTTCTATTTGTTTATATAAATTAAAATACCATTGGTATCCAGACTAAAGCAGTTGAAAATCCAATGGTATTTTCTATTCAAGTAGTTATGTGCATATGTAAGCAAAGTAAAGTTTTTTTAGTGTAGAAAACATCTAAATTATGCTAATTTTCGAATTTATATAATAAATATCCACCCTCATAGCGGGTGGATATTTCATTCTTTTGCTTCGCAAAATCCACCTCCCTCGTCAGATGGAGGCACGGCACTTATAACACTTTTTACTGTTCATCGGTAAACATTTTCTGAACCACGCGACTATCGCGTGCTTTTCATTATACAAAAAAGCACCGATTCAAAAAAATGAATCGATGCTTTTAATATTATAAAGATAAATCTTCAACAATTAACTCGCGTACACCGCTAGTGTTAGAATTTCTTAACTTTAAGAACTTTTCTGCAACCTGTGGGAAGAGCGCGTAAGAAAGCACGTCTTCATCACATTTAGCAAGTTCACCTGCTTCTGCGCGATACTTCTCAAGTTCGGGTCCGATAAGGTCTGCAGGACGACAGGTAATAACCTCGTCATCACCAATTGCCTTTTTACGAACATCCTCATTCACTTCACCCGGAACCTGACCGTACTCACCACGGAGAAGGCCCTTTGATTCCTTAGAAACCATCTTGTAACGCTCACCCGAGAGTACGTTAAGTACCGCCTGTGTACCTACAATTTGACTTGTAGGAGTTACAAGAGGCGGATAACCGAAGTCTTTACGTACGTTTGGAATCTCAGCTAAAACATCATAATATTTATCTTCTGCGTTAGCCTGTTTAAGTTGTGATAAAAGGTTGGAAAGCATGCCGCCCGGTACCTGATAAAGAAGTGTCTTTGTATCAACATTTAACACCTTAGGATCAAGTGTGCCGTCAGCCTTCATCTTATCTGCAACCTTGCGGAAGTGAGCAGCAAGTTCGCTTAACGCATTAAGGTCAAGACCTGTATCACGCTTTGTACCCTGCAAAGTGGCAACTAATGCCTCGGTTGAGGGCTGAGCCGTACCGTTTGCAAAGGGCGAAAGTGCGGTATCAACAATATCAACACCTGCCTCAACGGCCATAAGATAGGTCATATCACCCGTACCTGTGGTGTTGTGGGTGTGAAGATGAATAGGTGCTTTAACCTTTTCCTTTAACTTTTTAACGAGTGAATATGCATCATAAGGTAAAAGCAGGTTTGCCATATCCTTAATGCAGATAACATCGGCACCCATCTGTTCTAATTTGCAAGCAAGCTCAACAAAATATTCTTCACTGTGAACAGGGCTGGTGGTATAACTGATGGCTGCCTCGCAGATACCACCGTACTTTTTACAACTCTTCATTGCCTGTTCCATATTACGTGTATCGTTAAGTGCATCGAAAATACGAATTACATCGATACCATTTTCAATAGACTTTTTAACGAACTCATCAACAACGTCGTCAGCATAGTGTTTGTAACCAAGAATATTCTGACCGCGAAGAAGCATTTGAAGTTTCGTGTTGGGCATATGCTTCTTTATGGTGCGAAGTCTCTCCCATGGGTCTTCATTAAGGAAGCGCATACAAGCATCAAAGGTTGCGCCACCCCAACACTCAACCGACCAGTAGCCGACCTTGTCGAGCTTTTCGAGAGCAGGAATCATATCCTCAATACGCATACGTGTTGCGGCCTGTGACTGATGCGCATCACGTAAAATAGTATCGGTAATATATAATTTTTTCATTTAAATTACCTCCAATTAACCGAGCAATGCGATAAGCACGCCTGCCGCAATAGCAGAACCGATTACACCGGCAACGTTGGGTCCCATAGCATGCATTAGCAAGAAGTTTGAGGGGTTTTCTTTCTGACCAACCGACTGCGAAACGCGCGCTGCCATAGGAACGGCAGATACACCTGCAGAGCCGATAAGCGGATTTATTTTGTTCTTTGAGAAAATGTTCATTATCTTCGCAAAGAGCACGCCGCAAGCGGTAGCAACACCAAATGCCACAATACCCATTACGATAATTTCAACTGTAGGCATACGTAAAAGTGTAATTTGATTACCGCCAATATTTATAACGGTATCACGGTTAGAGTTGAGGAAGGTTTCAGCTGTTGCTGTAGCACCAACCGAAATGCCAAGGAATATTGTAACAATATTCATAAGCTCGTTCTGAGCAGTCTGACGTAGACGCTCAGCAACGCCCGATTCTTTCCAAAGGTTACCAAGCATTAAGCAACCAACAAGAGGAGTTGCAGAGGGTACCAAAAGTGCTACAAAGATTGTAACGATAATCGGGAAAATAATTTTCTCGGTCTTTGAAACCTCGCGAAGCGGTTTCATAATAATCTGACGCTCTTTCTTGGTTGTGAGAAGTTTCATAATAGGCGGCTGAATTACAGGTACCAAAGCCATATAAGAATATGCTGCAACTGCGATAGCGCCTAAAAGGCTGGGATAAAGAATTGATGTTGTATAGATAGCGGTAGGACCGTCAGCACCACCTATGATACCGATTGAAGCTGCTGCCTCCTGCGGGAAGCCGAGTGCAATACAACCGATAAATGTAGCAAAAATACCAATCTGTGCAGCTGCACCTAAAAGCAAGGATTTCGGGTTTGAAATAAGCGGACTAAAATCGGTCATTGCACCTATACCGATGAAAATCAAGCAGGGATAAATGCAGGTTTTAACACCGATATAAAGTATATCTAAAAGACCACCCTCAGCAAGAATATGTC
This sequence comes from Clostridia bacterium, assembly GCA_017436255.1. Taxonomy (GTDB): domain Bacteria; phylum Bacillota; class Clostridia; order Oscillospirales; family Acutalibacteraceae; genus SIG565. Next base: position 11,958 of record JAFSDK010000055.1, read on the forward strand.
CATAATCATGATAGTTCTTTGAAGCCTCATCCATAAAGTCAAGCCACAATTTGCTATCGTACATTCCTGCACCGGGTAGATTAGTAAGCAGCATACCAAATGCGATACCTATTAAGAGAAGCGGTTCAAACTGCTTCTTTATTGCAAGATAGAAGAGCAATAATGATATAGCAATCATTATAAGATTTTTCCACATGCCGCCTTCAATAAAATCATTAATAAGCATATAGAAACCCGTTTGCTCAACAAAGTTCATAACGTATTCCATAGTTTATATCTCCTAAAAAATTAAGCGATTACGCAAAGAACGGCACCGGTTTCAACCGATGAACCCTTTGTTGTATTTACAGATGCGATAGTACCATCACAAGGTGCCATGATTTCATTTTCCATCTTCATAGCCTCAAGAATAAGGAGGACATCACCCTTCTTAACAGCTTGACCCTGAGCTACCTTAACTTCAAGGATAGTACCAGGCATCGGGCTTGTTACTGTCTCACCGCCGGCAGGAGCTGCGGCAGGTGCGGGAGCAGCTGCAGGAGCCGGTGTTGCGGCAGGAGCTGCAGCAGGAGTTTTGATCTCAGAAGCGTCAACTGCTTCTAAAGTGATTTCATAAGCTGTTCCGTTTACGGTTACTTTATAAGTTTTCATTTTCTATTACCTCTTTTTTATTATAATTTTTTAAATGATAAAATACGAATACCCGAAATGTCGGTACCCATATCCTCCGCTACCGCAGCCGAAACAGCGGCAATAATTTCTTGACGATTTTCGATTACCTGATTCTTTACGGGGACTACCGTAGAATTAGCAACCTCTTCAGTGTTTTTCTTTCTTGCGCCACACAAAGCACTCATAATCTTGCATATAATAACTATACAAACGAGTCCAACGAAAACGGTGCCGACACCCATTGCAACAACAAAGAGATTCGGTACCTTTTCTATCGGCTGTGAAGCAGCTAAAACCAAATTTGCAAACACTAACTGCACCTCCCAAATTTAATTTATGATTATTAATTTTTTAACAAACATTAATCTTTATTATTTTAATATAAAACTATAATTAAATCAACCGTTTTTTCTATTTTTTTATAAAAAATACTTTATATACAGAAATTCAATATATTTAATCAAACTTTTGTGCAAACATAAACAAAATCCACGTGCATATTTTTATAAATCTGTGTTTTTGTGCATGGGATTAGTAACGCACAATAATAACGACTATTTAAAAAATAAAAACACTGCACAAACTTACTGTTTATGCAGTGTTTCAAATGGTCCGAGTGACTAGCGAGGTTGCGAGCGCGTCCTGTGGACGATGAAGCGAGCAAAACGAAGTGCCGCGGTCGACAAGCGAGATACGGCAGTATCGATTCGTCGGGCACCGCAAACGTAGAACTAGCGGTCTCGTGGTTAGAGGCCTTATAAAATAAAAAAGACCATACCCGAATAAACGGATATGGTCTTGAGTGTTTTGAACTTAATGACACGAATTAAATATACCTGAAAACCGCTAACTTTACAGTAATAACAATTATTTACTTTTATTATTAGATTTCTTTTTTATAAATAGAAGAACAATTGAATAAATGAAATTTAACACAATTCCTAACATTATTCCAAAGACAATTTCTTCGTTCTTTTCCCCTTGTGCAATTCTAAATACCATACATAAAAACACAGAAAGAACTGGAATTATAATGAACGATAAATATTTCAGAATATTTAATATATTCTTTTTCATAAAATCACCGCCTTAAGTGTATTATAGCATAAAAGTGGCGGAGGGGCAATATATAAATCCGTGGCGAAGCCACACCATCGTGTGACTTTTCTTTTTGGGTGTTTTGAACTTAATGACACGAATTAAATGTGCCTGAAAACCATAGATTTTACTTTTTTCTTGTTAAGAACAATATAATACCGCTAATAGCAGGTATTGCCATCATAACAATAGCAGTTAAATGAGCTTTTTCTTGTTGCTCAGGTGTTGGAAACCATTCCAACGAACCTGTAAATAAATATAAAAGCCCTAACAAGAAAATTTTACAAATTATAATCCATAAAAATATTCGAATAGCTTTCATATCATCACCGCCTTGGGTGTATTATATGCTTGTGTTAAATTGGGAACAAAATTAGCCTCCCTTGCCCTAAAAAAAGGGGGGCCGCAAAGGCTCCCTTGCCTAAAGGGAGCTGGCAAAACCGTAGGTTTTGACTGAGGGATACTTAGCGGTGGAGGGATTCCTTAACAAACAAATCAATATATTCGCATACACCTCTAAAATTTTTATTAACCTCATTGTTTG
>JAFSDK010000056.1 GCA_017436255.1 Clostridia bacterium
CCGTTTCGAAATGATATATGACTGTCATTTCGAAATGAGCAGAAAAATTTTCGTACACAAAATTATTTTCGTCAGGAGAGCCCTGAATATTTTATTGACGAAAATAATGCATTTTTTACTATTTTCGTACACAGCTTTTTACGCAAGGCTTGGTCCCTATCCTTGCGTTGAAATAAAATTTTTAGAGAAAGGAGACGGTTTGCTATGTCAGATTCTAATAATATTACAGTGCTAAATCCGGGCTTGTATAAGAACTTACTTGCTCAAGTTGAGTCTATCTATAGGCACAGCAACGAGCTTAGCTTTAAAACAAGGGCACGGTACTTTGAAGCAACAAAAAGGTTCTGTAAGTTTTTGGCCGATAATTTTCGTCTGCAAAATTTCAAGAATGTGGAAGACCGGCACTTTAAAGCCTACGTGGAGCATTTGAAAGAAAATAACTCAGCCGCAACAATTCAATCCGATCTGTCGGGCATACGGTATTTCCACAGAAAATCCGGTAGTAAAAACAGGCTATCCCCTAATAGCAAGTTGGCGCTACCAAAACGAGCAACGGGTGTTAAAGACCATTCGCTGTTAGATAAAGAACTTGTCCGTATACGACAGTTGGCTATCAAAAAAGGTCGACAGGACGTGGTTATTGGCTTTGACTTTGCCAGTGAATTTGGTTTAAGACTTGAAGAAATTTGCACCTTAAGAGTTGAATACCTTATGTCTGCGCTAAAAACTGGACAACTTGTCATAAAAGGCAAGGGCGGTCAGACAAGGGCTATTGATTTAAGCGCAAAGCAACGCGGTATTATTACCGATAATTTGAACTATGCCAGGTGTTCAGGTCGTTACCCCAGAGATTATTTAATCTCAGGTAGCGAAAAGGGCGGCGTTCAACGAGAAAAGCGTTCATTGCAGAATTGGATGAGTTATAACAGAAAATACTTTATGGTAGAAAACCGTGAAGATTTGAGCGAAGACGGTAAAAAGAAAAGAACTGAAACAATCTCTTGGCACAGTCTAAGACACACCTATGCACAACGCACCTATGAAGAAGCATTAAAAGAGCGCCCAAAGAAAGCACGAAAGATTGTAAGCGAAAACTTAGGTCACCACAGAACCGAAGTAACAAGAATTTACTTGGCCGATAAGCCAAAGAAAAAGTAAGCTATTAATTAAAATGATGAAGGAAGAATTTAAGTTGACGACAATATCCTGCTGACGAAAATCTGCGGGATTGATATATAGGGACAAACAAAGGAAGTAAAGATCGGGCAATTCAAATGTCCGAAGTTAACGACGGTGGCAATCCTGCCACCGTCTGTAAGGAGAATTTATATGTTATATGTTTTTAAGCTTGCCTCCGGCGGAAATGGAGGCAAATAAAATAAGGAGGATCGCCAATGGTAGAAAAAATTGCAATGACTATTGAAGAAGCTGCTGAATATACCGGCATTGGAAGAAATACGTTGCGTTTATTAGTGAGCGAGCGCAAAATACCCGTGCTGCTCATAGGCCGTAAACACATTATTAGAACCGATGCGTTAACAGAGTTTTTAAAGATAAATCAAGGCGTGGATCTACTCAATATAGATAGCGTAAAATCAGTAAGCTGACAGATAAAAAACACATAGGAACTGTTGCAATTTTGCTCAAAAAATGGTATAATAAAGGTACACATTGCAACAGTTCCGTTTGCCAACAGAAAGGAGTTTTATTATGGCAAAAGGATCTGTCAGAAAGAAAGGTAAAAAGTGGTACTACCGCTTTTATGTAGAAGATGAAAGCGGCAGACA
>JAFSDK010000057.1 GCA_017436255.1 Clostridia bacterium
CGCAGAATTTTAAAGAGTTGAATTTTTGGCTGTGCGAGGCACAAAACGCAGTTAATCCTGACGGATTAACGAGTATTTTAACAATGCAAAGACGAAAATTGAGCCTTTAAAATCAGGTTCGGATTATTCGTGTTTGCTTAGGGGGAATTATATGAAACGAAAGCACACACTGGTAGGCATTATTTTTACATCTCTTTTAGGCACGTTATCACATTTTTTATATGAATGGACAGGATATAATACCATTATCGGCACCGTTACACCTGTAAACGAAAGTATATGGGAACATCTTAAATTGCTGTTCTTCCCCGTGGTTTTATTTTCGGTTTATGAATATTTTGCACGAGGCAAAAAGAAATGTTTTATCCCTGCACGCACCTTCTCGCTCTTTACAGGTATGTTTTTTATTGTAAGCACCTATTACACCATAAGCGGTATTGTCGGCAAAAATATAGATTGGCTAAACATTACCATATTTTTTATTTCAGTAATAGTAGTTTTTATTTTAACAGAAGTTTTAATCAAAAACTGCAACTCGCCAAGTAGCGTATGTATAATAATCTGCATGCTTCTCATATTAACCACATCCATACTTTTCATTATTTGGAGTTTTTACCCACCCAACCTCAATATATTCATTGACCGATTAACAAAGATGCGTGGCATATACAGAATATAAAAAAAGATGCGTTAGTTAACGCATCTTAAAACTCAATTATACCTAAATGTTCAAAAAGTATTTTTAAACCTATAAGAAATAAAATTATGCCACCTGCAAATTCAGCCTTGGATTTATGTTTGGCGCCGAACACGTTGCCAATTTTCACTCCAATAGCGGATAAAATAAAAGTAACAGTACCTATCAACAATACCGCAAGCGGTAGTTGTTCAATCTTTAATACCATAGCAAAAGAAATACCAACCGCTAAGGCATCAATACTAGTGGCAACCGCCATAACAAACATTGTTTTAATACCAAAAGATGCGTCGGCGCATTCCTCCTCTTTAGAGAATGCCTCTTTAATCATATTGGCACCTATTAAACCTAAAAGCACAAATGCTATCCAATGGTCATAAGCCTCTATATACTTTTTAAATGTAACACCGAGGAGAAAACCTATAACAGGCATTAAACCTTGAAAACCACCAAACCACGCACCCGTAATTGCCATATGTTTGAATTTTAATGATGTTGTAGCAAGTCCTTTACAAACAGCAACCGCAAAAGCATCCATCGAAAGACCTATCGCCAAAAGAAAAAGTTCAATAAATCCCAAAAATTATCATCCCTTAAAACAATGTTTAAAAAGTATACCATTTATTAAAAATATTGTCAATGTGTAAATTTTTTTAGTTGAGATATTGACAAATAAATGATAAAATTTTATTATGAAATATATTGTTTATCATATACTATTCAAAAGGATGATATAAAATGAAAATTGGAATTTATGGTTACGGCAATCTCGGTCGCGGTGTTGAGTGCAGTATTGCTCAAAATAAGGATATGGAAATTTTTGGTATCTTTACCCGCCGAAATCCTGCCGACGTTAAACCCATGTTTAATACAACTAAAGTTTACAGTACAGATGATATACTAAAATTTAAAGACCAAATCGACGTACTCATTATTTGTGGGGGCTCAGCTACCGACCTTCCCGAAATGACTCCGTCTCTTGCTTCAAATTTTAACGTTATTGACAGTTTTGACACACATGCCGATATCCCTAAACATTTTGCGAACACCGACCTAGCGGCTAAAAACGGCAAAAATATCGCCATTATTTCGGTGGGTTGGGACCCAGGTATGTTTTCGCTCAATCGCCTTTATGCAAGCGCTATTTTACCTGAAGGTAACGACTACACTTTTTGGGGCAAGGGTGTAAGTCAAGGACATTCCGACGCCATTCGCCGTATTGAAGGCGTAAAAGATGCACGCCAATACACCTGTCCTGTTGAATCGGCACTTGAGCGCGTAAGAAACGGCGAAAATCCGACACTAACAACACGTGAAAAGCACACAAGACTTTGTTACGTTGTAGCAAAGGAAGGTGCTGACAAAGAAAGAATTGAACGTGAGATTAAGGAAATGCCCAAATACTTTGCCGACTACGATACAACCGTTAATTTTATAAGCCAAGAAGAACTTGATAAAAATCACAAGGGCATACCGCATGGTGGTTTTGTTATAAGAACGGGCAAAACGGGTAAGGAAAAGCAAAACAATCACGTTATTGAATATTCATTAAAACTTGACTCCAACCCCGAATTTACGGCAAGTGTTTTGGTAGCATACGCACGCGCCGCTTACCGTATGCGTACAAGGGGCGAAATTGGCTGTAAAACAGTTTTTGATGTAGCTCCTGCAGATTTATCTATGATGACACCCGACGAAATCAGAGCTAAAATGTTATAATAATAAAAAACGCTATGTACGCCCACACCCCATAGGGAAGTATTTGTTTCTCGAATAAAATCCCCCGTATTATTGCCAAAAGCCTCGAAAGGCGATAGCCTTTCTGCGTTTTATGGCTTCAATACAGGAAATTTTTAATTCTTACGAAACTGCGAAGCACCTTAAAATTAAAATTTAGAGTACAAGAAAAGGCAAAA
>JAFSDK010000058.1 GCA_017436255.1 Clostridia bacterium
AATTTGCTCGAAAAAGTGAATTTTTGCGGTCTAATGTGTTAAAAAGGCACGGTATGCGTCAGCATTACCGTGCCTTTTCGTCTGTTATCCCACTAAAAATTCATCTTTTTCGGGTGCGTGCAGTTTTGTAATTTAAAAAATTGTTCTTTTATCGAAGCCGAAAAACCGTAGATATACTGGCGTATTTCAAGGTTTGAGGCAAAGATATAGGGCAATTTTTTATTCCAAAACCAATTTCTCCCTATGTGAACGCTCCGAAAACGGGCTATTTTAATTTTTATTTTATTTTAAAAGATTTGCAACATTATCAGATAGGTTTTCTAATTTAGTGAGTGCTGCAGATTTTGAAATATCGTGTGCACCAACGTAAATTTTAATTTTGGGCTCGGTACCTGAAGGACGGAATATAACCTTGCTATAATCCTCTAAAGTAAATGCAACAACGTTTGATTTAGGTAAGGTTATATCTTTACTAGTACCGCTAACAAAATTTGTAGCGATTGATTTTTGATAATCCTCAATAATTATTACTTTGTTACCAACAATTTCTGACGGAGGATTTTCATGTAATTTATTCATGATTTTACCCATTGTTTCCATACCGCTTTGTCCTTCAAATGCAAAACTTTTTTGTGAATTAAGGTAGTAACCATACTTTTTGAACAATAAATCAAGTTGGTCAAGTAAAGATAGACTTTTTGATTTATAATATGCCGCCATTTCACAAATAAGCATTGAGGCAACAACTGCATCTTTATCACGTACATAACTGCCGGGGAGATAACCGTAACTTTCTTCAAAACCAAAAATATAGCGATTTTCTTCATTTTTGTTTTCAAGCAAAGCAATTTGCTCACCAATAAATTTGAATCCGGTTAAAACGTTTATAAGTTGACAATTATACTCGTCAGCAATTTTCTGACAAATCTCAGTGGTAACGATCGTTTTAATTGCAATTGGATTTTGAGGTAATGTGCCTTCTTGAGTACGTCTTTCGAGAATATAGTTTAAAATTAATGCGCCAACGTCATTGCCTGAAATTAGGGTGTATTCATTGCCATCTTTAACGGCAATACCAACACGATCGGCGTCGGGGTCTGTGGCAAGTAAAAGGTCGGCATTATTTAATTTGGCAGCTGCCAAAGCGAGTTCAAATGGTTGCTTAATTTCAGGATTTGGATATGGTGCGGTAGGGAAGTTGCCGTCCGGTAATTCTTGTTCCTTAACAATAGTAACGTTTTTAATACCAATTCGATCCAAAATAGCGCGAACAGGTTTATTACCGGTTCCATGAAGTGGGGTATAGATAACGTTTAATGAAGAAAGATCTATATTCTTATCGCGTACAGATTGTTTTTCAACCTCGTCTAGATATTCCTCAATTAACCATTGTTCAATGTATTCTATATTACCTGATTCAACCGCAGTCGCAAAGTCGATTGATTTAATATCTTTAAAGTAATCAATTTTTGCCATTAGGTTCAAAATATAGTCAGCGGCATCAGGTGGCATCTGGCAACCATCTGAGCCATAGGCTTTATAGCCGTTATATTTTGCGGGGTTGTGGCTTGCAGTAATAACAATTCCGGCATCGCATTTAAGGCGTCTTACTGCAAAAGAAAGCATAGGGGTTGGCATTAATTCTTTGTATATATAAACCTTTACTCCGTTTGCTGCCAAAATTGATGCCGCAGTTTGCGCAAACAAGTCCGACTTAATTCGGCTATCATAAGCAATTGCCACACTTGGATTTTCAGAAATAGAATTTACGTAACCTGCAAGTGCTTGTGTGGCTCGGCCGACGGTATATACGTTCATGCGATTTATACCTGCGCCAATAATGCCTCGTAATCCGGCTGTGCCAAACTCAAGCTCGGTGTAAAAACGATCGGAAATCTCATCCTCATTATTTTTGATAGAGTTAAGTTCATTTATTAAGTCGATGTCATCAGTTGCGTTATTACGCCATTGATTAAAGATTTCAGTATACAATGATTTTTGCCCCCCGTATATTTTATTTATTTATTTTAATATTAAATATATAGTATGTCAATAATATAATTAAAATATGCGAAAATATGCACAAAAAATTTTCACTTGACAAAACTTATTTTATGAAGTATTATTAATATAATTATAAAGCAATATTGTTGTGGTGCATTTATGAAGGTTTTAAATTATGAAGAATGTTTAAAAATGTCCGATGAAGATTTAGTTTACGTAATTAAATCCGGCAATGATAGCCTTCTTCATATTTTAGTGGGTCGTTACACCCCTATGATTAGGGTAAAAGCACAGGAATTTTCTGCATCATATGGTATTGATATTGACGACATGATTCAGGAAGGTTTAATCGCCTTGTATTCAGCCGTTAAGGTCTATAAAAAAGACGTTTCTTTATTTTCAACCTTTGCTTCGGTGTGTATTAAAAGGGGATTACTTTCTTTTTGTCGCAGTCAGACTAGAAAAAAAGATATACCTCGTGATAAATTAATTTATTCCGATTACGACGTTGAAATTGCTGAGGTTAAAAGTCCAGAGGCCATTTTAATTGAGAAAGAAGAGTCCTTTATTTTAACCGAGGATATTAAGAAAATTCTATCCCCACTTGAATATAAAGTTCTAATTTCGTTTATTGAGTTTAATTCATATGAAACCATTGCAAAGCATTTGGAAATAAGCGTAAAATCTGTCAACAACACTATGTGTCGTGTTCGCCGTAAGATTAAGGATTTATATTGATTATTGCAATCATTTAAATATGCCTTCGTAGCTTAATGAGGAGAGCGTAAAAAGATGGCGGTGCAATTCCGTCCGGGGCCAAATAAACCAACTGAGAGAGGTAAAAAAAGATGTTTGAAGACAAGACTTTAGTTTGCAAGGACTGCGGAGAAGAATTCGTATTCACTGCAAGAGAACAGGAATTCTATGAATCCAAAGGCTTTGTGAATGAACCGCAACGCTGCAAGCCCTGCCGTGACAAGCGTAAAAATGCAGGCAGAGCACCACGTGAATTCCATGAAGCAGTATGCAATGCTTGCGGTGGTGTTGCCAAGGTTCCCTTCATTCCGCGCGATGATCGTCCTGTATATTGCAGCGAGTGTTTTGCAAAGATGAAAGAAAACGAAAATACAGACGCTGAATAAGTATATTTTTTGTAATTTCGCCACCCATATTTATGGGTGGTTTTTCTTTTATTTACATTTTATTAACCAAAATTTTAATTGACATGGTAAACTAAAATATAGTATTGTTAATTAAAGGAGTGATGATTTTGACAAATGCTAAAATTCTTATTGTAGATGATGATATTAACATTTGCGAATTATTGCGGTTGTATGTTGAAAAAGAGGGATTTTCTGCTATTGTTGCAAATGATGGCGTTGCTGCTGTTGATATGTTTAAACAGAATTCGCCTGATTTGATTTTATTAGATATTATGCTGCCTAAACTTGATGGTTGGCAAGTTTGCAGAGAAATCAGAAAAAATTCGGTTGTTCCAATAATTATGCTTACAGCCAAGGGTGAAGTATTTGATAAGGTTTTAGGACTTGAACTTGGCGCCGACGATTACGTAACAAAGCCTTTTGAAACCAAGGAGATTATTGCAAGAATTAAGGCCGTTTTGCGTAGAACAAAACAACAAAGTGATTCGGATATTAAAGAAGTTAAATATGATAAACTAAGGATAAATCTTACTAATTATGAATTGGTTGTAGATGGTAAAAATATTGATACCCCGCCAAAAGAACTCGAATTAATTTACCATTTGGCAAGTAATCCAAACCGTGTATTTACTCGTGACCAACTTCTTGATGAAGTTTGGGGATTTGATTATTATGGTGATTCGCGTACCGTTGATGTACATGTTAAACGACTTAGGGAAAAACTTGAAAACATCTCTGAATTTTGGTCGCTAAAAACAGTTTGGGGCGTTGGCTACAAATTCGAACTTAAATAAATAGGGGGATTTATGCGTTTAAAACTTTTTAAAAAGTTAGCAGTAACGATCGGCATTGTAATTTTAATAAGTATGTCGGTCATTGTTATGATTCTTAGTATTGTTATTTCTAATTATTTTTCGAATGAGAAGTATGCGGAGTTAATTCAAAACTGCGAATCAGTTGCTGAAATTACCCTTAAGGATATGAATTCTAGTAACTTTGAACGTAATATTTACAATATTATTGCCGTCCAAAATAAGGTTTCTAATGTTGATACATTTATATGTGATAATAAAGGCGAGATTATTGTATGTGGTTGTGATAAGTATTACAATAGTGAATGTTCTCATTCGTTTGGCACAATCAACAATGATATACTTGATTCTGCTTCAAAGGAATATTTTGCTGTTAACAATTTTAATGATTTATATACCGATGCGCATTTTATTGTCGGTATTCCGATAAAGGCAGCAGATGGTACAAAATTCGGTTATGTATTTTCGTCAACTTCTGCTCAATCACTTAGAAACCTCATAAGTGAAATTTTTAAAATGTATGTAATTTCTGCGATAGTACCAATAGTTTTGATGTTAATTATCGTATATGCAATGACTTATAGATTCACAAAACCGCTAAAACTAATGTCTGTGGCAGCGCAAGCGATGTCAAGAGGTGACTTTTCAAAACGCATTCCTGTAATGAGTGATGATGAGATTGGCGAACTTTCAATTTCATTCAACAATATGACCAACTCATTGTCAAAACTTGAAAAAATGAGACGAAGTTTTGTGGCAAACGTTTCACACGAACTCAGAACACCGATGACTTCCATATCAGGATTTATCGATGGCATACTTGACGGCACTATTGCAGAAGATAAACAGGAGTATTATTTAAAAATTATATCAACCGAAGTGAAACGGCTTTCTCGTGTTGTTGAGTCAATGTTAAGTCTGTCGAAACTTGAATCGGGTGAAGTTTCACTTAATCCGGTGATGTTTAATTTATCGGATACCATTGTTGACGTTGTTGTAAGTCGTGAGAAGGAAATTGAGGGTAAAAATCTTACCATTACCGGACTTGATTCGCTTGAAAAAACGTTTGTGTATGCAGATTATGACCTAATTTATCAGGTTGTATATAATCTAGTTGATAATGCTGTCAAATTCACGGATGAATCTGGTGAAATTAGCTTTTCGGTCTCTACCGATTCTAAATTTACAAAATTTAGTGTTAGAAATACTGGGTGTGGTATACCGCAAGAGAATTTAGGTAATATTTTTGATAGATTTTATAAATTAGATAAATCTCGCTCTACTAACAAAAACAGTGTTGGTTTAGGTCTTTATATTGTGAAAACTATCATTAATATTCACCACGGTACAGTATCGGTTGCCAGCAAGGAAGGTGCTTTTACAGAATTTACTGTAAATTTACCGCTAAATAGAGTTAAACATTAGGAGAATTTTGAATGAACGAAAACAATAATTTAAATAATGAATTTGAGAATTTTGATGATGATTTTGCTCAAATAGTTGTTAATAACGACCCTGATGAAATTATCACCGATACAATTATTGAAATTAACGAAACCGATACTGTAAATAAGTCTAGCCGAAAGGGTATGCGAGTATTTATTGTGGCACTTTGCATTATTGTGGCGCTAAGTATTGCTATTACTGGCGGATATATAGCGGGTAGATACTCTGTACGCTCCAGCAATAATGACGGAACTCTCATTGAATTATTTTCAAAATCTGATTCGGAAAAATATTCAGCAGAGGTAATTTATCAACAGGTCAATAAGTCTGTTGTTGGTATAGTAATTTATAATAGTGAAGGCATAAAAGGTTACGCAAGTGGTGTAATTTATTCCGAAGATGGATATATTGTTTCTAATGACCACATATACGAGGACGCACCAAATGCCAAGTTTAAAATATACACCTATGACGGCAAGGTTTATAACGGAACCTATCTTGCAGGCGATACAAGAAGTGATTTGTCGGTTATCAAGGTGAATTCTTCGGGATTTTTCCCCGCAACATTTGGTGACTCGGCTGAGATTACCTGTGGTGAACAGGTGCTTGCCATAGGCAGACCGAGCGACGCAACCTCTGCCTCGTCAATTACAAGCGGTATCGTATCATATGTAAATCGTCGTGTTAGAAATGCGACTAACTATTCATCAAAACTAATCCAAACCGACTCGGCTATTAATCCCGGTAGTTCGGGCGGTGCGCTTGTTAATATGTACGGACAGGTAATTGGTATTACTTCTTCAAAACTTGTTGGTGAGGATTATGAAGCCGTTGGGTATGCTATACCTAGTGCTACCGTAAAAGAGATTGTTGAATCATTGATTAAAAACGGCAAGGTTGTGGGTCGTTCCCGACTTGGTGTATCATATCAAGAGGTGGATAGTGTTACGGCAGAAATCGGCGGCAGTAAAATCTTCGGTTTGAAAATTGCCGAGGTTAGTAAAGATAGCGACCTGTACGGTAAGGTTAAGGAAGGAGATATAATTACTCACGTAAATGGCAAAGCTATTCTGTATGACGATATTATTCTTGATATTATTGAAAATAATATGCCCGGTACGGAAATTACCTTGACAGTTGTAAACTCATCGCAAAAAAACATAACATTGAAATGTAAATTACTTACCTACGAAGGTGAGTCTAGTTATAAAACTACACCCAATGCACTCACGCCAGACGGCGATAGCTCATCGGGTGGCACGTTTGATTTTCCATATGGTAATTAAAAAAACTCCCTTCGGGGAGTTTTTCTTTATTTTATTTGACAAAATTTTTCGCTACTATATTGTATAATATATTCGGGCGGTGATCATATGGTGATTTATGCAGATATTTTAATAATTGTTAACACAATTATTGATTATTTTATTTTGCTGTTAAGTGCCCTAATAAGTAAATGCAGTTACAAAAATTTCAGAATGCTTTTGGCAGCTTTTATGGGAGGCTTATCATCGTTATATATTTTTTTGCCGCAACAGCCATTTATTTTTGAGATTATATTTAGATGTTTTAGTGCTTTTATCATAGTTTTGCTTGCTTTTGGATATAAAAAATTAAAAAATTTTGTCCGTGCGCTACTTTCGTTTACCTTGTCAACTGTAGCTTATGGTGGCGCAGTTATGGCACTGTGGCTAATTTTTAAGCCGAATAGCATAATAATTAACAATTCATACGTTTACTATGATATCTCAGCTACTTTTTTAATAATTTTTTCAGTTGTTGTTTATTTAATTATTACTATTGCTAAAACTCTTCTGAAAAGGGAAGCGGTTACCGCAAAAAGATGTGAATTATCAATTCAATTTCAAGATATAAAGGTAGATATAGTAGGGATTTTAGATACGGGTAATTCTGTATATGACCATTTAGGCGATTCGCCGATTTTTTTCGTTAGCGATAGAACATTTAATAATCTTTTTAAACATTCATTTAAAGAAATTAAAGAGAATTATAAAGAGCGATATAGGATAATACCGTGCAATACTGTTAATAAAAAAGGACTTCTTGAGGGTATTAGATGTGATTCTGCTAGAATTAAAACGGAAGTTGGACAATTCGATTTTACAAAACCAATACTGTTAAGAAATGATATAGATTTTAGTGATGATTTTGACGCTATAATCAATCCTGAAATTTTACTTAGATAAGGAGCAATTGCTATGTTTTTAAAAAGGTTGATAAGTGCAATTTTACTGTTTTTTAGCAATAATAATGTGCATTACATTAATAGTAATGAAACATTGCCGGCACCTCTTACTTCTGAAGAAGAGAATAAAATTATTGCAGAGTTTTCTGCACGACCAAAATATGCTAAAGAAAAGTTAATTGTACATAATCTTCGTTTGGTGGTTTATATTGCACGAAAATTTGAAAGTAATACTTCTAATCTTGAAGATTTAATTTCGATTGGTACAATTGGTTTAATTAAAGCGGTTAATACATTTCGACCTGATAAGAATATTAAATTAGCTACCTATGCGTCACGTTGTATCGAGAATGAAATTTTAATGTACTTAAGAAAAAACTCATCGCAAAAGAATGAAATTTCAATTGACGAACCATTAAACGTTGACTGGGATGGTAATGAATTATTGTTATCTGATGTTTTAGGAACGGAGGGTGATGATATTTGTTTGGAAATTGAACTTGAAGATGAAAAAAATTTATTAAATTCAGTTATTTCTAAATTGTCTTGTAGAGAAAGACAGATAATGCAAATGCGTTTTGGACTTAACGGATATGAAGAATATACACAGAAGGACGTAGCCGAAACACTTGGGATTTCACAATCATATATTTCACGCCTTGAAAAACGGATAATTGGAAAACTAAAAAAGCAGATCGAAAATGCACAAACTATATAAAAATCGGTATTCAAAAAGAATACCGATTTTTTTAAATATTTAAAATTAGTGCTGCGATGGTGAAGTATATTAAAAGCGAGAAAGTATCAAGAATAGTTGTCACTAAAGGGCTAGCCATAACAGCAGGGTCAAATCCTAAGCGTTTAGCAATAATTGGAAGTGTGCAACCAATAAATTTTGCGACAACAACAACCAAGAATAGAGTAACACACACAACAAGCATTTCACTGATAGCAACCATTGCATCAAAGTTGTTAAGCATCAAGTAATCAATAAGATATAACTTAGCAAAATTTATAACACTAAGTGCTAAGCCACAAATTGCCGATACACGTAACTCTTTCCAAATTACACGCCAAATATCATTGAACTCAATATCTCCAAGTGACAAGGCTCTGATAACAGTAACTGAAGCTTGACTACCTGAGTTACCGCCCGTACCCATAAGCATTGGTATAAACACGATAAGTGCTGCATAGGTGGTTAATTGCAATTCGAATTTTGAAATAATAGCACCTGTAAAAGTTGCCGAAATCATAAGGAATAATAACCAAGGGATACGCGCCTTAAACGTTTCAAAAACACCGGTTTTCAGATATGACTTTTCACTTGGCAAAATAGCTGCCATTTTTTCAATATCTTCGGAAGCTTCTTCTTGAATAACGTCGATAGCATCATCTACAGTAACAATACCAACAAGACGCTTTTCATTGTCAACAACCGGCATCGCAATATGGTTATATTTATCGAATAATAAAGCAACGGTCTCTTTGTCTTCATCGGTAGAAACCGACATAACATTAGTCTCCATGATATCGCGAATGATATCTGTTGGATTTGCAATAATCAAGGTGCGTAGTGAAATGCAGCCAATTAATACACGGTCAGCTTGCGTAACGTAACAGGTATTTACTGTTTCTTTATCCAAAGCAGTTTTGTGTATGTGTTCTAATGCGGCTTCAACAGTAACGTTAGATTTCAGATTAACAAATTCTGTAGTCATAACGCTACCGACGCTATCCTCAGGATATTTTAGCAATTCGTTTATATCCTTGCGCATTTCAGAATTTGCTTGTTTTAAAATTCTGTTAACAACGTTTGCCGGCATTTCTTCAATAATATCAACGGCATCGTCAACATATAGTTCATTTATAACATCTTTGAGCTCGCGGTCAGAGAAGCCTTTAACAAGTAGTTCTTGTGAATCGGATTCCATTTCAACGAATGTTTCAGCCGCTAATTCTTTTGGTAAGAGCCTGAATAATTTTGGTAAAATATCTTCAGGCATTTCTTCAAATAATGAAGCAATATCAACACTGTTCATAGTAACAAGAATATCTTTAATTGTACTAAACTTTTTGCCCTGAACCAGCGTGAGTAGGGTATCACGGATTGTGATATTATTTTCCATTAGTCTTTCCTCCCTTATTTAATTTGCAGGATTGGAAGTAAAGACACATCTTAAAGCGCTATAAATTAAATAGACGCACATGTGCGCAAATATAATTTAAGAGTCGCCCCAAAGGTGTGCTATTACCACTGTCTGCGTCCATTTAATTTCACCTCTTAGTAAATAAATTAGGCAATTGCCTTTTTAATCTTAACATTATGATATTTTTAAGTCAATGTTTTTTTAAAAAAGCCTTGACTTTTTATTTGTGAAGTGATAAAATTTCCATAAGTTTTAAATACTGTGATGGAATTATGTTTTTTATAACTTGCTTTTAGAGAGTTATCGTTCGGTGTAAGATAATACAGTTATAAATTGTCAGTCTCATTCCGGAGTAGAGCATTGAAGAACTTTTGGTTTTGTAGATTGCTACGGATGCCCCGTTATCATGGCTATGGACTTGTCGGAGTCTTAATGAGTGACCGCTTTTGCGGTAATCAGGGTGGTACCACGGATATATTTTCGTCCCTGAGATTGTATTATATGCAATCTCAGGGCTTTTTTTATGAATAGTATGATTTTGAAAGAGGTAAACATTATGAAAATCAAAATTGCTGACAAAACACTTTGCCGCGAGGTTAATACCTTCTCTTTTAAAGAGAAAATTGAACTCGCCAGACAACTAAATAATATGGACGTTGACATAATTGAGTTGCCACAAATTGAAAATGTTAAAGCTGACACTCTTTTGGTTAAAACAGTTTCTTCTTTTGTAAAGAAAAATATAGTTTCAGTAGCAACCGGTATAACACTTGAAGGTATTGAAAATTCCGTTGCCGCACTTAGCAATACTGAGAATCCTCGTTTGCGTATTGAAGTGCCCGCTTCAACCGTTGGTATGGAATATACCTGCCACAAGAAGGCGCCCCAAATGATTGAATTGTTGGGTAAATTGGTTTCGTATGCAAAAGAAAAAATTGATGATATTGAATTTTGCGCCATTGACGCAACGCGTGCCGAGAGCGATGTTTTAGATGACCTGATTTCGGTAGCACTTGCCAACGGAGCCACTGCAGTTACACTTTGCGATAACGCTTCTGAATTATTGCCCGATGCTTTTGCTGATTTTATCAATAGTGTTGTTTCAAAAATTGACACAACAAAGGTAGAGGTTGGCGTTGCTTGTGATAATAAAAACGGTCTTGCCGCCGCTAATGCGGTAATGGCTCTGAAATCCGGCGCACAAACCATTAAAACCGATGCCGATGGTAATAACGTACCTCTTATGACTATGGGCGCAATTATGAAAAATTCGGGTGAATTTAATGGCTTTGAATCGGGTATTAAGTTTACTGAGTTCAACAGAACGTATAATCAAATTTTGTGGATAATTGGCAACTCTAAAAATCAAAAAACGGGTGTTACCGTTTCCAATACCGATGATGAGTTTGTTTCATTTAGTTCAACAGATGATAAAGAAACAGTTACTGCTGCAGTAATTAAACTCGGTTACGACCTTACCGAAGAAGATTATTCAAAGGTATACGAAGAATTTCAGAGAGTTACCGAAAAGAAGAATATAACCTCAAAAGAGTTAGAGGCTATTATTGCCAGCGTTGCTTTGCAGGTACCCACTACTTACAAATTGGTTAGTTATTTGATAAATAACGGTAATATCATTTCGGCTACTGCACAAATTACCCTTGAAAAAGATGGTGAAAGTATGCAGGGTGTTAGCATTGGCGATGGTCCTATTGATGCCGCTTTCCTTGCGATTGAACAGATTATAGGGCACCGTTATGAACTTGATGATTTTCAAATTCAGTCTGTAACCGAAGGCACCGAAGCTATGGGTTCGGCAATTGTAAAACTACGTTCAGGCGGCAAACTATATTCGGGAAATGGTATTTCTACCGATATTATCGGTGCTGCCATTAAGGCGTATATTGCAGCCGTTAACAAGATTGTATATGAGGAGGCATAATGAATGAAACTCTCATTCTCAACAAAGGGATGGCATAATAAATCTTTTGATGATTTCTGCGACATAGCAGTTGATATGAATTTCAAGGGTATTGAACTTCATAACATATATAATTCTCTTTTTACCGAGAAAGACGGTGCGTTTTTTAATCACGCAGCCAATGTTACGTTGAGAAAACTTTATGAAAAAAAGTTAAGTTTGCCGTGCATTGATACCATCTGCGACCCGTGTGACGTAAATAAAAAGGAAGAGGCAATTCTGGAAATTTCAAAGTGTATTGAAATTGCTAAAAATCTTCATATACCTAACGTTAGAATTCGTGCCGTTTCGGAAAACTCGGTTGAAGAAGTAAGTAACGTTTTATCTGATGTCATTTTTGAAATTTTGCCTTTAGCAGAATCAAAAAACATAACAATTCTTGTTGAAACCCGCGGTGTATACTGCAATACTGCTGCTTTGCGCGATTTACTCCAGCGTTTTGCATCTGATAATCTCGCTGCATTATGGGATATGTATTCTACATATTTTGTTGGTAATGAATCGGCCGACACAACAATTAAAAACCTTGGCGCATATGTAAAACACGTTCATATTAAAGATGCTATAAAATCAGAAAATAATATTGAATTTTGCTTAATGGGAGAAGGTCAACTTCCTGTTGACCAGATGATGAATGCATTAAGATCGGTAAACTACGATGATTTTATTTCGCTCGAATGGGACCCCAAATGGTGTGGAGAACTTGATGATATTGAAATAATCTTTTCACAGTTTGTAAACTATATGCGCCAGTTTGGTGACGTTTCTAAAAACGAGTCGGCACTTTATTACAACCGTGCGCACACCGGTAAATACGTTTGGGAAAAAGACCGCTTGATTGATGCTACTTTTTCGGATGTACTTGACCGTATGGTTGAAGAATTCCCAGACCAATATGCCTTTAAGTATACAACATTAGATTATACAAGAACATATAGCGAATTCCGTGATGACGTTGATAATTTTGCCCGCACATTGATTTCTTTGGGCGTAAAACCCGGCTCACACGTTGCGGTTTGGGCATCAAACGTTCCTCAATGGTATATTGCTTTTTGGGCAACAGTTAAAATCGGTGCCGTTTTGGTAACCGTAAACACAGCATATAAAATTCACGAAATTGAATATTTGCTTAAGCAGTCCGACACACACACACTCATTATGACCGAGGGTGGTAAAGACTGTAACTATGGTGAGGTTATTTCTACACTTTGTCCTGAACTTAGCGATACAACACCCGGTGCGCCGCTTCACGCAAAGAGATTGCCGTTCCTTAGAAACGTTATTACCGTTGGTTATAAGCTTAAGGGATGTCTTACTTGGCCCCAGGCACTCGAGCGCTCTACACAGGTACCTTTAAGCGAGGTTTACAGACTTGCCGCAGCAGTCGATAAAAACGACGTTTGTAATATGCAATACACTTCGGGTACTACAGGTTTCCCAAAAGGTGTTATGCTTACACATTATAACGTTGTTAATAACGGTAAATACATCGGTGACCATATGGAATTATCAACCGCTGACCGCATGATGATACAAGTTCCTATGTTCCATTGTTTTGGTATGGTACTCTCGATGACTGCTTCAATGACACACGGCGCTACAATGTGTCCGTTGCCGTATTTTTCACCAAAATCGGCTCTTGCCTGCATAAATTCTGAACGAATTACCACATTCAATGGCGTACCTACTATGTTCATTGCAATGATGCAACATCCCGATTTTGATTCTACCGATTTTTCTTATATACGTGTTGGTATCATGGCAGGTTCTAACTGTCCGGCTGACCTTATGAAAAAAGCGACGGAAGTTATGAATATGAAAGAGATTGTCTCTGTTTATGGTCAAACCGAGGCTTCACCCGGTTGTACTATGAGTAGCTACTATGATTCACTCACTGTACGTACCGAGACTGTTGGTAGCGCTTTTGCCAACGTTGAGTGCAAAATTATTGACCCCGAAACAGGTCTTGAATGTCCTAATGGCACAAACGGCGAGTTTGTCGCACGAGGATATAACATTATGAAGGGTTACTATAAGATGCCTACTGCAACCGCAGAAACAATAGACCAAAACGGTTGGTTGCATACAGGCGACCTTGCTTGTAAGGATGACGACGGAAACTATCGTATTACGGGTAGACTTAAGGATATGATTATTCGCGGTGGTGAAAACATCTATCCTAAAGAAATTGAAGAATTTATCTATACCTGCGATAAGGTTAGCGACGTTCAGGTTATCGGTGTTCCCGATAAGCAGTATGGCGAGGAAATTATGGCCTGCATTATTCTTAAAGAAGGTCAAACAATGACGGAGCAGGAAATGAAGGAATATATTGCTGCACATATGGCTCGTCATAAGGTGCCGAGATATATTGAGTTTGTTACTTCCTTCCCAATGAATGCGGCAGGTAAAATTTTAAAATATAAAATGCGAGAGGACGCAGCCAAAAGACTTGGACTTTAATTGTCCGTTTTTGTGTTGACTGCATAGTATGTAATGTATCCGATTATAGATTGTCATTGTCACATTTATCCCGACAAAATTGCCGAGAAGGCATCACAAGCAACAGGTGAGTTTTATGAAATTCCGATGCGATACAATGGTACTGCATCGGAACTTAAAACTTTAGGTGAAAATACCCAAATTACACATTACGTTGTTTTTTCGGTTGCAACTACGCCTAAACAGGTTGCTTCGATAAATAATTTTATCGCTTCACTTGTTGCAGAAAATAATAATATGACCGGTCTTGGCACACTTCATCCCGACAGTGAAGATATTGAAGGGGATATTGAAAACTTAATTTCTTTGGGCCTTAAAGGCGTAAAACTTCATCCCGATATTCAAGGTTTTAAGGTTGATGACTATCGTTGTCTGAAAATCTATGAATTGTGCGAGGGCAGACTGCCCGTACTTATTCATGCAGGTGATTCACGCTACGATATGTCTAATCCGAACCGAATTAAACCAATACTTGAAATTTATAAAAATTTAACGGTAATTGGCGCCCATTTCGGTGGATACTCGGTTTGGGATGAGGCAATACCGGAACTTATGAAATATGATAACTTTTATGTTGACAGTTCATCAACTTTTCCGTTTATAACACCCAAAAAGGCTGTTGAGTTTATTCGCTCTTATGGAGCACATAAGGTTATGTTCGGTACCGATTATCCTATGTGGGACCCAAAAGAAGAGGTTGACTATTTGTTAAAACTGAATTTAAGTGAAGACGAATATGAAAAAATCTTTTACGAAAATGCACAAAAGTTGTTTAATATCAGTCTTTAAAGTATTTTTCTGTTGACAGTAGTAATATTCTGTGTTAATATTTGTAATTGATAGAGGTGCGTTTGATTATCAGTATCTTTAGTGTAAAAGCCGTAGCGGGCGTTGCTAAAGCGAAAGGAATCGGCGCCGAAGGCGGTTGAGGCTTACGACCGTGCTGGCAAATGGGGTTAATACCTTATTTGTTGTCGCAGTTTTTTCTGCGGAGTGCTATCTGCTTTATGGTGACATTTATGGCGGATAGTCGTTTTACGGCTATCCTTTTTTTAAGCATTATAATTTTATGGGGGAAGAACTCATGTTAAAAGTTTTAAAATTCGGTGGCAGTTCACTTGCTGATGCTGCACAATTTAGAAAGGTTGCCGATATAATTAAGAGCGAAAAGGAGCGTCGTTATATCGTTGCGTCTGCACCGGGAAAACGCTTCTCAAGTGATATTAAAATCACCGATATGCTTCTTGATTGTTTTGAGCATCTTTATGATGAGGAGTACACCGATACAAGTTTCACGGCGATTGAGAATAGATATCGCGAAATTATCAGTGATTTAGGTTTAGATTACTCTTTGGAAGAGGAATTTAAAAATATCAGAACTGCTTTTGTTAACCACGCAGGTCGTGATTATTTTGCAAGCCGCGGTGAGTATCTTAACGCAAAAATTCTTGCTAAATATCTTGATTACAAGTTTGTTGATGCGGGTAGTTGTATATTCTTTAATAACGATGGTTCACTTGATACCGAAAAGACTAATACTACCATATCAAAGGTTCTTGAAAAGTATGAATATGCTGTGATTCCGGGATTTTATGGCTCTATGCCTAATGGAACTATTAAGACTTTCTCTCGCGGTGGTTCAGATATTACGGGTTCACTCGTTGCACGCGCCGTGTTGGCAGATATTTATGAGAACTGGACCGATGTTTCGGGTCTTTTAATGGTTGACCCACGTCTTGTTGAAAATCCCAAAACCGTTAGTGAAATTACCTACCGTGAACTTCGTGAACTTTCTTATATGGGCGCTACAGTTTTACATGAAGAAGCAATTTTCCCCGTAAGAAAAGCAGGTATCCCGATTAATATTAAGAACACAAATGCACCTGAAGATAAGGGTACTATGATTGTTTCTAAGGCTATTACAGAATCTTCTGAAAATGTAATCACAGGTATTGCCGGTTTGCCCGGATTTACTGCAATTTACATTGAAAAAGATATGATGAATTCAGAGGTTGGCTTTACACGCAGAGTTCTTGAAACTCTTGAAAATCATAATATTTGTTTTGAGCATTTACCGAGTGGAATTGATACTATGTCAATTGTTCTTCGTTCTGACGATATTAAGGATTTTAAGGGTAACATTACAGCTGATATTGTTAAAAAGGTTAATCCTGATTCAATTACATTGCTTGATAATTTAGCGTTAGTAGCAGTTGTTGGTCGTGGTATGATTAGCGCCGCCGGTACTGCTGCGAAGATTTTCAAGGCGCTTGCTGACGCTAATATAAATATTCGAATGATCGACCAAGGTTCAAGTGAGCTTAACATCATTATCGGTGTTGAGGAAAAAGATTACATTGCCGCCATAAAGGCAATTTACAATAAATTTGTCAATGAGGAATAATGATGATTTACGATAATATTTCAATAAATAACGAGGGCGCTCTTACTTTTGCCAACCAAGATGTAATTGGGCTTGCTAAAAAATACGGCACACCGCTTTATCTGCTTGATGAAAACAAGATTAGAGAAAATTGCCGTAAATACGTTGATGCCATGAAGGCTAACTTTGGCGATAACTATGCCGTTTTATATGCAAGTAAGGCTAACTCGTTTAAGAAAATTTATAACATTGTTGAAAGTGAAGGTATGTGTGCTGACGTAGTATCGGTTGGTGAGATTTATACTGCCCTTAAAGCGGGTTTTTCACTTAGCAAAGCATATTTTCACAGCAACAACAAAACCGATTTTGACGTTGAATTTGCTATTGAAAACGGCGTTGGTCACTTTGTTGTTGATAATAGGGAAGAACTTGAAGTTATTAACAAATTTGCCGCACAAAAGGGCATTAAGCAGAAAATACTTCTTCGCTTAACACCCGGTATTGACACCCACACCTACGAAGCAGTAAATACAGGTAAGGTCGACTCAAAATTTGGTACCGCTATTGAGACGGGACAGGCAGAAGAGATTGTTAAGTACACTCTTGGCTTTGAAAATATCGATTTATGCGGTTTCCACTGTCATATCGGCTCGATGGTGTTTGATTCTGATACCTTTATTCGCGGTGCTGAAATCATGATTGAGTTTATGTCCTTAATGAAACAGAAATTTGGTTTTATTACACGTGAACTTAATCTTGGCGGTGGTTACGGCGTTAGATACGTTGAAAGTGATCCGACCATTGATATTGGTGCGAATATTTCACAGGTTGCCAACTTTATTAAAGATTTGTGTGCAAAGTATGAACTTAACGTTCCAATGATTCTTATGGAACCGGGTAGAAGTATCGTAGCCGATGCAGGTATGACTCTTTATACCGTTGGTACAGTTAAGAGAATTACGGGTTATAAAAATTACGTTTCGGTTGACGGCGGTATGTCTGATAACCCGAGATATGCGCTTTATGAATCTGAATATACGCTCTTTAATGCTTCTAAAATTAACAATGCAGCAACCCTTAAATGTGACGTTGTTGGACGTTGTTGTGAAAGCGGCGATATTATTCAGCCCAACGTTTTATTACCTGAAACCGAACGTGGCGATATTTTGGCTGTTTGCACTACCGGTGCATATAATTTCTCAATGGCTATGAATTATAATCGTATTGCTCGTCCGCCCGTTGTTATTTTAAAAGACGGCGATTCCTACGTTGCAGTACGCCGAGAAACATTGGAAGATATTATTCGTAACGATATTTAAAAAAGTATTGACACAGTAATGTTTTAGTGTTAAAATATAAAAAAATTTATAAATGCTATGATGAAGACGGACGAGAAGTTTTCTATCCAAAGAGAGTCGGTGATGGTGTGAATCCGACGTTAGTGTTCTCAAGTTCCCATCCCTTCTGAGCTGGAATTCTCAACGGTTTACTTAGTAGGAGTTCTCGTGATTGCTGCGTAAAGGCATAGGATTTGATTGAATCCGAGAGTGGCGGTTTTTTACTGCAATTTGAGTGGTACCGCGGGTTATGTGTTTTAACTCGTCTCAAGGCAACTTGGGGCGAGTTTTTTGTTTATTAATATAAGAAATGAGGTATTAAAATGGACACAAACAACGTTAAAAGTCAGTTATTGGAGATTGCATTTCGAATAAAAGAAATGCGCGAAATTTGTGGACTTTCCATTGAAGAAATGGCAATAAAAACTGACACAACTCCCGACCAATATTTATTGTTTGAAACGGGTACTATTGATTTTCCATTTTCGTTTATTCATAAATGTTCTTTAGCGTTTGGCATTGGTATGAACGATTTGTTAGAAGGTAAAAGTGCAAACCTTTCTTCCTATGCCGTTACAAGAAAAAATGAAGGTAGAATTACCGCTAAAGAGGATGGCATCAGCATCAGCAATTTGGCGCCTTTGTTCCGTAATAAATTAGCAGAACCTTATTGGGTACATTATGAATATTCTGAAGAATTGCAAAATAAACCCATCCATAAAACCACACACTCAGGTCAGGAATTTGACATCGTGTTAAGCGGTACTTTAAAAGTACAAGTTGGCAATAATATTGAAATCCTTAATGAGGGTGACTGTATTTTTTATGATAGTTCAACTCCTCATGGTATGATTGCTGTAGACGGTAAAGACTGTTATTTTTGCGCCGTTGTTGTTTCGGGCGATGCAAAGGTGAACGAGCAAGAAATCAACCGCACCATCGTTGACGCCCGACAGACCGATGACCTACTTATTAAGAAATTTATTAACACTTCCGAGGATGAAAACGGCACTTTAACTGCTATTTCATTTAACGATGAGGATAAATTTAATTTTGCTTACGATGTTGTTGACGCTATTGCCGACAAAGACCCCGACAAAACAGCTATGGTATTTGTTGATGATGAACTTAACGACCGTACATTTTCATTTAAAGATATTAAAAAAGCATCTGCTCGTACCGCCAATTACTTTAAGTCATTAGGCATTAAAAAAGGCGATTCGGTAATGCTTGTTCTTAAACGTCATTATCAGTTCTGGTATTCAATTCTTGCGCTTCATAAAATCGGCGCAGTGGCAATTCCTGCTACCAATCAGTTGCTTGAACACGATTTTGAATACAGATTCAAGTCTGCAAACGTTAAGGCAATCGTTTGTACTGCCGATGGAGATGTTTCAAATCAGGTTGATTTAGCTGCCCGAAAATGTGATTGTCTTGAGACCAAGATTATGGTCGGTGGTAAAAAAGACGGTTGGCATGATTTTGATGAAGAATCGGCACTATTTAGTACGCATTTCCCGAGAACTGAAGATACCCCTTGCGGTGATGACCCGATGATTATGTTCTTTACTTCGGGCACCACAGGTTATCCCAAAATCGCTAAGCATAGTTACAAGTATGCTTTAGGTCACTTTATAACGGCAAAATATTGGCACAACGTTATGTCAGACGGACTTCACTTCACAATTTCTGAAACAGGTTGGGGTAAGGCACTTTGGGGCAAACTCTATGGTCAATGGATGAGTGAGGGCGCAGTATTTGTCTATGACTTCAATAGATTTGATGCTGCTAAAATTTTACCCATGTTTGCTAAATATAAGATAACAACATTCTGCGCGCCGCCTACTATGTACAGAATGCTTATTAAACAGGATTTATCTCAGTATGATTTAAGTTCGATTAAGTATGCTACAACTGCTGGTGAAGCGCTTAACCCCGAGGTTTTCTATCAGTTTAAGAAGGCTACCGGTCTTACAATTATGGAAGGCTTCGGTCAGACCGAAACAACCCTTTGTATAGGTAATCTTGTTGGTACAACACCAAAACCCGGCGCAATGGGCAAACCGATACCGCTTTATGACCTAGATTTAGTTGATACAGACGGAAATTCTGTTGGCGTCGGTGAGAACGGTGAAATCGTTGTTCGTACCGATAAATGGGTGCCTTGCGGCTTATTCCTCGGTTATCATAATGATGATGAACGCACAAGTGAAGCTTGGCACGATGGTATGTATCACACAGGTGACGTTGCTTATAAGGATGAAGACGGATATTATTGGTACGTTAGCCGTATTGATGACGTTATCAAATCATCAGGTTATCGTATTGGACCGTTTGAAATTGAAAATGTTATCATGGAATTACCTTATGTTCTTGAGTGTGGCGTTTCGGCAGCACCCGATGAGATACGAGGTCAGGTTGTAAAGGCAAGTATCGTACTCACCGAAGGAACAGTTGGTACCGATGAACTTAAGAAAGAAATACAAACCTACGTTAAGGAACATACCGCACCATACAAGTATCCGAGAATCGTTGAATTCCGTGATGAATTACCCAAGACAATAAGCGGAAAAATAATGAGAAATAAGCTCTGATATTGTTGACAAATTGGGGCAAATGTGGTATAATTCATTAAAATATTTAAAAACGTTGATGAAGAGTTATCCTTAATGATGTTTTTCAGAGAGTTGACGGTTGGTGCAAGTCAATAAAACCAATTTTGGATATGTAGCTTCTGAGTTGAAGGGAAGAACGTCTTTAACTAATGATTAGTAGAACCCTTTCGTGATTGCTGCGTAAAGGCATAGGATTTGACAGAATCCGAGAGTGGCGGTTTTTTACTGCAATTTGAGTGGTACCGCGGGTTAAAATTCTTAGCTCGTCTCAAAGATAATCTGCATCTTTGGGGCGAGTTTTTTGGTTCCAAAGCAAATTTGGAGGTATTTTGATGAATCAAATGACAGGACTTGATTTTAAAATCAAGGAAATGGCGTCACGTATTAAGGAATTACGTGAAATTGAGGGTCTAACAACCGCTGAAATGGCGGTTAAAACAGGCATTAGCGAAAGTGAGTATATTGATTGCGAAAACGCTAAAAACGACCTTAACTTTGCTTTTATTTATCGCTGTGCACTTGCTTTTAACGTTGACGTTACCGATATTATTGAAGGTAACAGCCCTAAACTTAAATCTTTGGTAGTTACCCGTGCAGGCGCAGGTCAAAAAATTGAGCAGGCGCACGGTATGACATATTACAACTAGGCTTCTGCTTTCCAAAACAGAATTGCTGAGCCGCTCTACGTACATAGTGTGTATAGCGAAGAAGCGCAACATCGTGACATTGAACTTACAACCCACTCGGGCCAAGAGTGTGACATTATCATTCAAGGTCATTTAAAGGTTCAGGTTGGTGAGCATAAAGAGGTTTTAGGACCGGGTGACACTATTTACTACGATAGTTCAACACCTCACGGTATGATTGCGGTAAACGGTAGTGACTGTTTGTTTTATGCAATCGTTTTAAATCCGACAGGTGAGCCGATTCCTGAACTTACAAAGAGTGAGGCAGTAAGACTTAAAAAAGCCGATCCCAGTGACAAGAAACCAAGAATTTACAAGAACTTCATCGATACTGAAGTGGATGAAAATGGTACACCCACAAAAATTACCTTTAAAAATACCGATAAGTTTAATTTCGCTTTTGATTTGGTTGACGGTCTTGCCGAACGCGAGCCTGAAAAACTTGCAATGCTTCACATCAGTCGTGATAAGGAAGAACGCAGATTTACCTTTAAGGATATGAAAAAAGCTTCGGCGCAGTGTGCTAACTACTTTAAGTCTTTAGGTATTAAAAAGGGCGACCGAGTAATGCTTGTTCTTAAACGTCATTACCAATTCTGGTTTGCCATTTTAGGTCTTAACAAATTAGGCGCTATTGCAATTCCTGCAACAAATCAGTTGCTTGACCACGATTTTGAATATCGTTTCAATGCCGCTGAAATCAGCACAGTTATCTGTACTGCAGACGGTGATACCGCACATCAAATTGAAATTGCGGCCGAAAAATCTCCAAGCCTTGTTAATAAACTTATTGTTAACGGCAAGCGTGAGGGTTGGCGCAGTTTTGATGATGAGTACGTACTTTTCAGTACTCATTTTGAGCGCACAATTGATTCACCTTGTGGTGATGATACAATGATGATGTACTTTACTTCGGGTACAACAGGTTATCCAAAGATTGCTACCCATAATCACAAATATGCATTGGGCCATTTCCATACCGCTAAATATTGGCATTACGTTGACCCCGATGGTCTACACTTTACCATTTCCGATACAGGTTGGGCAAAGGCTATGTGGGGCAAACTTTACGGTCAATGGTTGTGCGAGGCGGCTACGTTTGTTTATGACTTTGACAGATTCGATGCCGCAGATATTTTACCGATGTTTGAAAAATATCACATTACTACATTCTGCGCACCGCCTACGATGCTACGAATGATGGTTAAACAGGATATTTCAAAATATGATTTCTCATCGGTTAGACATATGTCAACCGCCGGTGAAGCACTTAACCCCGAAGTTTATCGCCAATTTGAAAAAGCAACAGGTCTTCAAATTCTTGAAGGATTTGGCCAGACCGAAAGTACTATGATTATAGGTAATATGATTGGTGCTTCGCACAAAATCGGTTCTATGGGCAAACCCGCACCGATTTACAACGTTGTGTTGCTTGATTCTGACGGCAAAAAGGTTAAGGATGGAGAAAACGGCGAAATTTGTATTGACGTTTCAAACGGTATGCCTTGTGGTCTCTTTAGTGGTTACTACCGCGATGAAGAAAAAACAAAAGAAGTTCTTCACGATGGTTATTATCACACAGGCGACGTTGCTTGGCGTGATGAAGACGGTTTCTACTGGTACGTTGGCCGTGTTGACGACGTTATTAAGTCATCGGGTTATCGTATTGGACCGTTTGAAATTGAAAACGTAATTATGGAATTACCTTATGTTCTTGAGTGTGGCGTTTCGGCTGCACCCGATGAAATTCGTGGTCAGGTTGTTAAGGCTAGCATCGTTTTAACGCCCGGTACTGAACCTACCGAAGAACTTAAAAAGGAAATTCAAAATTACGTTAAGGAACACACCGCTCCTTATAAATATCCACGTATAGTTGTATTCCGCGACCAACTTCCTAAAACTGTTAGCGGTAAGATTATTCGTAATAAACTATAGAGGTCTAAAATGAAAGCGAAAAGAGTTACTTTATTCGCAGGTCATTACGGCAGTGGTAAAACAAATATCGCGGTAAATTATGCATTTCACTTAAATGACAATAATTTACCCGTTGTTATAGCCGATTTAGATATAGTAAACCCTTATTTTAGAACTAAAGACAGTGAAAACGAGTTTAAAAACAGGGGAATAGAGCTTGTCTGTTCTGCATTTACCAACACAAATCTTGATATTCCCGCACTTCCGCAAGAAATGTATAAGGTAGTGCAAGATAAAACAAAATATGCTATAATAGATATCGGTGGCGACGACCAGGGTGCAGTTGCACTCGGACGTTACGTGCCATATATTTTAGAAGAAAATGATTACGATATGTTGTTTGTAGCTAATTGCTTTAGACCGCTTACCTTAACCGCTGATGACGCTTTGACTGTTATGCGAGAAATTGAGGCGGCTTGCGGTATAAAATTTACGGGAATTATCAATAATTCAAATCTCGGTAACGATACAACTGCCGAAGACGTGCTTTCAAGCACCGATTATATAAGCAAATTATCAAACATATCGGGTTTGCCCGTTGTTATGACCTGTGTAGAGGAAAAATTATTTAGTGAATTATCTGGCAAGGTTGACAATTTATTTAGCCTAACCTTACAGAAAAAATATTTTGATATAAATACTGGGGGTATTTAGTATGGCAAAACTTACTTTTAAGACAGATATGTGCAAAGGCTGCGGTCTTTGTGTTGATGCCTGCCCTAAAAAACTTCTTATAATTGCCAAAGACAAAATCAATCAAAAAGGACATTCTCCTGCAGAAATAACCGATGAAAGTCAATGTATCGGTTGCGCTTTCTGTGCAACAATGTGTCCTGACTGCATTATTACGGTAGAAAGGTAGGTAATACATAATGGCTAAAAAGGTACTTATGAAGGGTAATGAAGCTATTGCAGAAGCTGCTATTATGGCAGGTTGCCGTCACTACTTCGGTTATCCTATTACACCTCAAACAGAAATTGCCGCTTATATGGCAAAAAGAATGCCGAAAATTGGCGGTACATTCTTACAGGCTGAAAGTGAAGTTGCCGCAATCAATATGGTTTACGGTGTTGCTTCAACCGGTAAGCGTGTTATGACTTCATCTTCAAGCCCAGGTGTTGCTTTAAAGAGTGAAGGCTTATCCTATATGGCAGGTAGTGATCTACCCGGTCTTATAGTTAACGTTCAACGTGGTGGTCCCGGTCTTGGCGGTATTCAGCCTTCACAGTCTGATTACTTTATGGCTACTAAGGCAGGCGGTCACGGTGACTTCCGTATGATAGTTTTGGCGCCGTCTTCAGTTCAGGAAATGGCTGACCTTACTATTAAAGGCTTTGACCTTGCCGAAAAATATCGTATGACATCTATGATTTTAGCTGACGGTACAATGGGTCAGATGATGGAACCCGTTGAGTTAAACGAGCCTGAAATCAAAGAATATGATAAATCTTGGGCAGTAACAGGCACCAAGATGCAACGTAAGCATAATATCATTAACTCATTGTCACTTATTCCTGATGAACTTGAAAAGTTAAACTTTGAAAGATTCCAGCGATATAAGCAGATTGAAGAAAATGAAGTTATGTATGAAGAATTTATGATGGATGATGCTGAAATTTGTATTGCCGCATTTGGTATTGCCGCAAGAATTTCTAAAAACGCCATTATTGCCGCTCGTGAGCAGGGTATAAAGGTTGGTTTAATTCGTCCTATCACACTTTGGCCGTTCCCGACCGAAGCATTCGCTAAGGCGGCCGATAAGGTAAATTCATTTATTTCTGTTGAGCTTTCTATGGGTCAGATGATTGAGGACGTTCGTCTTGCAACAGGTTGCAAAAAGCCGGTTACATTATGTAATCGTGCAGGCGGTATGATTCCTTCACCTGAACAGGTATTGGAAGCTATTGTAAATGCTGCAAAAGGAGGTAACAAGTAATGGTAGTATTTGAAAAACCTAAGGCTTTGGCCGATGTTTCTATGCACTATTGTCCCGGTTGTACACATGGTATTATTCATAGACTTGTTGCCGAAGTTATTGATGAATTAGGCATTGAGGGCAAGACCATTGGTGTTGCTCCCGTTGGTTGTTCGGTAATGGCATACAATTACTTTAACTGTGATATGGTTGAGGCGGCTCACGGTCGTGCACCTGCAGTTGCTACAGGTCTTAAACGTGCCGACCCCGAAAATCATATTGTATTTACTTATCAAGGTGACGGTGACTTGGCATCTATCGGTATGGCAGAAACAGTTCACTCTGCAACCCGTAATGAAAACATCACCGTAATATTCGTTAACAACGCTATTTATGGTATGACAGGCGGTCAGATGGCACCGACTTCATTACCCGGTCAGGTTACACAGACTTCACCTTACGGACGTGACGTTAACCACTGCGGTTTTCCGATTAAAGTTTGCGAAATGTTATCTGAACTTGACGGTCCTGAGTACCTTGAACGTGTAGCAGTTAACAACGTTAAAAACGTTAAGAAGGCTAAAATGGCCATTAAAAAGGCTTTTGAAAATCAAATCAACGGCAAGGGCTTTTCACTTGTTGAGGTTGTATCAAGTTGTCCTACCAACTGGGGTATGACTCCGCAAAAAGCTTTGCAGTGGGTTGAAGAAAATATGATTCCTTATTATCCGCTCGGTGTTTACAAAGACCGCAGTGCTGATAAGGCCGAATAAAAGGGGAGGCAATAAAAATGAAAACTACACAAATTCTTATTGCCGGTTTCGGCGGTCAAGGTGTTTTATTTGCCGGTAAATTATTGGCTTATAAAGGACTTATTGAAGATAAAAACGTAAGTTGGCTACCTTCATATGGTCCTGAAATGCGTGGTGGTACCGCTAACTGCAGTGTTATCATTAGTGATACTCCCGTAGGTTCACCTATCGTATCTGCACCTGATTGTTTGATTGCTATGAATCTTCCGTCACTTCTTAAGTATAAAGATTCTGTTGTTTCTGGCGGTGTAATAATTATTGATTCAACACTAATTACTGAGAAAATTGATAGAGACGACGTTTCTGTTTACTATGTTCCTGCTACTAAAATGGCTAATGACGAAGGCTTTTCAACCCTTGCTAATATGATACTTATTGGTAAGCTTTTAGATGCTTGTGACGAGTTTACCATTGATGGCACTGAAGCAGCGCTTGAAAAGGTTATTCCTCCGCGTAAGGCTGAAATGTTAGGTATTAACCTTAAAGCAATTAAACTAGGCTATGATTTTAAATAATTTAAAGAAGGTATTGTAATGTTAGATATCAAAATCACAAAAACAACTACCCCTAAAGAGAAACCTGCTAAGGGTGCCGCTTTAGGTTTTGGTCGTATATTTACCGACCATATGTTTATTATGAACTATACCGAGGGTAAGGGTTGGCACGATGCACGTATTGAGCCTTATCATAATCTTGAACTTTCACCTGCATCAATGGTTTTCCATTATGGTCAGGAAATGTTTGAGGGCCTTAAGGCATACAGAAATGGTGATGCCGCTTATCTTTTCCGCCCTGATATGAACGCTAAGCGTGCTAACGCTTCTAACGAGCGTCTTTGCATACCTGAAATTCCCGAAGAATACTTTGTTGAGGCTGTTAAAGAACTTGTAAAGGTTGATAAGGATTGGATTCCTACCGATGAAGGTACTTCACTTTATATCCGTCCTTTCGTTATCGCAACCGATGACTTCCTTGGTGTTGCTCCCTCAAAAACATATATGTTTATAGTCATTCTTTCACCCAGTGGCGCCTACTACGCAAGTGGCTTAGCACCCGTTGGCATTTGGATTGAAGACGAATACGTACGTGCCGTTAAGGGTGGTATGGGCTTCGCTAAAACAGGCGGTAACTATGCCGCAAGCCTTATTGCTCAGGTTAAGGCACACGACGGTGGCTATTCTCAGGTACTTTGGCTCGACGGCGTTGAAAGAAAGTACATTGAAGAAGTTGGCGCAATGAATATCTTCTTTAAAATAAACGGTAAGATTGTAACTCCTATGCTCAATGGTAGCATTTTACCTGGTATTACTCGTAATTCGGTAATTCAGGTTTGCAAATCTTGGGGTTACGAAGTTGAAGAAAGAAAGATTAGCGTTGACGAATTAGTTGCTGCAGCTAAAAATGGTTCTCTTGAAGAAGTATTTGGTACAGGTACTGCAGCAGTTATTTCACCTGTTGGTAAGCTTCGCTACGTTGATGATGTTATGGAAATCGGCGGAGGCAAAATCGGTGAGCTTACCCAGAAACTTTATGATACCATTACCGGTATACAGTGGGGCAAAACCGAAGACCCATTTGGTTGGAGAGTTGAACTCTAATTCTTGGAGGTAAACAATGAGTAATTATAATATTGAAACAAAATGTGTTCAAGGCGGTTACACACCGGGTAACGGTGAACCGCGTCAGATACCGATAATTCAGAGCACTACCTTTAAATATGCTACCAGCGAAGATATGGGTAAACTCTTTGATTTAGAGGCAAGCGGCTATTTCTACACCCGTTTACAGAACCCTACTAACGATTCCGTTGCTGCTAAAATTTGCGATATGGAAGGCGGAACTGCTGCTATGCTTACCTCATCAGGTCAAGCAGCAAACTTTTACAGTGTTTTCAATATTGCTAATTGTGGCGACCATATCGTTTCTTCATCTGCTATTTATGGCGGTACTTATAATTTGTTTGCTGTAACAATGAAGAAGATGGGTATTGAATTTACATTTATTTCACCTGATTGTTCCGATGAAGAACTTGAGGCTGCTTTTAGACCTAATACAAAGGCTGTATTTGGTGAAACAATTGCTAACCCTGCAGTTAGTGTGTTGGATATTGAAAAGTTTGCCAATGCTGCACACAAGCACGGTGTTCCGCTTATTATTGATAACACCTTTGCTACCCCCGTAAACTGCCGTCCTTTTGAATGGGGCGCAGATATCGTAACCCATTCAACAACAAAATATATGGATGGTCACGGTGCCGGTGTCGGTGGTTGTATTGTTGATTCCGGTAAATTTGATTGGACTAAGTATGCAGATAAATATCCCGGACTTTGCACACCAGATGACAGTTATCACGGCGTTACATACACCGAGCGTTTCGGACTTGAAGGTGCCTTTATTACCAAGGCAACCGCACAGTTGATGCGTGATTTTGGCTCAATTCAGTCACCGCAGAACGCATTTTTACTTAACTTAGGTCTTGAAAGTCTACATTTAAGAATTAAAAAACATTGCGAGAATGGTCTTGCAGTTGCTAAATATCTTAAAAACAACGAAAAGGTTGCTTGGGTATCTTATCCTGATTTAGAAGGGGATAAGTACTACGACTTAGCTAAGAAGTACTTGCCTAATGGTTCTTGCGGTGTTGTAAGCTTTGGTGTTAAGGGTGGCAGAGCTGCTGCAGAAAAATTGATGAAGAATTTGAAAATTGCAGCCATTGAAACCCACGTTGCCGATGCAAGAACTTGTTGCTTACATCCTGCAAGCGCAACCCATCGTCAGATGAACGAAGAGGAACTAATTGCAGCAGGTGTACCGGGTGACCTTATCCGTTATTCTTGCGGTATTGAAAATGCCGAAGATTTAATCGCTGATTTACAGCAAGCATTTGATAAGATTGACTAATTTTTGGAGAACTTTTTATGCCTATTAAAATACCTAACGATCTACCTGCAACCGAAGTTTTGCGTAATGAAAATATTTTCGTTATGACCGAAACTCGTGCGGTTTCTCAGGATATAAGACCGCTTAAAATTTTAATACTCAACTTGATGCCTACAAAAATCGATACCGAAACGCAATTATCCAGATTGCTTGGAAATACGCCGTTACAGGTTGAAATCGATTTGATGAACACAGCATCACACGCTTCTAAAAACACTTCACAGGAACATTTATTGGCGTTTTACAAGACATTTGAGGATGTAAAACACAACTATTACGATGGTATGATTATTACCGGTGCTCCTGTTGAACTTATGGAGTTTGAAGAGGTTGATTATTGGGATGAACTTTGCACCATTTTTGAATGGACCAAGAAGCACGTTCACAGTACCTTCCACATTTGTTGGGGTGCCCAAGCGGGATTATATTATCATTTTGGTATAAACAAGCATAAGCTTGACAAAAAAATGTTTGGTATATTTCCGCATAAGGTTGACCACAAAGGCTCAATACTTTTCCGTGGCTCTGATGATATATTTATGGTACCGCACTCACGTCACACTACAATAAATAGGGAAGACGTTGAGGCAGTCGATGCCCTTAAAATACTCGCTTCATCCGATGAAGCAGGTGTTTATGCCGTTTCAACCGACGAGGGTAAACAGATATTTATTACGGGTCATTCAGAGTATGATGCTAATACTTTGAATAAAGAATATTTAAGGGATAAAAATGCAGGATTACCTATAGATATTCCTAAAAATTATTTCCCGAATGACGATGATTCGCAACCGCCGCTTGTTTCCTGGCGTTCACATGCCAATCTGCTTTATTCAAACTGGCTTAACTACTTTGTATATCAGACAACACCATACGATATTGAAAATATCGATAACGCAACAAAATAATAGCATAAAATAAATCCTTCGCTCATATCCTTTAACAAGTGGAAATTTATGAGCGGAGGATTTTTTATGCAAACTCAGAAAAATATTTATAAAGACATTTCCGAGCGTACCGATGGTAATATTTATATAGGGGTTGTAGGTCCTGTAAGAAGCGGTAAATCTACATTTATTAAACAGTTTATGGACAAATTGGTGATACCCAATATTGAAGGTCAATTTGAGCGAGAAAGAGCTAATGATGAGTTGCCACAATCTTCCGCAGGAAGAACAATAATGACTACAGAGCCAAAATTTGTGCCTGAAAATGCTATTAATATAAAATTAGATGAAACTGCAGGATTTAACGTGCGTTTAATTGACTGTGTAGGTTATATTGTTCCAAGTTCACTCGGGTACATCGAGGAAGACCAACCGCGTATGGTAATGACTCCTTGGTATGATAGTGCTATACCGTTTAATATGGCTGCAGAAATTGGTACAAAAAAGGTAATTAATGAGCATTCGACAATTGGCCTTGTAATAACTACTGATGGCTCAATAAGTGATATACCGCGCGATGAGTATGCTGAAGCCGAGCAGCGAGTGATTAACGAATTAAAGGAAATTAATAAACCATTTATTGTTCTTCTGAATTGTATTAATCCTAATAGCGTAGAATCTCAAAAATTAGCTGAAAATTTATCTAACAGTTACGGTGTACCTGTAATGGCAGTTAGTTGTTTAGAACTATCAGAAGCTAATATTAAGCAAATTTTGGCACAAATATTATATGAATTTCCTATTAAAGAAATAAAGGTTGACTTTCCACTGTGGATAAACTCATTGCCTCTGGAACATTGGCTTCGTTCACGTATTGTTGAAACCGTAAAAAATTCATGCAAAGGTTTGTCTAAAATTAGAGATATTAATATTTTTGAAAACAATGTTAAACATAATGAATTTATTAGCGGTGCCACTACCGATTGTATTGAACTAGGTATGGGTTCAGCGCGTGTGAAAATTAATGTTGCTAAAGAGTTGTATTATAAAATTCTTACTGAAATGTCTGAAATTGATATTAAAGATGATGAAGATTTATTACATAATTTAATCGAATTAGCAGCTATTAAAAGGCAGTTTATGCGCTTTAAAAATGCACTAGATGAAGTCGAATCAACCGGTTATGGTATAGTAATGCCTCAAATTGAGGAGTTATCTCTTGAGGAACCTGAAATAATGCGTCAAGGCGGCAGATATGGCGTTAGACTAAGGGCTTCGGCACCGTCAATTCATATGATGAAGGCCGACATTACAACCGAAGTTAGTCCAATTGTTGGTAGCGAAAAGCAGAGTGAAGATTTAATTATGTATTTATTAAGTGAATTTGAAGAGGATCCCGTCAAAATATGGGATTCAAACATATTTGGAAAATCTTTGCACGAACTTGTTAATGAAGGTTTGCATGCGAAACTTTCGCATATGCCTGTTGATGCCCGAATGCGACTACAAGAAACCCTTGAAAGAGTAATTAACGAAGGCTGTAATGGCTTAGTATGTATTATTTTATAAAAAAGACGCCTATTCGGAGCGTTCACATAGGGAGAAATTGGTTTTGGAATAAAAAATTGCCCTATATCTATGCCTTAAACCTTGAAATACGCCAGTATATCTGCGGTTTTTCGGCTTCGATAATAGAACAATTTTTTAAATTACAAAACTGCACGCACCCGAAAAAGATGAATTTTTAGTGGGATAACAGACGAAAATGCACGGTAATGCTGACGCATACCGTGCATTTTTAACACATTAGACCGCAAAAATTCACTTTTTCGAGCAAATTATCCCTATGTGATCGCTCCGTCGGCGTCTTTTTTTGCGTTAGGTTTAACTTTTGATAGGGGATTAGCGTTAATTGCATCCTCAATTTGTCGATTTGCAACGTGAGTATAAATTTGAGTTGTGCCAAGGTTTGAATGGCCGAGTATTTCTTTTAAAACACGTACGTCTACGTTTCCTTCTTGATACATTAGTGTTGCGGCGGTGTGACGTAATTTGTGAGTTGAAAGACCTTGGTCACCAAGACCGGCTTTTTCAAGATATGTTTTAACTATGTGTTGTACGGTTTTGTTACTTATGCGACGCTTATTACGGCTAATAAACAGCGCATTTTTATAGTTTGCAGGTACGCCTTCATTGGGTCTGACAGGTAAATAGGCATTTATTGCGTCAATACAAGCCTGATTAAGATAGACCAAACGTTGTTTATTACCTTTACCGGTAATAACAAGGCTACCATCAGACTTAATATCGCTTAAATTAAGCGAAACAAGCTCAGATAAACGCATTCCACAGTTTAAAAATAGGGTTAAAATACAGTAATCTCTTTTAGAATTATTACCTGTTACTGAATTTAGTAATTTTAGGGAATCGTCTAAAGTAAGGTGTTTCGGCAATGATTGCTTAATTTTAGGTGATTCAAGCAATTCGGCGGGGTTAACTTCAAGTAAATGTTCCTGAACTGTCAAATATCTAAAGAAAATACGTAATGTTGAGGCTTTACGGGCGCGTGTTGCGGCGTTATTATCACGTTCATTTTTACAGAACACCAAAAATGAATATAAATCAGTTAATGTGATAGTTTTGACTAAATCTATGTCAACGCCCGAAATATCAATTTCATCAAACTCGATTACAGACGATACAAGACCTCGCGATGATATAATGTATCGAAAGAAGGTCTGCAAATCAAAGAAGTATTCGTCAATTGATTTAGAAGATTTACCTTTAATAGTTTCATTGTAGGCTAAGAAGTTACGAACTATTAAAGGAGCCGATAATAAAATTTCGTGTTTCAAAATAACAACTCCAAAATTATAACTATTAATTAAATTATAAATTATAATAATACAATAGTCAATCTTAAATAGAGGGTACCGTCAGAAGTGGCAATAATACCTATATTTGCAAAATAAACCCTAAAAGCACTTCCCTTAATTATACAAAATATTCATTTTGTATAATTAGTACTTAAATTTTCGGGGTGTAAAATATTGTATAATTATGTTATCTTCCCTAAAAAACGCAATGGTATTTTTAATAGAACCATTGCGTTTAATTAAATCAATTATCTTTCCTCACGGAAATATGTTGTTCCAAGACTCTCAGGTGGTTGTGTCTCACGCTTTTTACGCATACTTGAAATTGCAAGTACAATAATTGTAACTACGTACGGTAATAATTCAAGTAACTGTTGGTTCTTGGGTGCCAAATTAGGTATTGAGAACGGAATTACATAAAGTGCGCCAAATAGTACTGAACCTAATATACTTAGCAAAGGACGCCATACTGCGAAAATAACCAAAGCTACCGAAAGCCAACCAAACTGCTCTACTGCGCTTTTATTCCAACCGCCTGAAAGGTATTGCATTACAAGATGCAAACCACCAAGACCTGAAATGACGCCGCCAAGACAGGTTGCTACGTACTTATAACGGTTAACGTTAATACCAGCAGCATCTGCTGTTGCGGGGTTTTCCCCTACTGCACGTAAATTTAGACCAATTCGTGTGCGCTTAATAACAATAGCGGTAATAATGGCAATAATTATAGCAAGATATGTCATAAATCCTGAAGAAAGGAATGCTTTGCCAATAAAACCAAGGTTATCTGCAAATGGAAGTTTAGTCTGATACGCCATAGCTATCGGCGGAAAAGCCGAAACGCCTGAACTTCCCTCGGCTTTATTATTAATAATACCGCCCAAGAAGTTAGCAAGACCAACACCAAAAGTCGTTAAAGCAAGACCTGTTACGTTTTGATTTGCACGTAAAGTAATGGTTAAGAAACAGTAAATTAGCGTTGTAAGTAAAGAACCGATGATTGTAGCCAACAAAGTTACAATTATCGAAACCAACGGATTAAAATTTGAAACAAATGTAGTATAGTAATAGGCGCCAATAACACCAAAAACGCCGCCTAAGGACATAATACCGGGTGTACCGAGATTAAGGTTACCGGATTTTTCAGTAATAATCTCACCTGTTGAACCAAAAAGAAGCGTTGAACTATAACCAAGGGTCTGTGTAATAAGATTAGAAATTATACCTAACATTACTTATCTCCTTTCTGGCGTTTTCTGAAGCTAACTTTATATCTAATAAAGAATTCGCAACCAATTATAAAGAATATAATTATTGCGGTTAAAACTTCGCCAACACTACTATCTATCTTTAGCGCATCGGTTGCAGAAGCACCACCATCACCAAGGAAAACAACTAAAGCAGAAACAAAAATCATAATAATCGGGTTGAATTTTGCCATCCAAGAAACAAGAATTGCTGTAAATCCTTGACCACCAACGATACTCTCGTTAATACTCGGTGTCGGTGAACCTGCAACAAGTAAAAGACCCGTAATACCGCAGATAGCACCCGAAATTGCCATAGTACGAATGATAACCTTTTTAACGTTAATACCGATGTATTTTGCGGTGTTTTGGCTCTCACCTACTACTGAAATTTCGTATCCTTGTTTGCTGTATTTAAGATAAATAAAAACAAGAATTGTTATAAAGATTACAATTGAAATATTAAGATAGTAGTCTTGGCCAAAAAGTTTTGGTAAATATCCGTAACCTGTACGTTCATTTAAAATACCAAGGTCACTTCTACCTGAGCGGTCCTTAACCATTATGAAATAACCAACTAGTGTAGTGGCAACATAGTTCATCATAAGTGTAAACAAGGTTTCATTAGTATTCCAAAGTGCCTTAAATATAGCAGGAATAATAGCCCAAATAATACCTGCCAACATACTTGTAAGGAACATAACAAGCAATAAAACGGGCTCTTGAAGCGTATTGCCGTACTCAAGCATACAAAATGCAGCAGCTAGAGCACCAATAAGTACCTGACCTTCAGCACCAATATTCCAGAACTTCATCTTAAATGCAGGTGTTACCGCAAGTGAAATCGCAAGCAAGATAGCGGTGTGGTGAAGTGCTTTAAGGCGTGTAACATCACCGCCAAATGTACCTTGGAACATTTTTACGTAAACTTCTATAGGACTAAGTCCTGTAACAAGCATAATAAACACGGCGCAAACAATTAAGCCCGCCAATAAGCCAATTCCGTGAACTAAAACCGATTTGATACCTGTAATATCATCGCGCTTGGTGAAGTGAATTAGAGGTTCTTTAACAGTATTTGAACTATTTTTGCTCATTGTTTTCACCTCCGCGTGAGTTTGTCATCAATAGACCGATTTCTTCTTTAGAAGTGGTTCTACCATCAACAATGCCTGTGACCTTACCACCACAAATTACCATAATTCTGTCGCAAAGTTCAGTAAGTACATCTAAGTCTTCGCCAACAAAGATTACGGCTACTCCCTTTTCTTTTTGTCCGTTTAATAGATTATAAATAGTGTATGACGAGTTAATATCAAGACCTCTAACAGGATATGCCGCCATTAAAACGGTAGGTGCAGAGGAAATTTCACGGCCAACAAGTACCTTTTGAATATTACCACCCGATAAACGTCTAACAGGAGTTGTAACGCCGGGAGTAATTACCTCTAAATCTTCAATAATATGTTCTGCAAGGTCTCGTGGTGATTTACGCTCAAGGAATATTGATTTGCCTTTACGATAGCTACGAAGCATCATATTTTCAGCAATATCCATATTACCTACAAGGCCCATTCCAAGTCTGTCTTCAGGCACGAACGAAAGACGAACACCAAGTTCCCTAATCTGCATTGGTGTTTTGTCTTTAAGGTCGTCAACTTCACCTGTTTTAGGATTGTTATATAGAATTTTACCGGTTTCTAAATGTTGAAGACCCGCAATAGCTTCAAGAAGTTCGCGTTGACCCGAACCTGCAATACCTGCAATACCTAAAATTTCACCCGA
The DNA here is from genome assembly GCA_017436255.1 of Clostridia bacterium. Lineage (GTDB taxonomy): Bacteria > Bacillota > Clostridia > Oscillospirales > Acutalibacteraceae > SIG565. The sequence continues at coordinate 35,726 of JAFSDK010000058.1, forward strand.
ACGAGCCGTGAAACTTACGTTATCAAGAAGCTTTACTCCTTCCCTATTTTTGCAGTCAATATTTTCTACAATAAGTCTATCCTGTGGATCAACCGGAACAGATCGTTCAATATTTAACGAAATTTTTTTACCAACCATCATTTCGGTTAACTCCGATTCGTTGGTTTCGGCAGTATTTACTGTACCGATGTATTCGCCCTTTCTTAAAACGGCTACCTTATCAGAAAGTTCCAAAACCTCGTTAAGTTTGTGGGTAATAATGATAATTGCTTTGCCAAGGTCTCGCATCTTTCTTAAAATGTTAAAGAGTTTCTCGGTTTCTTGAGGTGTAAGAACTGCGGTAGGCTCATCAAGAATAAGAATATCTGCGCCACGATATAAAACCTTGATAATTTCTACGGTCTGCTTTTCAGAAACAGCCATATTATATATCTTTTTTGTGGGGTCGATTTCGAAACCGTACATATCGCAGATTTCTTTAACCTTTTGGGTTGCTTTTTTCGAGTTATAATTCTGCTTATCCTCGTGACCGAGTATTATATTTTCGGTAGCAGTAAAAACATCAACTAGTTTAAAATGTTGATGTATCATACCGATTTTATAATCAAAAGCATCGCGCGGTGATGATATAACTACTTCTTTGCCGTCAATAAAAATTTGACCGTCATCGGGATAATAAATTCCCGAAATCATATTCATCAAAGTAGTTTTACCGCTTCCGTTTTCGCCAAGAATTGAAAGAATTTCGCCTTTGTTTACGGTTAAAGAAACGTTTTTATTAGCAATAACCGAGCCAAAGGTTTTGGTAATATTTTTCAATTCAATAGCAGCCGAAGAATTCATTATATTTCCCCCGTTTCTTTAGCTTTCAAAAGAGTGTTGAAACCAACATTCTTTTCAAAACTAAAAATAGAACAAAGGCGGAGCAAAATTTTGCTCCGCCCGTAAATCTAAAATTACTGTTCAGCAGTGATGCCGTCAATAATAATATTGAAATAAGGAGCAGATCTCATTGTTGATTCGCTGAAGTAACCGTTAGAGATAGCCTCTGAATCAGGAACATAGTCACCATTATCAACAACGTCAGCTAAGTATGTTGTAAGTTTTTTGCCGCCAACAGTGAAGGTAGCGGTATCAAATACATTGAGTTCGCCCTTGATGAGCTTTTCTTTAGCAGCGTTGATAGCTTCCATTGTACCCTTAGCAGCAACCTTTTCGTTAAGTTTAGTTAACTGAACGCCACCATTTTCAAGGTCAGCACAATAGTCAGCATCAATCTTACCACCGTTGATCATGGTCTTGATGATGTACTCGAAATAAGGCTCCCAAGAAATCTTAGAAGAGATAATAGCTGTGTTAGGACCAATGTTAGAAGTATCAATGTTGTAAGCGATGTTCGGAACGCCTGCTTCTTCACAAGCACTCGGAGCACCTGAAGAGTCAGCGTGCTGGCTGATAAGAACACAACCTGAATCAATAAGAGCCTTAGCAGCTGTGTTTTCAGCAGTAATATCAAACCAAGAGTTTGTATACTTAACTTCCATCTTTACGGTCGGGCAAACCGACTTAACGCCGAGGTAGAAAGAGGTGTAACCTGAAATAACTTCAGCGTACGGGAAAGCACCAACGTAACCAATCTTAAGCTTGTCTTCAGTTACTTTACCGGCAGCAACCATTTCCTTAAGCTTCATACCAGCAGCGATACCTGCGAGGTAACGGCCTTCATAGATAGAAGCAAAAGCGTTGTGGTAGTTACCAACTTTTTCTGTGATAGCACGAGTACCTGTAGCGTGACAGAACTGAACATTCTTGAACTCTTTAGCAGCTTTAATCATATAGGGTTCATGACCGAAGCTATCAGCAAAGATGAGGTCGCAACCAGCGTTTACAAGTTCTTTAGCAGTCTCATAGCAAGCCTCAGACTCAGGAATATTTGTCTTAAAGATAACCTGATCGTTTGTGAGACCGAGACGCTCGGTTACTGCAGTAGCAGCATCCATAAAGTTTTTGTCATAGGTAGAGTTCTGGTCGTGTAAGAAAATGAAACCAACCTTTAACTCTTCCTTCGGAATAGCAGTGATGGTGTCCGGAACAGTCTTCTCAACATCATTGATTGAAAGAACGTTGTTGTCATCACCATTGCCTGTTTTCTTACCAGAGCAACCAACAGCAAAAGCTGCAACCATTACTATAGCAAGAACAAGTGCGAGTAATCTTTTCATTGTGATTTTCCCCTTTTTTTTATTTTTATTATAACCTTACGGTCTAATAAACAATTAACAAAATTCTACACCGTCTTCTACCGACATACTCTTGATGCGAGCAAGAGATTCAACTCTTATACCCTGGTTACGAATTAAATCGCCACCATCCTGGAAAGCTTTTTCAATAACTATACCGCATCCTACAACATTTGCACCGGCATCTTTAACAAGTTTAGTAAGGCCCAATAGTGCCTGTCCTTTTGCTAAAAAATCATCAATTATAAGCACGTTATCATTTTCTTTTAAAAAATCTTTAGAAACAATTATATCATGTACAGTGCCGTGAGTAAAAGACTCAACCTTACTTGTGTAAACGTCACCAGCAATATTTTTTGATTTTGATTTTTTTGCAAAGACCATAGGAACATTAAAAAACTGCGCCGTTAAACAAGCTATACCGATACCGGAAGCTTCGATTGTTAAAATCTTGTTTACGTCACAGTCCTTATAAAGTCTATAAAATTCTTCGGCAAGTTTCGTTAAAAATGAAACGTCCATTTGGTGATTAAGAAAACTGTCAACCTTAAGAACATTACCTGCACCAATAATACCATCTTTATTAATGCGTTCTTCTAGTAGTAACATTCTTCCCCCACCTTTACTAAATAATTATGTAGAAATTATACACTTAAAGCAAATAAATGTCAACACTATACATCAAAATTTTAAAGAAAAAATACCTTATATAATGTTTTTTAAAAAAACAACCACAATATAATGTGTTGTAAGTTAACTAAATAATGCTATCGTCATAAACAGCCCTTACGCCGCCGATAAATTTAGGTCTTGTTTTTGCTGCCGCAATAACCGCATCACCAATCTTGGAAACACTTAGTCTTACCGGTACTGCAACATTTTTCAAATGCATACCGATAAGTGTAAGTCCGATATCCAAGCCCGCATCAGCTTTAATATTTTCAATGGCAACAGGATTTTTAAATCCCTTGTATGCTGCAGTAGCAAAAGAGCCACCTGCCTTGATTTGCGGCACGACATTAACAATTTCCTCAGTTGTAATTGCATCTTTTTCAATAATTATTGCACGGTTTAGATGCTCACAACATTGAGCCGCAAGAAAAGCACCTTTTGCGGTTAAAATTTCATTTATTGTATTAAATATAATTTCACCATACTCAACATTTGAGTTTTTACCAATTTTACCGCCCGTAACTTCACTGGTTGAGCAACCAACAACAACGATGTCTCCTGCTTCTACGTTAGCGATGTCACATAATTCTGTAATGGCAATTTTTAAATCAGAAATAATTTTATCCATAATTTTCTCCACTTTATAGTATTTCAGCAATATCATAAATAAGTTTTTCTGTTTTTTCCCAACCTAAACATGGGTCGGTAATTGACTGACCGTAGGTTGTGCCGCTAACCGATTGACAACCATCAACCAAATAACTCTCAATCATAAAACCTTTAACAAGTTTTTTTACTTCGGATGAATAACGACAACTATGTAATACTTCTTTGCATATGCGTATCTGTTCAAGATATTGTTTACCGGAGTTTGCGTGATTTGTGTCAATAATTACCGCAGGATTTTTAAGACCGCTATCATTATAGGTTTGTGAGAGATGAATTAAATCTTCAAAATGATAGTTTGGAAAGGTCTGTCCGCTTTTATTAACAAAACCACGTAATATTGCGTGGGCATATTCGTTTCCAAGTGACTTTACTTCCCAACCACGATAAATAAAGGTGTGGGGGTGTTGCGCCGCAAGTATAGCGTTCATCATTACCGAATAATCACCACTTGTCGGGTTCTTCATACCAACAGGAATTTCAAAACCACTTGAAGTAAGGCGGTGTTGTTGATTTTCAACAGAACGTGCACCTATAGCAACGTATGAAAGTAAATCATCTAAATAACGGTAATTTTCAGGATATAGCATTTCGTCGGCACAGGTAAATTCGGTATTAAGAATTGTATCTATATGTAGTTTTCGTATAGACAGAATTCCACCTAGCATATCGGGTTGTTCATTGGGGTTGGGTTGATGAAGCATACCCTTATATCCATCACCCGTAGTACGCGGTTTGTTTGTATATAAACGAGGAATAATAAATATTTTATCCTTAACCTTTTCCTGAACTTCACGAAGTCGGCTTACATAATCTAAAACCGAGTCTTCGCGATCGGCAGAACACGGACCAATAATTAAAATTAATCTACTATCATTACCGCAAAATATATTTTTAATTTCATCATCGCGTTTTTGTTTAATATTAACGTACTTTTCAGGTAACGGCATTTGTCGCTTAATCTGTGCCGGTACAGGCAGTTTTCTAATGAATTCCATATTCATTATAACATACTCCTTTCAAGATTAATTAAAAAGTGTTTTTATGCCTAAATTATTTATAACATTAAAGAAATCAGGATAACTCTTGTTAACCGCATCATATCCCAAAATTTCACCGCCAAATATACTTGAAATTACACTTAAGGACATAACAATTCGGTGGTCATTATGGCCATATAACAGTGTAGTGGGAGCGTGCAGTTCGCATTTATTTACAACAATATTATTATCAAAAACTTTAATATCGGCACCAAACTTTTTAAGTTCTTGAGCAATAACTACACCACGGTTACTTTCTTTAATCTCGAGTCGTTTAGTACCTGTAAATTCTGCACCATTAAAAATGGCCGCCAAGGTAACAAGAATCGGTGCTAAATCAGGGCAAGCAGAAACGTCGAGCGTAGGTCTGCCCTCTTTTAACAATTTAAAATACTTTTTATAAACCTTATCACCTTGTATTGAGTTTTCATTAAGACCCAAAACTTCTACATTGTCGCCGATAAGACCTAATGCATCTAAAAATGCGGCGTTAGAATAATCGCCTTCAACAAAAATATCGGTCGACTTATAGGTCTGATTACCCTTAATAAATATTGTGTTTTCATCTTTAAATTCAACAACAACACCAAATGTTTTTAGGGCCGCAATGGTCATATCAATATATGGACGACTTTCAATGGGTGGGATAATATTAATCGTGCTGTCGGTATTTGCCAATGGTAAAGCAAATAGCAAACCGCTTATAAACTGACTGCTGATATTACCCTGTACAGAGAATTCCCCACCATTTAAAACACCTGAAACGGTAAGTAAATTACCATCCAGTTTGAAACACAAATTTTGCTTATCACAAATATCTTTATAAACGTCAAGCGGACGGGTAAACAGATATTTACTTCCGGTTAAATTAGAAATCTCCTTGCTTAAAAGAAGTAAAGGAATCATAAATCTTAATGTGCTGCCACTCTCTCTGCAATTGAGGGTAACAGAAGTGTTAGCCTCAGTTATATCTATTCCTTCAACCTCAACAAAACCGTCGCTACAGGTAATTTTAGCACCCATTTCAGTAAGACAGTCAATCGTCGCGAGTACGTCTTGTGAATATGCAATATTTTTGATAATACTCTTGCCTTTTGAGAGCGACGCGCATATAAGTAAGCGGTGCGCCATACTCTTTGAGGGCGGTGCAAGAATCTGTCCGCAAGCGGTTGATTTATCTATAATAACCGAACCACCGTTTTTATCAAAATACACACTTAAAAGAGTATCAACTGTAACGTCTATAGAGCCGACGTCAATTGTAAAATCATTTGTACTTTTATAAATACCAATACGCTCATTATAGCGTTTAATAATATCTTCTTTTGAATTGCCTAACGGTCGGTCTGACGTAGGTATAAGTTCGTCGATAGGTCGGTCAAGAAAGTAAATAATGCCGTTATGTTTAAGGCGTCTGACATTATCGTAATTTAAAACGGCGCCGCCACCTGTAGAGATTACACAGCCATCTTTAAGTGAAACTTCTTCAATAACTTCACTTTCGATTGCTCTGAAACCTGCTTCGCCAACCTCAGCAAAAATTTCGGTGATTTCCTTGCCTGTTTTTTTAATGATTTCGGTATCGGTATCAATAAAAGGCATGTTTAGTTTTTCTGCCAATATTTTACCCACAGTCGACTTACCGCAACCCGGCATACCGGTTAAAACAATATTATATTTTTTAAATGTGAACGCGTTATACAGTTGGTCAATGATTTTTGTATCAAGTACTTTACCTGTAAAATAGCCTGCGGCTAAAACAGCCTGAGCTATCAACATATAAAGGCCTCCAACAGCCTTAACACCCTTCTTTTCGGCGGCTAAAACTAAATCGGTGCGTAACGGATTATACACAACGTCAACAACTAAATCTAGGTTATTAAAGTTTTCAATATCAATTACACAACCATCAACCAAAGGATACATGCCAACGGGTGTGGTGTTAATTATAATATTTGCGTCGCTATGGTGCGTTTTGGCTTCCACATAAGAAATCTTACCATCGCCTTCATGACGGCTTACAACGTAAATTTCCTTAGCGTTAAGATGTTCTAAAACTGCCTTTGCAGTTAAACTTGTACCGCCATCACCTAATATTAGTGCTTTTTTACCTGATAAATTATCTGTGTAACGTTTAATAAGCAGTAATAAACCGCCAAAATCGGTGTTATAACCGTATAATTTGCCGTCACGATTGATAACAGTATTAACGGCTCCGATAGATTTAGCCTTTTCATCAATAAAATCAAGATAAGGAATAATTGTTTTTTTATACGGAATGGTTACGTTTATGCCGCAAAAATCCTTTGCCTCCATAAATTGAGCGATGTTTTTGGGGGCAATTTCTTTTAACTCATATTCATAACCTAGTATTCGAGAGTGAATTTCGGCCGAAAAACTATGACCTAATTTCTCACCAATTAAACCGTATTTCATAATAATTCCTTAAATTCATTTATTGTTAATTCTTCAATTTTGTAACTACCGATTTCTTCGACAAATATACCTGTAATACTTTTTGATGAAGATTTTTTATCGTGTGCCAAGTTTTCAGCTACAACGGCCTTATCAAAATCATAAATGACCGGTAGACCTATCTTTTTAAGCACGGGAATTAGCCTATTTTTAACCGAATCACTGCACATAGGCAACATACCAAGCGCAACACATTCGCCGTGATATAGATTTTTATATTCTGCACTTTCTATAGCGTGGCCAATTGTGTGACCAAAGTTTAAGATTTTTCTAATTCCCTGTTCACGTTCATCGTTTTCAACCACATTTTTCTTTATAAGTAGTGATTTTTCAATGATTACATCAATGTTTTGCTCAATATCAGACTTTTCAATAATTTCAAACAGTTCGGCATCACTTGTTAAACTCATTTTAACCGCTTCTGCCATACCGTTTGCAAATTGACGTTCGGGTAATGTTTTTAAAACCTCGGGGTCAATAATCACCTTTTTAGGTTGATAAAAAGCACCTATTATGTTTTTATACGTGTCTAAATTTACTGCAACCTTACCACCAATTGATGAGTCAACCTGAGAAAGCAAGGTGGTTGGGATATTATAAAAATCAACACCACGCATAAATGACGCAGCGACAAAACCGGAAATATCTCCTACTATACCCCCGCCAACCGCAACAACACAGTCGTGTCTATTAAAATTAAAATCAAGCATTGTTCGACATAGTTGTTCATAGGTGCTTATAGTTTTATTTTCTTCACCCTGTTTAATGATAACAACAACAGGGTTTAAACATTGTTCGGCTATACACTCGGCATACTCAGCGGGTACACCGTCATCCGTAACAATAAGAACGCTACGATTTAGATTAAGTAACTTGCCGGCACGAGTTAAAATACCACGTTCAATAGCAATATCATAACTTCTGTCGTCCAAATTTATTCTTATAGTCATAATAACCTCTTATTTCAAATCGATATGGTCATAAAAAGAACCAGCTACCTTGAGTTTGTCACAAAATTCCGATAATTCTTTAAGCATAAGTTTGCCATCTTCTGAATTTACATTACCCTCAAGTTCAATATAAAAATAATATTTCCAAAGTAAATTTTTCATAGATCTGCTTCTAAGCGAACGCATATTAAATTTATGATTACCAATTACGTTAATGGCTTTTGCCAAAGCACTTGCCTCATCACGCACCGTAAACAAGATAATTGAGTGATTGTCGGTTTGATTTGATGATTTAATATGCTGAGAACGTGATAGAACTGCAAATCTAGTTGTGTTTACATGGCTTTCATTAATATTTGAATCAAGTACCTTAAGACCATAAAGCATAGCAGTTTCTGTGCTTGCAATTGCGGCATTTGATTTTTCATTAGCCTCTGCTACGTGGCGTGCAGCAATAGCGGTATTATCGCTCATAACGGCGTCAAATTCATGATCGCGAATATAATTATTACATTGTTCTAACGCTTGTATATGGCTAAATACTCGCTTAATATCGGAAATTTCGGCATCAGGTAAACCTAATAGGTTTTGCGAAACGGAAAGTTCATAAATACCATTAACGTACAAACTGCCCGAGAAAATTAGGTCAATAACCTGTCCTACTTCACCTGCACTGCTGTTTTCGATTGGCAATACCGCACAATCGCACTCGCCGTCCACAACGGCTCTGTAAGCCTCACTGAAATTAGGAAAAGCAACTCTCTGACTATCTTCAAAGATTTTACCTGCGGCAATATGTGCAAAAGCACCTTCAACACCACTGTAAGCCACCTTCATACCGTTAAGAAGTTTATGCTGATAACTACGTGAAATCTTCATAACGTCGCGCAAGAAGTTAATATAGTAGGCTCTGTAAGTACTATCATCAATCAATTTTGAATTGTTTTGAATAAGTGTTTCCTCACGAGAAGCATCAAAAATAGGTAAACCCATTTCTTTTTTGTAGTCGGCAACCATTTCTGCAGCCTGCATACGCTCGCAAAAAAGTTCCGCCATTTGTTTATCAATTTTATTGATTTTTTCTCGTGCAATTTCGAGTTTATTCATTAAAATTCCCCGTTTCTGTATCCGTCGGCAAGGGCTTTAAATGCGGGCAAAGAATTTAAAATTTGTTCGGTTGAAACGCAATAAGAAATTCTTACGTAACCCTCATATCCAAAACTGTCGCTCGGTACAAGTAAAAGTTCATATTTCTTTGCATTTTCGCAAAATCTGTTAGCATCTTTTTCAAGTGCTTTAACAAATAGATAAAACGCACCGTCAGGGCTAACTAAATCAAAACCGTATTCTTTTAAAGCGTCACAAAGTATATCACGGTTTTTCTTATAAATATCAATATCGGCCGTCATACCAAGACAATGTGGTATAACACGCTGAAAAAGACTTGAAGCACATACGTATCCGAGCGCTCTGCCGGCACCTGCAACTGCATCAAAAATCAAAGATGGATTAAATGATTTGTCAGAAATTAGAATATAACCGATTCGTTCACCCGGAAGTGATAATGATTTACTGAATGAATAACAAACTATGGTGTTATCGTAAAATTTGGGTACAAACGGAACCTCGATGTCATCATAAACGAGTTCACGATAAGGTTCGTCAGAAATAAGGAATATCGGATGTCCAAATTTCTCTTCACTTTCACGCAAAATTTCAGATAATTTCTCAATTGTTTCGCGCGAGAAAACAACGCCTGAAGGGTTGCAGGGTGAATTTATAACAACGGCCTTCACATTTTCGTTCATAGCTGCCTTCAATGCATCAAAGTCAATCTGAAAATCTGACTCACGACATTTAACAATCTTCATTTTAGCACCAGAGGTTTCAATAAATACCTTATATTCAGGAAAAAAAGGTGCAAAAACAATTATCTCATCATTTTTTTCAGCTATTGCTTTAAAAGTAATTGTTAAAGCAGCTGCAGCCCCAGTTGTAAAGTAAATATTATTACCGGTAAATGTGGTGTCGTATGTATCGTTTAACCAATTAGCGACGATGTTTCGTATGTTCATATCTCCCGGTGCCGAGGTATAACCGTGAAGTTTAACAGAATCTTCCTCATTAATGAGTTTCATGATGGTTTCATCAACAATTGACGGCGCAGGTACACTTGGGTTGCCAAGACTAAAATCAAAAACGTTCTCTCTACCTATTTCAGCAGCACGCTTATTACCATATTCAAACATTTCACGAATTACAGATCTAACCTGTCCTAAATTTATCATTTCTTGCGATAACATAATTAACCCCCATAGTGCTAAAGTTATATTTAATTATTATAACTTTTAAAATTTCCTCTGTCAACAATTCATTAAATAAAAAACACCTGTAAATCACAGTAATTTTTAAGTAAAATTTTGTTTTAACATAATATTTTGTCACTTGGCTTGATAAAACAAAGAAGAAAAGCACCAACCATAAAGGTTGATGCTTTTGTATTCTGGAGCGGGTGATGGGTGAGATTGCGAGCGCGTCCAGTGGACGATGGAGCGAGCAAAACGAAGCGCCGCGGTCGACAATTGAGATGCGGTAGCATCGAATCGTCGGGAACCGCAAGAGAGCGAACCTTAGGTTCGATTCCCGTTGAATAACTAACAATAAAAATTAAAGCACCAACCATAAAGGTTGATGCTTTTGTATTCTGGAGCGGGTGATGGGAATCGAACCCACACGACCAGCTTGGAAGGCTGGGATTCTAGCCATTGAACTACACCCGCAGTTTTTCGGCAAGGACTATAATAACATAATCCCCGCCGTTAGTCAAGCGAAAAATTAAAATTATTTATACGTAATTATAAATTCATTTTGGTACTTAACGTCGATTTTTGTAATGGTTTTATCGCAGTTGTCAATAATAATGTCGACAATTTTATCTTCAATATTCTTACGAATTCTATTTCTCAAGTCACGTGCGCCTGATTTTGCACCTGAAGATGATTTTGCTAAATACTTACAAACAGAATTATCATATGTCATTTCAATATTTTTTTCATACATAACCGACTTTAATTCATCAAGCATTAAAGCAGAAATCCTTACAAGACTTTCCTCACTAAGCGGCGTAAATACCACGATTTCATCAATTCTAGCTAAAAATTCGGGACGTAAAAATTCACTAAGTGCTTTAAGTGCCTTTTCCTTTGAAATATCAGTTTCACTTTTAGCAAATCCAATTGCACTTCCCTGCTTGTCGCTACCCGCATTTGATGTCATAACGATTATGGTATTTTCGAAATTAACTACACGTCCTTGTGCATCTGTTACACGACCATCATCAAAAATTTGAAGTAAAATATTTAGAACATCAGGATGTGCCTTTTCAATTTCATCAAGTAAAATCACGGAATATGGTTTGCGACGTACCTTTTCAGTTAATTGTCCTGCTTCATCATAACCAACGTATCCGGGAGGCGCACCAATTAAACGAGATACAGAATGCTTCTCCATAAATTCAGACATATCAAGTCTAATCATTGTTTCAGGAGTTGAAAATAGTTGTTCAGATAATACCTTAACAAGTTCTGTTTTGCCAACACCGGTGGGACCAACAAATATAAATGAAGCCGGTCTGCGATGTGCAGTTGTTTGTACTCTTGAACGTCTAACCGCAGCAGAAACTGCATGCGCAGCCTCATCTTGACCGATAATTCGTTTTTTGATTTCGCTCTCAAGAGTTGAAAGTTTTTTAAGATCGCTTTCTTGAATCTTTGCCGCAGGAATTCCGGTCCAAAGTTCAATAACAGTGGCAACGTCCATATCGGTAACTACTTTGTTTGATGCAGGTTCATACAACATAGCGGCATCTTTTTTATACTTTTCAAGAGCTGCCTTTCTATTAGCGAGTTTTTCATAATCAGGATTATCCAACTCGGCTTCAAGATTTTCAATTTCAATAGTTGTTTCTTTAATTTTTTTGTTTACTGAATAAAGTTGGTCAACGGCCTTATTTGCAAGACTTGCACAAGCACATGCTTCGTCAAGCAAATCGATTGCCTTATCCGGCAAAAATCTATCATTAACATAACGTTCAGAAAGATGTACTATTTTTCTAACCAACTCATCAGAAACGGTCACGTTGTGAAATCCTTCATAGTAGCCTTTGACACCTAATAGAATGTTTTCAGCATCGGCAATTGAAGGTTCTTCAACAGTAATAGGTTGAAATCTTCTTTCAAGTGCTGCATCTTTTTCAATATATTTTCTATATTCTTTAAATGTTGTAGCGCCAATCACTTGAATTTCACCACGTGAAAGCGCGGGCTTTAGTATGTTAGCGGCATTCATAGAGCCTTCGGCAGAGTCGCCAGCACCAACCAAATTATGAATCTCGTCAATAAAAAGAATTATATTACCTTGACTCTTTATTTCGTCAATAAGTCCCTTAACACGACTTTCAAATTGACCTCTAAACTGTGTACCAGCAACAAGCCCTGTCAAATCCAATAAATATATTTCTTTATCAAGAAGTCTTGCAGGCGCTTGACCATTTACAATCATCATTGCAAGTCCCTCAGCGATGGCAGTCTTACCAACACCGGGCTCGCCAATTAAGCACGGATTATTTTTTGAACGACGTGATAAAATTTGAATAGCTCGCGAAAGTTCATCATCACGACCAATAATAGCATCAAGCTTGCCGATTCGTGCTTTTTCGGTAAGGTTTACACAATACTGGTCAATAAAGCGTTTTTTCTTCTTTTTCGGCTTATCTTTCTTCTCATCAACTTCGCCCTGCGTATTTTCAGTAGCAGTAGAATCGCCAAATAAGTTATTTAAAAACGGAAAGGCCGGAGCGGTACCAAGTGAGAAGGCATCGTCTTCAGACTCATCATTAAGAGCCATTATATCCATAAATTGTTCGCTCATCTGCTCAATATCTTCATCCGAAATATTCATCTTTTTAAGCATATCGTCAATAGGCTTAATGCCTAATTCTTTAGCACAAACAAGGCAAAGTCCCTGCGGGCCTAAATCCGCCTTTGTAGGGTCAGAAATAAACACTACTGCAGGTCTTTTGTTACACTTTGAACACAACTTCATATTAAAATTAAATCTCCTTTAGAATTAGAAAATGCCCGGTAATAATTCAAGCAAAAACCTAAAAATATACGTACTATTAACTGATGCATTAGTAAAAAATAAAAATCCACCGGTTATTGAAATTAAAAACTTTGTTAACAGGATAAATATTATAGCATAAATTGTACCATTTACAATACCCAAAATTCCACCGAGAAAACGATTAACTTTACCAATTATACTAAATGAGAATATCCCACTAAGAAGTTTGGTTAAAAATTTACAAAGAAAAGACAGGCCAACAAATAATATAAGTGACGTGATAACCTTAACAAATGAAACGGCAATTGGTTTTACTGTATTTTGGCTTAATTTAACGGCAACGGAATGTGCTGTATCAACATTAGCAATATCTATTTTAAAATCAGATTCACTAACGTTTTCATTGTTTTTAACAAATTTTGGCAATGAATCCCAAACGCTTTTTGAAATACCTTCTTCTGTTTTATTTATGCTTTCGGTTATAGTTGTTTCAACCGTTTTAACAACACCAGGACCAATAATCTTATCATAAATGAAATCAGAAATCGGTCCGCTAAGTGTTACCGCAGCAAAAAGTGCAACCAAAAAGCTTACAATTAATGCAACTGATTTTATAAATCCTTTTTTTACTGTAAGAATAACAGAAACTATAAATATTGCAATAATTATTAAATCAAGTAAAATTGCCATAAACATACCTCTATTCTAAATTAATTTTATCAGCGGAATTGTCGGTTAGAACAATAGCATTATGATGTGAAATTGATAATACTCTTACGGTTCCGAAGGTGCAATGTCCTTCTGCTACTTTCTCCCCGTCTACTGAATATAAATATACTATTTTATCGCTTAAAATATAAATACAATCGCCTTTAAAAGCTATATCTTGAATCTCATAATCAACATTAAATTCCGATATCTTATCACCTTTTTTGTCGAAAACATAAACGGTATTGTTGCCTTTGTTGTTTTGCTGACCCGCTACTAAAAGCGAACATTTATTACTCGGACGATTATAAATAAAAGTTTTATTTGTTTCAAAGACTTTGTTTTCAAAAGAATTCCAATTAAAAAACTCAACTCTATTTTCAAAAATGGCATAAAATGACTTAGCATTATCTGCATCAAGATTCAGTAGTATCTGATTTTCAAAAGTTTTTGTATAAACAGGTGTAGCTGAATCAAATTCCAAAACATATAATTTTGAAACATAACTACCTTTTTGTGCGTTTATCGCAGATAAAACTAGTTTTCTACCAGTATCATCAAGTTGAATGTCGTTAATAATGTAATCCGCACAGAACCATCTGTAAATTTCTTTACCTTTTTTATTATATACAGCAACCTCTGAAGAATATCCATCAGATTGTGTAGCAATCGCAAATGTACCATTTCTAGCAATTTTAGCAGTCAAAATATCATTTTCCGTTTTTGCTGAAATCAATTGATTTTGAAAATTATAAACGCCATATTCTTTTTCACCTTGTGAATAAATAATGAAACGCGCTTCGGAAGTAGTTATCAAAGGTCTTTCATAACCATGACTATAATTAAATAACGATTTACCGGATTTGCAATTATAACCACTAACCTGTGTAGGTGTTACAGTAATAAAAATATCATCAACCTGCACCGCATTAATTAATGAACCGCCGGAAATGCTAGACTGATAGCCATTACCGGTTCCACTTTTTGCAATTGAATTTTGCAGAAATTCAATAACCCCAGTGGGAAGACAAAATGAAAAAGTTACTAATAAAGTGACTAAGGCAATAATAATATAAAGAAAAATAAGTTTACGCTTTTTATTACGAAGTTTATTACCTCTAATAACACGAATTTTCTTTTTTGCAGGAGCCGCAGACTTAATTTCTTCATTATCTCGGTCCACTTTATTATTAAACTTTCGCTTTTCTTTGGGTATCATTTTTATTTCATCAGTATATGTATTTTTAGTGTCTTTCCTAATTTTTCTAACCTTTTTCTTTTTATATTCAGGCATTTAAATTACCTCTTTAATAAAATACTTTATTCAAATATAGTGCATGAGCAGGTAACGTAGCACCTGCGCGATCACGCTGTTTTGAATTAATTATATTTATAATGTCATCATTGCAAATTTTACCGTTTGATACATCAAGTGCTGTACCGGCAATTATCCTAACCATATTATACAAAAATCCGTCTGCGGTAATTTTAAAGCACACAACGTCGCCTTGACGTTCTATCTCACAAGCGGTAATAGTTCTTACGGTATCTTCGACGGTTCTCTTACTTGAAGAAAAACCACAGAAATCATATCTACCTATCATTTTTTTACAAAATTCAGACACAAGTTCATCATTGATTTTTTTAGGTACAGTTAACGTATATCTTTTAAGGAATGGGTTAGGAATATCACCATCATAAAATTTATAAATGTATTGTTTTCCTTTGGCAGTATATCGTGCATGAAAATCGTTTGAAACCTGCAGACAATTCAGTACGGCAATATCATCTGGTAAAATGGCATTTAAACCTTTGATAAAAGCCGAAACCGGCAGTTCATGATGTACGTCAAAATGACAAAAGAATTCATTGGCGTGTACACCTGCATCGGTACGACTACACCCCGTTACACCGACGTTTTCCTTAGTTAATACTGATAATTTTTCACACAGAACTTGTTGAATTGTGATGCCGTTAGGCTGCACCTGCCATCCGTGATAATTAGTGCCATCGTATGAAATTTTTAATAGAAATCTACTCATAACTCACCAAAATTTAGAAAAAAATATTTAGCGTTATAATGCTACAACAGAATATAATTACAACAATTGTCGAAATAATATCACCGTTTTTAATCTTTAACTGCTTCATCATAGTTTTATTTTTTCCGCCATTATAACAACGGCTTTCCATCGCTTCGGCTAAATCATAAGCACGCCTTACGGAAGATATTAAAAGAGGTATAAGAATCGGAATAATTGCTTTTACCCTTTGCATTAGTTTACCACTCTCAAAATCGGCGCCTCTGGCTTTTTGCGCATTTATAATTTTCTCAGTTTCTTCAACCAACGTAGGTATAAAACGTAAGGCAATGGTCATCATCATTGACATTGTGTGTACCGCACTACCTAAACCAATAAATCTAAGCGGAGAGCATAATCTTTCAATTGCAGTTGTCAGGTCGTTTGGTGTTGTTGTGTAGGTTAACGTTGCACTAATAATAATCAGCAGAATCACCCTTAGTGACATAAATACAGAACGGCTAATTCCACCAACCGTAATTTTTATCACCCAAAATTCGTACAAAACAACACCATCTGCAACATAAAACAGATTAAGTAACATCGTGAAAATTAAAATTGGTAAAATAATTTTCAAGTTTTTTAGATACATAGAAAATGGAACTTTTGAAATTACCATAACTACTAAAACAAACGCAACCATAAGACCAAGTGCAAAAAAATTATCGGCTATAAAAGTGAATACAAGCAACACAACCAATAAAACAATTTTAAATCTTGGGTCAAGGCTGTGAATTAAACTGTTAACAGGATAGTACTGTCCAATAGTTAAATCTTTAATCATTAGTGCAGCCCTCCTGTTTTAAATTAACAAGAAGCTTTACTGCTTCATCTACAGTAATTACATTATCGGGCAAATTAAAACCTTTTTTTCTTAAAATATCAAAAACTGTTGTAACTTGCGGAACAGAAAGATCAATTTCTTTAAGTTCAAGACCTTTTGAAAAAACTTCTTTTGGTGTACCATACATTTGCAGTTTGCCCTTGTTCATTACAAGTATTTTATCTGCTAATGCGGCGATATCTTCCATAGAGTGAGAAACAATAATAACGGTAGCATTATATTTATCACGATAGTTTCTGATAATATCGGTTACCATTTGTCTGCCACTTGGGTCAAGACCAGCGGTAGGCTCATCAAAAGCAATAATTTCAGGTTTCATTGCAAGCACACCTGCTATTGCAACCCTACGCTTTTCGCCACCCGAAAGGTCAAAAGGTGATTTTTCAAGATAATCTTTAGAAAGACCAACCTCTAAAATAATTTCATTTACGGTTTTTTCTATTTCCTCAGAACTCATCCCCATATTTTTGGGACCAAAGGCAATATCATCATATACCGTTTCATCAAACAACTGATATTCAGGATATTGAAATACAAGACCAACTTTAAATCTGAAATTTTTAATCTTTTTAGGGTCAGCCCAAATATCGGTACCGTCAATATAAATATGCCCCTCATCGGGTTTAAGCAGTCCGTTTAGGTGCTGAATAAGGGTTGATTTACCCGAACCCGTATGTCCGATTACGCCTATAATTTCGCCTTTTTCGGCAGTAAAACTAACGTTAGATACTGCATCACGCGAATAGGTGGTCTTTTGATTATAAATGTGTGTTAAATTTTCAACACGCAAAAAAGACACGCTCTCTCCTCCAATTAAAATAACTTTGCAATTGCTTCGGCGGTTTCTTCAGCCGAAATTATACCTCTTGATACATCAAAACCGTTTTTTGATAATTCGTACAACAGTTCGGTAGTTTGCGGTACGTCAAGTCCGCATTTTTTTAAAAATTCTACTTTTGAAAAAATATCGGCAGGTTTGCCGTCGTCAAGAATCGTGCCATCATCCATAACTAAAACTCTGTCGGCAAATTCGGCTTCATTCATAAAGTGGGTAATTAACACAACGGTTATGCCCTGTTCTTTGTTTAATTTTAAAATAGTATCAATAACCTCTTGCCTGCCGCTTGGGTCAAGCATAGCAGTAGGTTCATCCAAAACTATACATTGCGGCTTCATAGCGATAACTCCCGCAATAGCAACACGCTGTTTTTGTCCGCCCGATAATCTGCTTGGTGACGAATCTTTATGCTCGTACATACCAACACTTTTTAGCGCATAATCAACGCGCTCACGTATCTCGTTTGGTGCAATACCTAAATTTTCAGGACCAAAGGCAACGTCTTCTTCAACAACCGATGCAACAAGTTGATTATCAGGGTTTTGAAAGACCATACCAACCGTCTTTTTAATCTCAAACTCTTTATCTTCATCGGTTGTAAGCATACCGTTAACCTTAACAGTACCACCTGTGGGTTTATACAAGCCGTTTAAAAGTTTTGCTAAAGTAGATTTGCCGGAACCATTATGACCGAGAATTACGGTAAAACTACCTCTCTCAATCTTTAAATTAAGGTCTTCAATTACTGCCGAATAATTATCTTCATCCTCGTATGAGTAATAAAGGTTATCAATTTCGATAATATTATCCATCATTTTTCACCAATCCAAACCGTCGTGTTACCGCAAGGTAATACAATCGGTTTTTTTGTTACTTTAAGACCGATTTCATCGGTGTAAATTTTACCGCCTTTATCTTTGGCGATATAAAGTTTTGTAAGATAATTAAGAATTGTCGGTGATAACCCTGTTGTGTAGGAGTTAAGAAAGAAAAATAGAGCATCATCACTTAACAGTTTACCCGTTTCACTAAGCAATTCGGAAATTTGTTGTTCAAGTTTCCATACTTCACCATTAGGCCCACGTCCATATGACGGTGGGTCCATAATTACGGCATCATATTTATTTCCGCGCCTTATCTCTCTTTTAACAAATTTAAGACAGTCATCTACAAGCCAACGAACTTCTCTGTCTGCGACACCCGATGCCACAGCATTTTCCTTCGCCCATTGCACCATACCTTTTGAAGCGTCAACGTGTGTAACCGATGCTCCGGCTTTAAGACATGCAACAGTAGCACCGCCCGTGTACGCAAACATATTGAGCACTTTTATGGGTCTGTTAGCATTTTTAATTAATTCGGTAGCCAATTTCCAGTTAACTGCTTGCTCAGGAAAAAGTCCGGTGTGCTTAAATCCCATTGGTTTTAGGCGGAATTCAAGGCCATTATATTCGATATTCCACACCTGAGGTACTTTTTTAATTTCCTGCCAATAACCGCCACCCGAATTTGAACGATGATATATTGCGTGCGGATTATTCCACCGCAAATCCTCTTGTGGTTCATCCCACATAACAGTTGGATCGGGTCTAACAAGAATAATATCTCCCCAACGTTCAAGCCTTTGACCTGACGTAGCATCTATCAATTCATAATCTTTAAAATCTTCTACAAAACGCATAAATTTATCCTTTAAAAAATAGACTGTTGTACAGTGCTTTCGTTCACTGCTATTCCCAAATGCTCATAGGCTAACTTAGTAGCACATCTACCACGTGAGGTGCGTGAGAGAAAACCTATCTGCATTAAATACGGCTCATAAACGTCCTCAATAGTGATTGACTCTTCACCCATTGCCGCAGCTAACGTATCAAGACCTACGGGACCGCCACCATAAACATTAATAATTGTCGATAACATTTTACGATCGAATTCATCAAGACCAAGTTCATCTATTTTAAAACGCGCAAGTGCTGATTGAACAACCTGTTCGGTAATTATGCCGTTAAATTCAATCTGTGCAATATCCCTAACGCGCTTTAAAAGTCGGTTGGCAATACGCGGTGTACCACGTGAGCGTGAAGCTATTTCAAGTGCACCATCATGTTCAATCTCAATACCTAGTATTAAAGCAGAACGTTCAATAATACCCGCAAGTTGTTCAGGCGTGTAAAGTTCTAAACGTAAAAGTACGCCGAAACGGTCGCGCAAAGGTGCCGTTAACTGACCCGAGCGTGTTGTGGCACCCACTAAAGTAAAGTGCGGTAAATCAAGTCTAATAGAACGGGCCGAAGGTCCCTTACCAATAATAATATCAACCGAAAAATCTTCCATAGCGGGATAAAGAATTTCTTCAACACTGCGTGAGAGACGATGAATTTCGTCTATAAATAGTACGTCACCCTCATTAAGATTGGTGAGAATAGCGACCAAATCACCTTGTTTTTCAATAGCAGGTCCCGAAGTTACGCGGCAATTAACACCCATTTCACGCGCAATAATGCCGGAAAGTGTCGTTTTACCAAGTCCGGGTGGTCCGTATAGCAATACGTGATCGAGCGATTCATGACGTAATAAAGCAGCTTTAATGTAAATCGAAAGATTTTCTTTAACCTTGTCTTGACCAATATATTCATCAAGTGTTTTAGGTCTTAATGATACTTCTGTTTCTGAATCGTCAGCAATATATTCGGGCGCTACAATTCTGTTTTCAAAATCCATCTCTTCCATTTATTTTACACCTGCCTTGATAGTTCTTTAAGTGAAAGTTTAATAAGTTCTTCAGTAGAAAGCGAAGGTTCAAATTTACCCACAGCCAAAGCTGCATCACTCTGTGCGAAACCGAGAGCAACTAATGCCGAAATTGCCTCTTTAGTATTTGACATAGCGGTAGCATTACCTACTGCCGCAATCTCTGCGGAGCCACCAACAGCAAAATTAGTACCGACCTTATCTTTAAGTTCAAGCACAATTCTTTGGGCTAGCTTATTACCAACGCCCGATGCAGCGGTAAGCGACTTTGAGTCACCCGATGCGATTAAAAGCAAAATTCTGTCAGCAGTAAATTCAGATAAAAGTGCAATTGCCATTTTAGGTCCAACGCCACTAACACTAAGCAGAAGCTTGAAACACTCAATTTCCTCTAATGAAAAAAATCCAAATAAATCAATTGCATCCTCTTTAACAGACATATAAGTATAAATAAAAATATCAGAATTTAACTTAGGAAGTTTACCGACGGTATTGAGACTGACAGCACATTTAAAACCGACACCGCCGCATTCAACAATAATAAAATCCTTATCAGAATAAATCAATTTACCACGTAGAGAAGAAATCATTAAATTTTACCCTCCAGTTTAAGTTTTCCATAAGAAGAACCAGCATAGTGGCCATGACATATTGCCAGAGCAAGCGCATCTGCGGTATCATCCAGTTTAGGTGCCGCTTGAAGAGATAACATATGTTTTACCATATCCATTACTTGGTGTTTTTCGGCACGACCATATCCGGTAACCGATTGTTTTACCTGTAATGGTGTGTATTCGTAAACCGGAACACCTTTTTGCTGCGCTGCTAAAATAATCACACCGCGCGCTTGGGCTACATCAATCGCTGTGGTAGTATTTGTATTGAAATATAACTTTTCAATCGACATAGCGTCAGGGTGGTATTTGTCAATCAAAAATGATACATTTTCATATATTTTTCCGAGGCGCTCAGTAAACGGTATTTTTGCAGCAGTTGTAACTGCACCAAACTCAATAGGCCTGAATTTTATAGTGTTTGATTCAACAACTCCGTATCCTACAATCGCATATCCCGGATCAATACCCAAAATTACCAAAAAGCAACACTTTCCATTTCATCGTATAATCTATGTAATTATATCATACTTTTAACCATTCATCAATAATTTTATTGTAATATTTCCAAAATTTTCTTCTCAATTATCAAACGCAAAAACTAAAGAAAATCAAAGAAAAAACGAGCAAAACAGAGAATATATTTCTTAGTACCAAATTCCCTTTGAATTTTGTCGGTTTTTTTAAAAAAAGTGTTGACTTTTTAGGTGTTATGTTCTAAAGTTAAAGGTAAATATTTAGATAATTTTTATCTAAATGGGCATCTGTGTTGAAAGTAAAGTCAAGAACCCAGCTGATCGTTCGATTAGAAAACTCTTTGCGGAGGTTGTGTTCAGAGATTTTACTTAGTATCGCGCAGAACTGATTACGGTTTACGCGGCACTTTGTGTCCGCAAAGGGGGATGCTTTAAATGAGACAAAATGAAAATATCGTATCGCTAAAGAACATTTCTGTAGCATTTGACGGTGAAACGGTGCTTGACGATATCAACCTTGATATTCGTAACAAAGAGTTTATTACCCTACTCGGCCCATCGGGTTGCGGTAAGACCACCACACTACGTATTATCGCAGGATTTGTTGAGCCTGACAAAGGCGACGTTCTTTTTGACGATAATAAAATAAATGGTGTGCCTGCTCACAAGCGTCAGGTTAACACCATTTTTCAGCGTTATGCGCTATTTCCGCACCTTAACGTTTATGAAAACGTTGCGTTTGGTTTACGCGTAAAAAAGACACCGGAAAAAGAACTTGATTTAAAGGTTCGCGAAATGCTAAAACTCGTTAATTTAACGGGTCTTGAAAAGCGTAAAATTGATACACTTTCGGGTGGTCAACAACAGCGTGTTGCTATTGCACGTGCTATCGCAAACAATCCTAAGGTTTTACTTTTGGATGAACCTCTTGCGGCGCTTGACCTTAAACTTCGTAAGGATATGCAGACCGAACTTAAAAAGATTCAACAACAACTTGGTATTACCTTTATTTTTGTAACACACGACCAGGAAGAAGCGCTTTCTATGTCCGACCGCGTAGTTGTTATGGATAACGGTAAAATTCAGCAGGTTGGTACTCCAAAAGATATATATAATGAGCCTAAAAATGCCTTTGTAGCCGATTTTATCGGTGAATCCAACATTCTTGACGGCGTAATGATAGATGACCGTTTAGCAGAGTTTTCGGGCAAAAAATTTGAGTGTCTTGACAGTGGTTTTGAAAAGAACGAGCCTGTCGACGTTGTTGTTCGTCCTGAAGACGTTGATATTGTACCGCTCAGCAAAGGTATGCTTGAGGGTGTTGTTACTTCTATAACATTCCTCGGCGTTCATTATGAAATAATCGTAGATATCGGTGGTTTCAAATGGATGATACAGACGACCGATGAACAGTTTGTTGGCGACAAGGTTGGTCTATACATTGAACCCGACGCAATTCACATCATGAAAAAGAGTGAATATTCAGGTAAATACGGCGATTATAGTTCATACAGTGAAGAAATTGATCATCTTTCTGACGTTGAGGAGGATGAAAATTGAAAAATAGTGCATTAGGTCGCCGAATTATTGCCTGTCCTTATTACGTTTGGGCTGCAATTTTCATCATTGTACCCTTGATTATGATGGTTTACTATTCCATCACTAATCCTGTGGGTGAATTTACTATTGATAATTTTTTATCGCTTGGTAAATACAGTAAAGCCTTTTTACTGTCTATTACCTACGCTGTAATTTCTACAATTATTACCTTTTTAATCGCATATCCTTTATCATATGCGATGACTAAACTAAAAATTTCGTCACAGCGTATGATTTTAATGATGGTTATCTTCCCTATGTGGATGAACTTCCTTATTAGAACTTATTCTTGGATAAGTATTTTAGCCAATACAGGCATTATCAACAACTTTTTAGTTAGTTTAGGCTTTGAACCGCTTAAACTCATCAATACGCCGGGTGCTATTATTCTCGGTATGGTGTACGATTTCTTACCGTATATGGTTTTACCTATTTACACCGCTATGTCAAAAATCGACACCTCTTTGCTTGAAGCATCGGATGATTTAGGTTGTAACGGTTGGCAAAAACTTAAAAAGGTAATCTTCCCACTTACCTTACCAGGTGTTGTTTCGGGTATAACTATGGTATTTGTACCATCGGTCAGCACATTCTACATATCTCAAAAACTCGGCGGTAACAAAACCATGCTTATCGGTGATGCCATTGAATATCTTTTCAATATCGGACCCGACCATTATAACGTTGCATCTACCCTTTCACTTGTTTTAATGGTTCTTATCCTTATTTCAATGGCAATTATGAATCGTTTCACCGATGAAACAGACGAGGGGGTAATAATATGAAGTTTCTATCAAAGCTTTATATTGCGCTCATACTCGTTTTCTTGTATGCGCCAATACTTGTTATGTTTATTTTCTCATTCAACTCGGCAGAAAGTGTTTGGGTTTTTGAGGGCTTTTCGCTTGATTGGTACAAGGAGTTAATTTACAACAGCACTATGCTTACCGCACTTAGACACACACTTTTAATTGCTATACTGTCGGCAATTATTTCAACCGTGCTTGGTACTGCGGCAGCTATTGGCATTTTGCAACTACGTAAGAAAATAACCAAAAGTCTTGTTATGTCGGTTACAAATATACCGATGATGAATGCTGATATTGTAACCGGTATTTCACTTATGCTTTTGTTTGTGTTCTTTGGTAAACTTATCGGTTTAAACGAGTCCTTAGGTTTCTTTACAGTACTTATTGCTCACATTACCTTTAATTTACCTTACGTAATTTTATCTGTTATGCCAAAATTACAACAAACTGACAAACACCTTCCCGAAGCGGCACTTGACCTTGGGTGTACTCCTTTACAGGCATTCTTTAAGGCGGTATTACCAAGCATTATGCCCGGTGTATTCAGTGGTTTTATAATGGCGTTTACACTTTCGCTTGACGACTTTGTAATCAGTTATTTCACATGCGGTCACTATCAGACTTTGCCAATTGTTATTTACAATATGACAAAGAAGACCGTTACTCCCGACGCCTATGCCCTTTCAACAATTATTTTTGTTACTGTATTTGTGTTGTTAATACTTTATAATACTATGCAAAACAATAGCGAAAGAAAGGTGGCAAGACGATGAAAAGAATTTTATCTATAATACTCACCTTTTGTATGATTTGCTCTTTGTGTGTTGTTTTAAGCGGTTGCGGTTACACCTATGCAGAACTTGATTTACGCGGTGAATATACTAAAGAATATGCAGGCACCACCCTTAACGTTTATAACTGGGGTGAATATATTTCCGATGGTAGCGATGATAGCATTGATACCGTTAAAGAGTTTGAACATCTAACCGGAATTAGGGTTAATTATACTACCTTTGACAGTAATGAAACTATGTATTCGCAAATTAAAAACGGTGGCGTTTCGTACGACGTTATTATCCCGTCCGACTATATGATAGAGCGTCTTATAAATGAGGATATGTTATTAAAACTTGATACCTCTAAACTTACAAATCTCGACCTGATTGATAATAAGTATAAGGGTTTGTATTTTGACGAAAAGGACGAATTTACCGTTGCCTATTGTGTGGGAATGGTTGGCCTTATTTACAACACTAAAAAGGTTAAGCAAACGCCTGACAGTTGGAATATTTTATGGGATAAAAAATATAAAGATGATATTCTGATGTTTAATAACCCACGTGATGCTTTCGCAATTGCACAGTTTATGTTGGGGCAAGACCTTAATTCAACCAACAAGTCTGATTGGGATAAGGCGGCAGTTCTTCTTAAAAAGCAAAAGAAATATCTTCAATCTTACGTTATGGATGAGGTCTACGGAAAAATGGAGACCGGCGAAGCCGCCCTTGCACCCTACTATGCGGGTGACTTCTTAACTATGTATGAGAATAATGAAGACCTTGCATTTGTTTATCCTAAAGAAGGCACCAACATATTTGTCGATTCGGCTTGCATACCTAAAAATGCACAGAATTATGAAGCGGCGCTTATGTTTATTAACTTCCTTTTAGAGCCGGATATCGCACTTGCAAATGCAGAATATATCGGTTATGCTTCGCCAAATACTTCCGTTGTAAATAACCCTGATTATTACTATTACGGCAACGAAATTCTTTATCCGAACGAGGCAAATACACCGAAAACTCAATATTTCCATGATATTGATAATGAAATTCGCAACTATTACGAAAATCTTTGGATAGATGTAAAATTGTATTAAAAAAGAGGGATTTTAACGGAGCGCTCACATAGGGATAATTTGCTCGAAAAAGTGAATTTTTGCGGTCTAATGTGTTAAAAAAAGCACGGTATGCGTCAGCATTACCGTGCCTTTTCGTCTGTTATCCCACTAAAAATTCATCTTTTTCGGGTGCGTGCAGTTTTGTAATTTAAAAAATTGTTCTATTATCGAAGCCGAAAAACCGTAGATATACTGGCGTATTGCAAGGTTTGAGGCAAAGATATAGGGCAATTTTTTATTCCAAAACCAATTTCTCCCTATGTGAACGCTCCGAACGCCCTCTTTTTATTTTACATTTGATTTAATTTTTGCAAAGTTGCCCTTTCCTAAACAAAAAAGACACAGAAAACAAAACGTTTTACTGTGTCTTTTATTTTGCAAGCGGATGAAAACGACTGTAAGAACTTGCGTATTTATTCTTCATCAACTGAGCGTATATTTGTGTTGAAGAAATATCGGCATGTCCGAGCATTTCTTTTATATCGCTTAATTGTGCGCCATTTTCGAGCAAGTGTGCTGCAAATGAATGACGAATTGTGTGTGGTGTAATATCCTTTTTAATTTTAGCAGAAGAAGCATATTGTTTAATTATCTTCCAAAAACCCTGTCTTGTCATAGGTTGTCCGTTCATATTGGTAAACAACCTTTGCTCATCTTCATTCTCAACCACAACGCTTCTTACGTTAATCAGGTAGTTTTTGAGTGATTTAACGGCGTCGGGATAAATCGGGATAATTCGCTCACCTTTTGACGAGTGCATATGTAAAATACCAATTTGAAGATTTATGTCATCAACGTTTAATTCAATTAACTCGGTAACCTTGATGCCGGTAGCATATAAAAGTTCAAGCATTGCTTTATCACGGCAACCTTTGTAGTCAGATGCATCAGGTTGTTGAAGTAATGTTAAAATCTCCTTATTTGTTAAAATTTCGGGTAATTTTTTAACTGCGGTGCGTTTTGAAACGGTAATCTCAGGCAAATTATCAATAAACTTTTGACGTTTTAAGAAGTGAAAATAACATCTAAGTGATGCGAATGAACGCGAAATTGAAGATTCGCTCTGACCGTTAAACAGCATAAACTGTTCGTACTTTTTAATTGCATCATCATTAACTGCGGTAACATTTTTAATATGATTTAGTTCACAGTATGAAACAAACTTAGAAATATCTCGCATATAAGATTCAACTGTATTTTTAGATGACTTTTTTTCGTTAATGAGATAGTTCTCAAAATCAACCGTAAAACTAATCATTTTAAACATCCTAAAAATTAAAGAATTTGATAAACGAAACACACATTATTGCATCAAGCAAAGCAGATGCTATGTAAAACATAAAATAAATTAACGAGCGTTTACAATAAAGTCTGAAATCGTTATATATATTTACCGCCTGACCATTCGGCATTGAAATTTTTGCTAAATTTATCGAAAAATTAAAGGCTTCGCGACCACAGGTTAAATAACCAAAGACCGCAACCAGCGTTGTTGGAATTAAAATAAGTGAATTAAAAGCAATGCCTTGAAGCGACATTGTGTTGTAAAGATACGCAGCGGTCATACCATAACAAAAACCACGATACATAACCGACAACGGTGTAAGCGCAATTCCCACAATAGACGTACCGCAAATAAATATTAAAAACGCATACGGTAAAATGTTTAAAAAAGAACTGATAAACACGTTACCAAACGAAGAGTTGCGGCGTTGATTTAGAAAGTTTACAAAATCATTTTTAGTAATACTAAAAAGTGTATCGTTGTTACCAAGTGACATAACACCAATAACAACACCAACAATAAAGAAAACCGCCAAAATTATTACAACATTATTTTTTAAAACAGTATCAACAAATTTTGAATGGCTTAAATTTACAATACCTGAACGTTTCATACATTATACCTCCGTTTATAAATACTATGATTTATACGGACAAGATATAACTCAACCACAATATTTTGATGCAAAAAGCAACTGAAAATATAGATGTTGTGTTTACAGAAACGAAGTATTATGTAAACAAGAAAAATAGCCGCAAAAAAATCACACAAACTGTGCAATTAAATAAAGTATGCTAAATTCACTAGCATACTTAATTATATAACAATTATAGATTATGTCAAATTAAATTTTTGTAACCTTTTAGTGTTATGTAAACTTATTATGTAAACTACACAATATATAGTCACTCCCTTCTTATGTAAACCTAAGTATTGTTATCTATTTATAAAATTTAATTAATTACTGTTTACATTTATCAAGGCTTTGTGTTATAATGTTTTTACAGAATATTATTTGGGGTATGGTATTTATGGAAAAAAAGAAAACCGTCATCGTAACAGGCGCTTCTAAGGGTATTGGCGCTAATATTGCAATCTACTTTGCTGAAAAGGGATATAACGTTGTAATCAACTATAATT
The DNA here is from genome assembly GCA_017436255.1 of Clostridia bacterium. Classification (GTDB taxonomy): domain Bacteria; phylum Bacillota; class Clostridia; order Oscillospirales; family Acutalibacteraceae; genus SIG565. Next base: position 63,938 of record JAFSDK010000058.1, read on the forward strand.
CCTCTGCCGAGTCTGCCCTACTCTTACAACAATCTTTGGCTAGCAACGGCTACTCGGTAATGGCACACAAAGCCAACGTTACCAACAAACTCGAAGTTGACCTTATGGTCAAAGAAACAATTTATAAGTTCGGCTCGGTTGATATTCTTGTAAACAATGCAGGAATTGCACATCAAAGTTTATTTACCGAAATCAGTGAGTTTGATTGGAACAACATAATCGACGTTAACCTAAAGGGCGTATTTAACTGTTGCCAAGCAGTTTTACCTAATATGATTGAAAACAAATCGGGTAAAATCATCAATATCTCTTCTATGTGGGGCATTACAGGTGCCGCTTGTGAAGCACACTACTCAGCCGCAAAAGCCGGCGTAATAGGTCTTACAAAGGCGCTCGCTAAAGAGGTTGGTCCAAGTGGAATTACCGTTAACTGCATAGCACCGGGACTTATTGATACACAAATGAACGCTTCATTATCTGAAGAAGATAAAAAGGCTTTCACCGATTCCCTACCAATTTCACGTATGGGTACTACTACCGAAATTACAAAGGCGGTTTACTTCCTTGCAAGCGAAGATGCCGATTACATAACCGGTCAAACCCTTGCCATTGACGGCGGTATGACCATCTAAAATTAATATTTCATAAATTAAAACGGCTAGGAATTTTACTTCCTGAAATAGTCAATAGTTAGTAGACACAAAAAACGAAATAATTTAAGCTGCCAGTTCAAGCCTGTATTGGACTGGCGGTTTTCTTTTCAGTTTGCGAACAGGACGTATGTAATTGAAATAGTAAATTGTATCAGAAACCAC
>JAFSDK010000059.1 GCA_017436255.1 Clostridia bacterium
AAGGCGCAAAGAGCCGAAACAAATACCGATGCAATAGGTATTACAGGCTCGGCAGAATACCGTTCATACGCTTACGATAACCTAAATCAGTTAATACGTGAGAATAACGCTACCAATAACAAAACAACGACATTCTCTTATGACGAGTTAGGCAATATTACTTCAAAAACCGAGTATGCTTATACCACAGGCGATTTAGGTACTGTAAACAAAACTATACTTTACGGCTACTCAAATGACGGTAAACAGGGTTGGAATAATCTGCTTACCTCGGTTGACCTTAACGGCGACGGTGTTGTGACCACTAACGAGCAAATAACCTATGATGAAATAGGCAATCCTACAAGCTATCTTGGTAACTCACTTGCTTGGGACGGCAGACAATTAACAAGCTATAACGGTATTAGCTACAGCTATGATGCCGACGGTATTAGGGCAAGTAAGACGGTAGGTAACACAAAGACCGAGTATTACTATGTAGGCGACGTAATTCATTACCAGGTATCTACCAATATTACTACAGGTGAAAAGGTAAATGAATTATACTTCTTGTATGATAGTTATGGTCACCTTACCTCAATAAGACTTGTTACCGATGAGTACACCCACGCGTACTACGTAACCACCAATATGCAGGGTGACGTGCTGGGTATCTATACCGCAGGCGGCGATTTAATAACCGCTTATGATTATGATGCTTGGGGCAACTGCACCGCTACTAATTATTTACCTGAATATAGCCTAATCGGTGAAATTAACCCAATTAGATACAGGGGTTATTATTACGATGTTGAGACGGGATTCTACTATGTATCCAGCCGTTATTATGATCCTGAGATCGGTCGGTTTATTTCCCCAGATACAACAGATGTGCTAACTGCTACTCCTATGGCATTGACAGATAAAAATCTGTATGCTTATTGCGATAACAACCCGGTTATGCGAGAAGATAAGGGTGGCCAATTTTGGAATATTATTGCTGGTGCTGTTATTGGTGGAGGTTTAGAGCTTGCTGGACAATTATTATCTGGAAAATCTTTGTCTGAAGTAAACTGGGCTAAAGTAGGGGTATCTGCTGTATCAGGTGGTCTTACTGCAGCTGTTGGCCCTGTTGCCGGCTGTTTAATTTACGGCGCAACGGATGTCGCTATGGACGCTTTGGATGGAAATATTAATAGCGTCGCAGATGCGGCCAAGTCTTTCGCTTGGGGTACTGCTAAAGCTGTTGTAAGTTACGGCGTGGGTACAGCAATAGGAAAAGCAACAAAAAGCCTAACTAAGATTGAAAAAGTTGGCAGATTGGGCGAAGATGGTTATCCAGGAATAAAATATTCATATAACAAAGGTAACGGTCGAGCTGTTCGATCTATTGAATTGCATCCAAATCACAACAATCACGGGATTCATCTGCAAGGAAACAAGTGGAACCCTAAAACCGGAAACCGAGGAGGAGACTTTTTCAGGTGGCCGAGGCGGAGGTAATTATGTACAAGAATTATTATGAAATAGATGAACACGTGTTAGCGGATATTCATAAATACGAAGATCAGCAATTATCAAAATTTAAAAGTGAATTTGATGGATTGTGCTTAAGCATATCTAGATTATATAACTGGAATTATGCTGTTTACGTACACCGTTGGATAGATACGGCAGACAAATACCGAAACAAACAACTTGATGGATATACTGCAACATTGCAAGTTGAATTCACAGATACTAACGGTAGTTTGATTGAAATTGACGAGTATATATGTTCCTTCTTTGAAAATATTACGTTTATTTCATTTAATCCAATTCTGCAAAAATATAGAGTTTTTCAAAATGAGATGTTAGTGGATATACGAAAAGAAATCGAACATTTTGTTCAAAGTCTTGGTAATCCCTAAGGGTACACACAAGGGGACGGTTCTATTGGGGACCACACAAGGGGACGGTTCTATTGTCTCCAAAAACAAAACTGGAAGCACACAAGGGGACGGTTCTGTGTCTTGAAAAAGTAACATTATTTTAAGGGTAGTTAAGTTAGCTTAACTACCCTTTCCTATGCATCACGTAACGGTGCACTCACCTTGACAACCTACGGCAACGGTGATACAATAGGTTATAGATACAATCGTTTAGGTCTTGTTGACCAAACTGTACGTACCGATGGCGATAATGTAAGAACATTTAATTGGGCATATTCGTCGGTAGGTGTGTTATTAAGTCATACTGACAGCGTAAATAACCGCAAATATAATTACGACTATGACTCATTGGGCAGACTTATCCGCCAAGAAATTCGCACACAGGATAATTCAAGTCATATCGGCTTTGTTGAACAGGGCTATGATTTAAGAAACAA
>JAFSDK010000060.1 GCA_017436255.1 Clostridia bacterium
CGGGCCCGTAGCTCAGCTGGGAGAGCGTACGGTTCGCATCCGTAAGGCCGAGGGTTCAATCCCCTTCGGGTCCACCAACAAAAAAGTCTCTTTTGTCTACCTGACAAAAGAGGTTTTTTACAATGATATCCGTTCCTTGCGGAACGGGTGATATATCTTCGATATGATATCCACCTTCGTTGGATGATATATGCCTGCGGCATATGAAGGAACGGATATTATATCATATCGCGAAAGCGATGCATCGTTGAAAAAAAGTTTAATTTGTGCTATAATTTTTATAGGTGGTGATACTGTGAAAAAAATAATTAAAGCATTTCTTTTAATTCTCGGAATTGCGGTGCTTACCAATGGTATAGTTTTGTCTTTTACAACAAACTTTAACCTTGGAAATGTGCTAACACTATTGCTTGGCGGTATACTTATTTTTTGGTATATCTTTTTTAATACGCTTGTTCGTGCACTTCCAAAATGGATAAAGGCAATTTTTATAATAGTGCTTATTTTTGCGGTATCACTCTCAACTTTTCTTTTTTGCTACGGCAAAAGCAATAACGTAACCTATAAAGAGGATGCTATTATCGTTTTGGGGGCAGGCATTCACGGCGAAACACCAAGTCGCATATTGGCCGACCGCCTTAACGCCGCAGTAGAATATAACAAGAAAAACCCCGACGCTTTTATTGTGGTTTCGGGCGGACAAGGACATCAAGAATCAATACCCGAAGCGTTAGCCATGGAAAGATACTTGATTGCCAAAGGTATACCGAGTGACAAGATCATTAAAGAGGATAAATCTACCAGCACATACGAAAACTTTATAAACTCAAAGGCAATTTTGGATGAAAAATTTGGCAGCAAATATAGCGTGGCATACGTTACAAACGAATATCACGTATACCGCGCACGCGGTATCGCAAAATCGGCAGGGCTTGAAACCACGCATTACCATAGCTCTACTCCTTGGTATTCGGTACTGCCCGGTACCCTTCGCGAATGCCTTGCGGTTATGAAATTTTGGGTGTTTAAAACTTAAATGTAAAACCCGTATTCACTTAAGATGAATACGGGTTTTTATTATACCTCTGTTTCATTTTCAAACAGTTCGCCTCTAATATCTACCTCTCGGAATGCTGTTTTTCCATCAATATCAAAAACATATTTACCGAGGTCAATTCTTCCGAAATTATGCGGACAACGGCGCTGACAAAGTGCCGGCTTTTCCATATAGCGAGCACCGTATACCCAGAACAAATAGGGATAACTGTCTATCGGTATGGGCGCCTTAACGTCTTCGTAATCGACGTAAACTATATCGTGCAGACCTTCATTCGGCATCGGGTCATCATTAACCTTTTTACCTGCAGTATCAATAAGCCATTTTGCATTTTTTTGGTGCTTAAATAGTGTTGCAAAGAACTCAAAAACACGATGCCATAATCCCCAAGGAATAAGTCTGAAAATCGGCAACATAATTTTTGAAAATCTATAATAATAACCGCTGCGCGGTTCATTATACCATTTTATCTCGATGCATTTTGTAAGTGCCGTCAATATAAATCTATGCAGTCGTCTGAGCAGCGCGTTATTACTTGTTTTATCGTAAACAAGTACGTCACAGAAAATACCGTCACGGAAAACACTGTGACTTGAAAAATTGGTTGAAAAATATGTGCCTTTAAGACGAATCTTATCAAGCGTATAATGGCTACCACTCTTATTAAGCGGACCCGAAAGATAAAATTCGTCCGATAACTCACTTTCAACAACTTTACGGAACTTCTCTAAATCCTCACGAAGCATACCGATATCGAGATCATCATCCCACTCAATAGCGCCCTTCTCACGTACTGCGCCAAGTAAAGAGCCACCTGCAAGGAAATATTTAATATCATGTTTACGACAGATTCGGTCGATTTCAAGAAGGATTTTTGTCTCAAGCGCCTGAATATTTTTAATTTTTCCGTCATAGAAGGCTACGTTGTCGGTTGTATCATATTCAGTTTCAGCCACGTACGAAACAACGTGTTTAATGCCGTCGGCAATCATTGAAGGAACTTCGGGCGCCAAGCGCGTAATTTTAAGGCAATTTAGAGCATTATATTTGTGGGTGATTCCAGAATTTAAATTGCGGTTAATTGAGAAAACATCGGTATTAGTCTTATAGATTTCCTGCTTAATATCATCCTTTGATACGCTTTGTTCGCCGCCGTTATAGACGTGTCCCGTTCTACCTAAAGCAAAGGTATAAAAAATCTGATAACAAGCTGTTGGAACATAGGTAAGTGATGATTTATATACACAGTCTTCATCGGTAATAACAACCCTTTTATTTATGCATTCCTTTACCGTTCCATGTAGGTCAAACGATGGCGTATGCCATCTATCCGATGCAAAAACATTATCGTATCTTACAAGTCTTACATCAAGTCCCGAATCTCTAACCGCCTGACGACAGAGTTTTTCAAGGGTCAAATAATATTGAACTTCGGGTGTTTTCTTGCATACCTTTTCTATATAAAAATTGTATTCACGCTCAGAAAGTGCGGTAGTCTCGTCCTTAAACCACTCAATTTCAGGTAAAAGAGCAGTAACAACCATACGCGCTTTTTTACTTTGTTTCATAAATGCAAAAATATTTTTGAGCATTTTGATTGTCTTTTCTTTATTTTCAAGTCCGCCAACACAATCGGCAAAAAAGAAAACGGCACTATCACCGCCTTTTAAAGAAAGTAATTCTTTTATAGAAATTTTAGTATTTGGATTCGACTCTAATACATATTCACGATATGTGGTTTCATATCCACTACGTACATATGTAAGACCTTTAAAGACGGCCTCTTTATTATTTTGTCTGCTTACAGCGTTAAAGAAATAATCACACAAAAAATTATCATCACCAATAAAATATGCGTCTTTAAATTTTTTAGCCCGCTTATTTTTCCTAAAAGCCCTGAAGGGTTTTTCAAGTTTCGCAGCGCACAACGTCTTTTCATCCTCAACAATTAAGTTCTTCATATAATAATTCTCCAAGCAAAGTTGATACTATACTATATTTTACCAAACTTCGCCCGTATTTATTCAAAATTTATTCTAACAGACTCACTCCTTAAAAACTAAAAAAACGCTACTGAAACTTCAGTAGCGTTTTTACTCTTATTTAAATAAAGGGGTTGAAAAATATCTTTCGGCGGTATCGGGCAGAACGGTTACGACTGTTTTACCTTTGCCAAGTTTTTTAGCAAGCTTTATTGCAGCGGCCACATTTGTTCCGCTTGAAATACCACACATAATACCCTCTTTACTCGCAAGTTCTTTAGCGGTTGATAAAGCTTCGTCATCCTTAACGATACAAATATCATTATAAATATTTTGATTTAGTATTTTAGGTATAACACCGTCGCCAATTCCCATTTGAATATGCGTGCCAATAGAGCCACCGGATAGTATTGCCGCATCTTCCGGCTCAACTGCCCATATTTCAATATCAGGGTTAGCTTCTTTTAGCACTTCCCCGATACCGGTAATTGTTCCGCCGGTACCAATTCCTGAACAAAAGCCGTGGATTGGACCATCAACCTGTTCAAGAATCTCTCGAGCCGTCTGATTGCGCTGAATTTCGGGGTTAGCAGGGTTTTCAAACTGTTGAGGAACAAACACCCTACTATCCTCAGCCTGCATTTTAAGAGCTAATTTAACGCACTCTTCAATACAGTCGCCAATATTGCCTGCATCGTGCACCAAAATAACCTCTGCGCCGTAGTGATTAACTATCAAGCGACGTTCTTCACTAACCGAGTCGGGCATAATAATTTTAGTCTTTATACCTAAAACTGCGCCAACAAGCGCAAGACCGATACCCTGATTGCCACTTGTAGGCTCAACAATAATGGTATCTTCTTTTATAATACCCTGATCTATAGCAGTTTTAATCATATTATATGCTGTACGTGTCTTTATTGAGCCGCCGACATTCAGTCCCTCAAACTTAACAAGTATCTCGGCTGAATCGGGATCTACCATATTTGAAAGCCTAATAATTGGCGTATTACCCAAGGCTTCGAGTATATTATTGCAAATCATCAATTACCCTCCAAAAAATGCCTTGTAATATTATATGCCAAATACCCAATAATGTCAACAAGAACAAAGCCCAAACAGATTAGTGTTTGGACTTTGTTCTATTATTTTAAAAAACGCTTCACAAAACCCAAAGGTAACGTGAAGCGTTTTTTGATTACTTAATATCGCCAGGACCTGCAATGCCTATTCCGTGCTGACGCAGTACTATTTCGGCGCCTTCTTCATCATCTGCTTTAAGAACCATAAGTGCCTTACCCTCTGTTTTTGAAAGGAAGGCATACATATATTCAATAGATATTCCCGCTTCCGATATGTCCTTAAGCACCTCGGCGAGACCGCCCGCTCTGTCATCAATATATACCGCTAAAACATCAGTGGTTTTACTGATAATTCCAATTTCTTTAAGCACCGATTTTGCCTTATCTACATCATCAACAATTACTCTAAGTACACCAAAATCGGTAGTATCGGCTATTGATAACGCACGAATGTTGATACCATTGTCAGCAAAACTACTTATTATATTTTCTAGTCTGCCGTGCTTATTTTCAACAAATATAGAAAGTTGTTTTATAAACATAATCTTCTCCCTTTCTTATTTCAACTTGCGCTTATCAATTACGCGCTTTGCTTTGCCCTCACTACGTCCTATAGATTTCGGGTTAACAAGTTTAACCTTTGGACCGATACCAAGCGTGCTACGCAAACTTTCGGTGATGGATTTTTCAATCTTCTCAATACCCTTAACACCGTCTGAGAAGATTTCTTCACTCATTTCAACCTCTACCTCAAATACGTCGGTATTATTTACTCGGTCAACAATAATCTGATAATTTGGCGTAATGCCGCCACCAACCTTTAATAGCACCTCTTCAATTTGAGATGGGAATACGTTAACACCTCGAATGATTAACATATCGTCGGTTCTGCCCTGTGGTTTATTCATTCTGACGTGGGTTCTGCCGCATTTACATTTTTCATAATTAAGTGAACAAATATCCCTTGTGCGATAACGAATTACAGGGAAACCCTCCTTAGTAATGGTTGTGAAAACAAGTTCACCCCACTCGCCTTCGCCTAAGACTTCACCCGTATCAGGATCAATAATTTCGGGAATAAAATGGTCCTCGCAAACGTGCATACCGCACTGATATTCGCACTCGTATGATACACCCGGACCCATAATCTCCGAAAGGCCATAAATATCGTATGCTTTAAGCCCTAATTTTTCTTCGATTTGGTGACGCATTTCTTCGGTCCAGGGTTCTGCACCGAAGATACCTACTTTGAGTTTTAACTGGTCTTTAACACCCATTTCCTCAATAGTTTCACCGAGATACATAGCATAAGACGGTGTACAGCAAAGAACGGTTGCACCAAAATCTATCATAGTTTGAATTTGGCGCTGTGTATTACCGGACGAAATAGGTATCGCGGTTGCGCCAATTCTTATTGCACCATCGTGGGCACCAAAACCGCCGGTAAATAGTCCAAGTCCGTACGAAACCTGAACAAATGAGTTTTCATCACAGCCTGTTGCAATAAGCATACGTGCAAAACAGTCCGCCCAACGTTCAAGGTCACCATCGGTATATCCTACAACTATCTGTTTACCTGTTGTACCCGATGAAGCATGCACACGGCGAATATCCTTCATAGGAACGGCAAAAAGACCATACGGATAATAATCTCTTAAGTCTTGCTTGTATGAAAACGGTAATTTTTTAAGGTCATCAACGCTTTTTACGTCTTCGGGTTTAAGACCAATTTCATCCATACGGGTCCTAAAAAGTTCAACGTTTTCGTACATTCTTTTAACCTGCCATGCAAGTCGCTCTCCTTGAAGTTGTCTTAATTCTTCACGTGGCATAGTTTCATATTGTTCCTGCCAATATTGCATTTTAAACACCTCTTAACGCTCTACGAATTGTAACCTAAATCAAAAGCCTTTAAATTAACTTCCAAAAACTTTTCTGGTACAGTTGTTTTAATGGTCTCAATCCATTTTTCATACTCAATTTCACTGTTTTTAGCCATTACACCTATCAAAACTACGTTTACTGCTTTGGTGTTTCCAGCCTGTCTTGCCAAAGACAACGCATCTACTATAATAGCGTCAGCATTACCTGAAATCTTTTTATCAATATTTTCAGGATACTGTGCCGCACCTGTAATTACGGGCATTGGGTCAATTTGTTGATTATTAATAATAATTTTACCACCCTTTTTGAGATATGGTAATGCACGATATGCTTCAAGCATTTCAAATGCCAAGATAATATCCGCTTCACCCTTATCAATAATAGGTGAATAAACCTTTTCACCATACTTAACGTATGTAACCACGCTACCTCCGCGTTGTGACATACCGTGTACTTCTGATACCTTAACGTCATAGCCTTGACCAATAACCGTATTACCTAGGATTCGGCTTGCAAGCAAAGTGCCTTGACCGCCAACGCCGACAATCATAATTTTCTTAGTCATATTAAGCCTCCTCCTTTTCTATTGCACCAAAGGGACAAACATTTAAGCAAAGTCCGCAACCGTTGCATTGTGTATTATCAATAACTACTTTATCGTTTTTAATTGTAATTGCAGGGCAACCGAGTTTCATACACATTTTGCAGTTTCTGCAGTTATCGTTAATCTTACAATGACCTGTATACTTAACAGTTTTGAGAAGTGCGCAGGGACGTTGAGCAATAATTACTGACGGTTCTTCCCTATTAACCTCTTCCTTAACGACCTTTTCGAATGCCTTAATGTCAAACGGGTCACAAACAACTACGTTATCAATGCCGATAGATTTGCAAAGCGCAATAAGGTTAACCTGCTTGGTTTCCTCGCCGCGTATGGTATAACCTGTTGTCGGGTTTTGTTGATGTCCGGTCATACCTGTAATTGAGTTATCAAGGATGATTACGGTGTTGTTACCCTTATTGTAAACTATATCAACAAGTCCCGTAATGCCTGAATGCATAAATGTTGAGTCACCAATAACCGAAACTAACTTTTTATTAAATTCAGCACCTCTTGCCTTAGCCATGCCGTGAGCGGCACTAACCGAAGCACCCATACAAATTGTGGTATCAACCGACTGAAGCGGTGCAACTGCGCCAAGTGTGTAACAACCAATATCGCCCGATACAACAAGACCGAGTTTTTTAAGCACGTAGAAGGTACCTCTATGAGGGCAACCTGCACACATAACTGGTGGACGCATTGGGATTGCTTCACCGAGCGCGATAGATTCGGGCGCATTTTCGTCTAAAACCGCTTTTTTAATCATAGCAGGTGTATACTCACCAAGAAGTGTAAACTCATCTTTACCCTTAATATTAGTAATACCAAGTGCCTTACAATGTGACTCAATAATGGGGTCAAGTTCTTCAATAACGTAAACTACGTCATAATTTTTTGCAAAATCGACTATCTTCTTTTCAGGAAGCGGATAAACCATACCGAGTTTAAGATAATCAACGCTGTCACCAAGCGCTTCCTTAGCATACATATAGGCAATACCTGCCGAAATAACACCGATTTTTGAGCCGTTATTTTCAACAGTATTAAACTCAGAAGTTTCTGCAAAATTTGTAAGGTCAGCAATACGTTTTTCAACATCAACGTGTCTTTTTACCGCGTTTGCAGGCATCATAACGTATTTTGCAGGATTTTTTTCATATTCTTTTAGCGGAATCTCAACTCTGTCATTTAATTCAACAAGACTCTGTGAGTGGGAAACACGGGTAGAAAGGCGAACAAATACAGGGGTATCGAAAGCTTCTGACAGTTCAAAAGCCGCCTTTGTAAACTCCTTGCACTCAGAAGAATCCGAAGGCTCAAGCATCATAATTTTGGAAGCCTTAGCATAATGACGTGAGTCCTGCTCATTTTGAGATGAATGCATACCGGGGTCGTCCGCAACACAGAAAACAAGACCACCGTTAACACCCGTATAACTTACAGTAAATACAGGGTCGGCCATAACGTTAAGACCAACGTGCTTCATACAACTCATAGCTCTGCCACCTGCAATTGATGCACCAATAGCAACCTCTGCTGCCACCTTTTCATTGGGCGACCATTCGGCATACACTTCATTAAATTTTACAATTTCTTCGGTAATTTCGGTACTTGGTGTACCGGGATATGAAGCAACAACGTTTACACCAGCTTCGAAAGCTCCGCGTGCAACTGCCGCATTACCAAGTAATAATTTTTTCATATATGTTAACCTTCCCTACTTAATTTCATTCTGTTGAGCAACAACGCTCTCACCGCAGTAAATGCTGCGAAGTTTCGGCTTTTCAATTTTACCCGTCGGATTTCGAGGCACATCTGCAAAAATAATCTTTCGCGGACGCTTGTATCTAGGAAGTTCAAGGCAGAAATCTTCAATTTCTTCCTCGGTTAAGGTCATACCCTCTTTAGCCTGAATAATAGCGGTAGCGATTTCACCTAAACGGCTATCGGGTAAACCAATAACCGCAACGTCGCTTATCTTCTCGTGCTTGCGTAAATAATCTTCAATCTGTACGGGATATAGATTCTCACCGCCCGAAATAATAACGTCTTTTTTACGGTCAACAAGGAAAATAAAGCCATCCTCGTCCTCTTGTGCCATATCACCGGTATAAAGCCATCCATCATGAATTACGTCATTTGTAGCTTTTTCATCTTTATAATAAGCCGTCATAACACCCGGGCCCTTAACTGCCAACTCACCAACCTCACCGCGTGATACGGTGTTGCCGTTCTCGTCGATAATCTTGGTTTCCCAGCCAAAACCTGCCTTACCAATAGCACCAACCTTGTGCTCATTCTCCATACCTAAATGTACACAACCGGGGCCGATCGACTCTGAAAGACCATAGTTAGTATCATACGAATGATTTGGGAAATATTGCTTCCAACGCTTAATAAGACTTGGCGGAACAGGTTGTGCACCTATATGCATAAGTCGCCACTGTGATAACTTATAATCTTCAAGCTTGATATCGCCGCGCTCAATAGCATCAAGAATATCCTGCGCCCACGGTACTAATAACCATACAATACTGCAGTTTTCCTCTGATACCGCCTTTAATATCCATTCGGGTTTAATACCCTTGAGTATTACAGCTGAAGCGCCTACCAAAAAAGAGCCAAACCAATGCATCTTAGCGCCTGTGTGATAAAGCGGCGGTATGCAAAGGAATATATCTTCTTTGGTCTGTTTGTGGTGATTCTGCTCTGTAAGGCAAGCGTGAACAAGACTCCTGTGTTTATGTATAATTGCCTTTGGGAAACCTGTAGTACCCGATGAAAAATAAATTGCAGCAAAATCATCATCATTTAACGTTATTGATGGTGATTTAGATGAACAATATGATACAAGATTATCATAATGCTCTGCAAATGTCGGACAATCCTCACCATGGTAAAGCCACATTTTTACACGTTTAACGCGTGAACAAATTTCTTCCACACGACCCGTAAATTCAGGACCAAACACAATAGCATCAACGTCGGCAAGTTCAAGACAATATTTAATCTCTGATGCAGCATATCGATAATTGAGCGGAACTGCCATAGCACCCGTCTTTAAAATACCAAAATAAATGGGCAACCACTCAATACAGTTCATAAGCAAGATGGCAACCTTATCGCCCTTTTTAATGCCCCTTGTGAGCAATAAATTAGCAAAGCGGTTTGCACGCTTGTTAAATTCACCCCAAGTAATCTCTTTACGATACGCTTCATTCGGATTCGCCTCAATAAGCGAATATTCACGCCACGTCATTCGTGAACGATTTTCAAGTTGCGGATTAATCTCAACCAAACTTATGTCATTAGGATAAAAATCAGCATTTTTTTGTAAAATTTCGGTAATAGGCATTTAATATACATCCTTTATAATTCTTTTAGACCAACATAACACCGTCAACCTAATATTATTATTTTCCGAGAGACTCCTTTGTCTCAACAATAACCTTTTTATGATAACACGAGAACATATCATCTGTCAATTCTTTGTCGGGTTTTGGCGACAATAAACTTACTACCGGTACGATTACCAAACCGCCAAGCATTGCAATTACACCACAGTTAATTGGTGACTGCAAAATCGTTGGAAAATACGGTCTGAATAACATATTTAAAATCATAATTCCCGCGCCAAAAATAAAACTTGCCCAAACCGATGCCTTGGCAGCCCTTTTCCAGTATAAGCCAAATAAGAAAGGTGCCAAAAATGCGCCGGCAAGTGCGCCCCAAGAGATACCCATCATATCTGCTATATATCCAAGTTTATCTTTATTAAGTGCGATTACAGCCGATATAACAATAAAGATAACTATAAATACTCTCATAATGAAAACCTGATTTTTATCAGACATATTTTTAACTATATGCCCTTTTAGTAAATCAAGAGTTAAGGTTGAACTTGAGGTAAGTACAAGTGAAGAAAGAGTTGACATAGATGCCGACAACACAAGAACGATAACAATACCGATAAGTATATCTGGTAATTTTTCAAGCATAGCAGGTATAATAGCGTCAAATCCTAATGCATCTACACCACCGAGTGCATCAAGTTCACCTGTGAAGAGTCGGCCAAATCCACCAAGGAAGTAGCATCCCCCTGCAACAACTATTGCAAAAATTGTTGAAATTATAGTACCCTTGTTTATATCGTTTTCGCTCTTTATAGCGTAGAACTTTTGCACCATTTGCGGAAGTCCCCAAGTACCAAGCGAGGTAAGAATTACAACAAACAATAGATTTAGCGGTTCGGGTCCTAAGAAAGAATTAAATGCACCCGGTACACCATTTTGAGTAGGCACATTTGCCAAGCCTTTAATCGCCTCAGTAAATCCACCCTGCCCTGATAATACGGCGGCAATAACGGCGATAATGCCCACAATCATAATTATGCCCTGAATAAAATCATTAATAGCAGTTGCCATATAGCCGCCCGCAATAACGTAAATACCTGTAAGCACCGCCATAACTATAACACAAATAGAGTAATCAATACCTGGGAACGCCATTGAAAAAAGACGAGAAAGACCATTGTAGAGCGACGCTGTGTATGGAATTAAAAATACGAATACAATAAGTGACGCTGCTATTTTAAGTGCAGGGCTTAAATATCTCTTGCCAAAAAATTCAGGCATTGTTGCACTTTCTAAATGTTGTGACATAAGGCGCGTTCTTCGTCCTAATACCACCCAAGCAAGCAGTGACCCAATAACGGCATTGCCTATGCCTATCCAAGTAGATGCAATGCCAAAGCGCCAACCGAACTGCCCTGCATACCCAACAAAAATTACGGCAGAAAAATATGACGTGCCGTAAGCAAATGCCGTAAGCCAAGGGCCTACACTTCTTCCGCCAAGCACAAAACCATTAACGTCAGTTGAGTTTTTACGGCAATAAAGACCAACCGCCACCATAATGCCAAAGAAAACAACCAACATACCAATTTTTAATAACATAGTATCACTCCTTTTTAAAATCCTTTAATATTTTAACGCGTTAAAGCATAAAAGTCAAGACTTTTTTGAAATTTTTTTACAAAAAATAAAAGGCGACCAATGGTCGCCCCTACTAAATCCTAAATCCTAAATCCTTAGCCTTGCTTCTTCCATACAGTGCAGTATTTTCTTTAATAATGCCTGCTAACCAATCGTTAATGCAGAAAGCATCAATTCGCCATTGCCAGTTGCTACCAAGAGTAGACGGTGTATTTATTCTGCCCTCACTACCAAGACCGATAAAGTCAGGCATCATAAGTATGCAAGTATCTGCCACCGATGAAAGCGCCGCACGCATCATAGCCCAATTAAAACCCTCATCATCAGTTACGTGCAAATATTTACGTGCCATCTCAACGTCGGCCACGTCAACACTTGTAGTCCATCCCATAATTGTATCATTATCGTGCGTACCTGTATATACAACACAGTTTTTGTTGTAATTGTGCGGTAAATAATCACTTTCTTCTCTTGCATCAAATGCAAACTGCAAAACTTTCATACCTGGGAATCCTGATTTTTTAAGAAGTTTCAGCACCGCAGGGGTTAAAAAGCCAAGGTCTTCTGCAATAATAGGCAACTCATCGCCAAACTCTTTTTTTAGTTCGTTAAATAAATGTATATCGGGTCCCTTTAACCATTTGCCGTTTTTTGCGGTTTTTGAACCATACGGAATAGCATAAAAAGACTCAAAAGCGCGGAAGTGGTCGATTCTCACCATATCATAAATATTTAACGCGTGACCGAGACGATTTTTCCACCAAGTGTATCCGTCGGCTTTCATCTTTTTCCAATCATAAAGCGGCATACCCCAAAGTTGACCATCTTCAGAAAAAGCATCGGGCGGACAACCCGCAACCAATTTTGGCTTAAGGTTACTATCAAGCATAAACTGTTCGGGAGCACTCCAAACGTCCGCCGAATCGTTAGCAACATAAATTGGTATATCGCCAATAATGCCAATTCCCTTTTCGTTAGCATAATTTTTAAGTTTAAACCATTGCTGATAAAACTTAAATTGCACAAAACGGTAAAAATCCATTGTGCCGCTATATACTTTTTTAGCATTTTCAAGCGCTTCGTTTTTGCGCAGACGAATATCCTCATCCCACTGATACCAATCAAGGTCATCATTGGCGTTTTTTAATGCCATAAAAAGCACGTATTCATCAAGCCAAAGTTTATTATTCTTGCAAAACTCATTGTATTCATCATCAGGCACAAAACGCGCATATGCTTTTTTTAACATTGGTATACGGTTTTGATAGAGTTTTCCGTAATCAACCTTTTTATCGTCATTGCCAAAATCAAATGATTCAAATTCATCATTAGTAAGCAACTTCTCTTCTATTAAAATTTCAGGGTCAATAAAATAAGGATTGCCTGCGTATGATGAAAACGACTGATATGGCGAATCACCATAATTTGTAGGACAAAGCGGTAAAATTTGCCACCAACTCTGCCCTGCTTTTTCTAAAAAGTCAACGAATCTATACGCTTCTTTACCAAAGGTACCTATTCCACCCTTTGAAGCAAGCGAGAATATCGGCATTAAAATTCCACAAGTTCTCACAAATACACCTAACCTTTAATGATTTTTAAAATATTCAACTATATTATGTGCTGTTTTTTGGCTAACACCCTTAACGGATGTAAGTTCTTCAACATTAGCACTACGTATTTTAGATAGCGTTTTGAAATGTTTTAAAAGCGAAGCCGCCGTAACCTTACCTACGCCGCTAATTTCGGTAAGAGTGCTATTTAACATTTCTTTAGTTCTACGCGCTTTATGGTAACTAATCGCAAAACGGTGAACTTCATCTTGAATTGCAGTAATAAGAGTGTAGGCACGTCGATTTGCCTTAATCGCAATATTACTACCTGTATCGGCGATAGCGTTGGTGCGGTGTTTTGAGTCCTTGACCATACCAAACACGGGTATATCTACGTTATGTAGCGCCATAACCTGTTTTACAACCGACAACTGTCCCTTACCGCCATCAAGCAAAATTAAATCGGGTAAACGTGCAAAAGCCTCGTCCTCACCTTTTTTATACTCATTTAAGCGTCGGTCAAGCACCTCTGCCATTGAACGATAATCATCCTGACCGATAAAACTTTTTATCTTAAATTTGCGGTATGCACTTTTATATGGACGCCCATCCTTAAACACAATCATACCGGCAACGTTTTCGCTACCTGAGGTATTTGATATATCATATGATTCAATATATCGCGGCGGATTTGCCATACCCAACAGTTCACCAAGCTCACTAAGCGCGGCGGTTTCTTTTAGGCTGCGCTCAACTCTATGTGAAAGGTGCTCTGCAGCATTTTGCATACACATTTCAACAAGTCGTTTTCTGTCACCTATTTTAGGCACTGTAAAAATAACGTTACTTCCGCGTTTAGCTGTTAACCATTCGGATAATACGTGATATTCATCTGATGTACAATCAATTAAAATTTCTTTTGGTATATCATCGCGAATGTTATAATACTGACCCAAGAACTCGCTGTATAGGGCCTCTTTATCGGATATTCCATCAAAAAAATAATGCTCTTGATCGCTTAAATGACCATTTTTAAAAATAAACACCTGCACGCAACATATATCACCAACAAATGCCGTTGCAATTACGTCGTGACGGAAAGAAAGTGAAGTAATTACCTTTTGCTTATCGGCAATTCTTCTTATTGAATTTATGCGATCGCGCAATTTTGCAGCATATTCAAAATTAAGTTCCTCTGCGGCGGTTGCCATTTTTTTCTCTAATATAGATATATCGTCAGAATCAGTACCGCCTTTTTTGATGAAGCGTATTGCAGAATCTACTGCTTCGTTATATTCATCTATAGAAACATTTGCCTTACAGGGCGCCATACACAAGCCAATATGAGCATTAAGGCAAGGTTTTGAATAATTATCAAAATTTCGATTGCAGTCAGGCAGTTTAAAAATCTTGCGTGCCTGCTCAACAGAGCGTCGAACAACTCTTCCCGAATTAAAGGGTCCTATATACTCACCTTTTGATGAATTATTGTTTACTGCTTCAATTTTACGCCATTTTTCATTAGTAATATGAACGTAGTGATAACCTTTATCATCCTTAAGCAGAATATTGTACTTCGGCATATGTTGTTTAATAAGTGAATTTTCAAGTGTCAGCGCCTCAAACTCGGTATCGCAGATGATATAATCAAAATCATCCACCTTCTCGCACATTCTACGCACTTTTTCGGTGTGGTTTGTCGACGAGCCAAAATATTGTGTTACACGATTTTTAAGTTTACGCGCTTTACCAACGTATATTATATTGTGCGACGCATCCTTCATAATATAAACACCAGGTAACAAGGGTAAAGAATTAGCCTTTGCTTTAAGTTCGCCCTTTTTATTATTCGTCATATTCACACCTACCTCTATGTTGATTTTTACACCAAAATATTATATTATTAATAGTGGTGATAAGAATGAAAAAGTTTTTAATATTAATACTCTGCCTTTGTTTGCCGCTTGCATTTGCGGGTTGCAACAATAAAACCAATAAAAATACCGAAAGTATAATTGTATACCCTGATGATGAATCTGCAGAAACACTCGGTGGTTACCGCCAAGAAGAAAACAGTAGTATAACGCCCAGCGGCAGCACCTACTACGTTGGAAATATTTCGAGTAAAAAATTTCACATTTCAACCTGCAACAGTGTTGCAGAAATGAAAGAAGAAAACCGCAAGATCGCAACCGAACGTCAAGCCTTAATTGACGAAGGGTACACACCATGTGCAGTGTGTAAACCATAGCATTTATTAAAACCGCATTTCACATGAAATGCGGTTATTTTTTAAAAATAAAGATTGGGATCAACGAATTCTTCGTTAATAATTATTGAAAAATGTAAATGCGGTCCTGTTGAACGCCCTGTTGAACCTACCTTTGCAATAACTTGACCGGCAGTTACATATTCGCCTTCCTCAACATTAAGTTCCGAACAATGTGCATATAGCGTACTAAAACCGGATGCATGCTCAATAATAACACATTTTCCGTATCCGTTTTTCTTGTCTGATGCCTGAATAACTTTTCCGGAAGCTGCGGCTTGAATTGGTGCACCTTTATCCGCAGCTATATCAAGTCCTGTATGAAATACGATCTCCCCAGTAAAGGGATCAGGTCGATCACCAAAATCAGAGGTGAGATAACCGTCTATCGGGAACAACAATTCTAATCCACCTTCTACGGCACCACTAGTTCCACTACCCATTTCAATATGGCGCATAACAGACTTTGTCGTAATCTCTTCATTAACAATCTTGTTTGAAATGAGAACACCGTTTTCAATAATAACCTTGCTTTGCACCCTTTTCACACCATGAATTCCCTCTTGCACAATTCTCTTAGCGCCGGGCGCAAGTTCACTATTACGACTATAATAAGTCATATACGGTATATTTTCATCAACTGATTGCAAACACTCAATTCTATATTTGAATCGTTCCTCAAAAGCAGCATATAATCCACTATACGAACCACTAGTAATAATATCTTCAGTTAACATACATACTCTTTTAACGTCAACCTTGTTTGATATTACAACATCACATTTATCATAGTTTGATTTAATATCTTTGCTTGAAGCAATACGATTGTTTTTGAAATCAAGCATAGCGTTTTCAAAAACTTCGTTGCCGCCTACTGCCATAATATACTCATCATCAATAAAAATATGATACCCGTAGTCAATTGTTTCGGCAGCTAAAACGACGGTGTCTCTAAACTCGTCCTTATCCATACATTTTAAGAAAATATTACCAACTTTTATTTTTTCAATACTAAATAAATCTATATCTTCAATTACTTTATTATTACCACTAAATTCTGATTTAATGCTTAACAATGTTGCATCAGCCATCTCGGCATTACGCAAAAATCCAAGGCTATAACCTTTGTAAGTTAAAATAAAATAATCGGTTGTGGCACCTAATATCAAAAAAACTGATAACGCTATTGCAACAAGGCAACCAAGCGATACAAGAACCCATCGTATTTTAATTGCTTTTATATAGGGCGTTACTACTTTTTTTATGTATTCAATTGTACCGAAAAGGTTTTTAAAAGAATGTTTAACACAAGGCACGAATCTTATTATAAATGATTTTAAGCAACAAAAAACGTACAGCAAAACATTTTTTAAAACCGGTATAAAATCTTTCATTTTTTCTCCAAAATTTTTAAAATTAACTTATATAGTATAGTATAAAATCTGAATTTTGTCAAATCAAAATAAGTAAAAAACAGATGACTTTTGTCATCTGTTTTCATTTATCACTCATTAACCAAAATGCCACCAAGTCTTACGTCTGTATTCTTACTAAACTCAATAACTACGGTATGTTTGTCTTGACTTAAATTATGCTCCATCATAAATACCTGCGGATGATTATAGCGCTGAAAAGGCCAACTTTTATCGTTAACAGCAAATTCTTTCCATTCGCCTCCATCCACCTTCCAACGCATCTCAAAGCCTACTTTATCAAGTTGCATAACTACTCCGAGCGCGCTCCCGCTAAACTCTGCAGTAATTGTAGATTCACCGCTTAAATGAATGCTTGAAGCAGTAAATTGAACGGTTGAACGTGTTAATGCCGTACCAAACTGTGAAAACGAAATGGGACTATCGGTTAATTTAGCCGCGCCTTTGTGTTTGAGTTTATCGGCAGAAATCACTTTAGGTGACAGTATAAGATTTACCGATTCTGTAACGGGTTTTGATTTATTATAGTCGGTTAAATTTTTATCTTTAGGTGCTAAATTAGTAAGATATGGTTTTATAACCTTCACTATCTCATCTAAATACACCTCGTACCCCCTTGCAGATGGATGTAAATTATCGGTTGTATAGTAGTAGATTTTTCCCTCAGTATCGCTCTTTTTCTCACGCATTTTCTTTCTTAATGGGTAACCTACATCAATAAACGTTAAATTGTACTTTTCAAATAGACTTTGATACATCGTTCTTGACGGAACTCTGCTTGTACTTGTGGAAATTGCAATAATTTCTGCATTGGGGTTGCATCCCCAAATATTTAAAATAAGTGACTCTATTTGAAGTTTTAAATCGTCTTCATTTTGCGACGCATATATAAAATCGTTATTTGTAAACTCAACAAACACAAGGTCGGGCATATCGTGACCGTTTGTGTTCATTAAATCATTTCTTAGTCTGTAAATTCCAAAGTTGGTAGCTGTGTCCGAAACACCGGCATTTACCGTTTCGATGGTCGCATCGGGAAACTGCTCGCCAAACCAAGAAGAAACACGGTTAACCCAACTTTTCGTAATATCGCCCGCCGAGGTACCAAGCGTTATTGAACCGCCTAAATATCCAATAGTAAGTTTCTTTTCATTATTTAATAATTTGTATGTATTCATAAGCGGCGACTGGGTAGACATCTGTATATCATTGTTTGGGGTTAGCGGCGACTGGGTAGACATCTGTATATCATTGTTTGGAGTTATCGGCTGTATATCATTGTTTGGGGTTATCGGCGTCTTTTCATCACCTGTCGCTGTGCAACCTGCTGTTGCTAACAAAATAGCCGTCATAAAAATAACCCCCATTTTTTTAAGTTTGTTTAGCATAGTAACCCCCAAGTTAGATTAAGTATGGATAAATAGTAACATAGATTTTAAGAATTTTCAATATCATTGACGGACACCTTGATTAAAAGCGTTAGAAAAAGTGTTAGAAAACAAGCAAAATAACAATAGTGACTTTTAGGAAAGAAAAGAACAAACCCCGCATAAATGCGGGGTTTGACGTGGTGACCCATCGGAGATACTCTGCGCCGCCATAGGCGTGCTCGAGACTTCGGCGAACTCCCCGTTCGAATCTCCTTTTGCTTCGCAAATAAAAAATCCTAAGCATCAAAAGATGCTTAGGATTTTTTGGTGACCCATCGGAGATTCGAACTCCGGACACCTTGATTAAAAGTCAAGTGCTCTGCCAGCTGAGCTAATGGATCAAAATTTGCGACTTGTATATTATATCAACCAAATGCCCTATTGTCAAGCCTTTTCTTTAAGTTTTTTTGTAAAAGGGCAACCTTTCGGTTGCCCTTTTATTATGCCTATTATCGTACAACAATATTAACAAGTTTTTTAGGAACGTATAATTCCTTAACTATTGTTTTGCCGTCGATTTCTTTAGCAACGTTTTCGTCACCCTTTGCGAGTGCGATAGCGTCAGCAGCCGCAATATCAACAGGTACGTTGATTCTTGCCCTAATCTTACCGTTAACCTGAACAACGATTTCAACGGCACTATCTACACATTTAGCCTCATCAAACTCAGGCCACTGTGTACCATTGAGCATACCTTCAAATCCTGCGTTAACCCACAATTCCTCAGTAATATGTGGGGCGAATGGATTAAGAAGTATCATAAACGTTTTAAACTCACCGCGCGTTATTTTACCCGTTGCGGTAATGGTATTGATAAGTGACATAAGTGTAGCAATAGCGGTATTCATCTTAAGAGTTTCAATATCCTCAGTTACCTTCTTTATTGCTTTATGCATTTCTGCCTCAACTTCAGCGCGATAATCATCGCCATCTGTAATAATGTCAGCTAATGCCCATACACGCTCAAGGAAACGCTTACAACCCTTAATTGAAGCTGAACTCCAAGGTGCTGCCTTTTCAAAGTCACCGATAAACATCTCATAAAGACGCATGGTATCTGCACCGTAATCGCGAACAATCTCATCCGGGTTAACAACATTACCACGCGACTTTGACATCTTTTCGCCGTTCTCGCCCAAAATCATACCATGACTTGTGCGCTTAGCATAAGGCTCGGGATTGGGAACAACGCCTATGTCATAAAGGAATTTATGCCAGAAACGACTATAAAGTAGGTGCAATGTTGTATGCTCCATACCGCCATTATACCAATCAACAGGACCCCAATATTCGAGCGCCTCTTTGCTTGCTAATTCCTTATCATTATGCGGATCGCAATAGCGTAAGAAGTACCAAGATGAACCTGCCCATTGTGGCATAGTGTCGGTTTCTCTCACTGCCGGTGCACCGCACTTAGGACAGGTAGTATTTACCCAATCGGTAATTTTGGCAAGCGGTGATTCGCCTGTATCTGT
Source organism: Clostridia bacterium (assembly GCA_017436255.1). Classification (GTDB taxonomy): domain Bacteria; phylum Bacillota; class Clostridia; order Oscillospirales; family Acutalibacteraceae; genus SIG565. The sequence goes on from JAFSDK010000060.1 coordinate 19,764, forward strand.
AGGTTCGTAGGAATCAACGTTTGGAAGTAAAAGCGGCAATTCGCTTTCGTCCAAAGGCACGTATCCGCACTTATCACAATGCACCATTGGGATTGGCTCACCCCAATAACGTTGACGAGAGAATACCCAGTCACGAAGTTTGAAATTAGTTTTAACAAAACCTATACCCTTTTCGGTAAGCCACTCTTGAATTTTCTTTTTAGCATCTTCAACGCTAAGCCCTGTAAGGAAACCTGAATTAACCATTACGCCTTCGCTGCAATCGGTATATGCTTCTACTGTAACATCGCCACCTGCAACAACCTCAATAATAGGTAGATCAAATTTCTTTGCGAACTCCCAATCACGAGTATCGTGTCCAGGCACCGCCATAATGGCACCTGTACCGTAAGAAATTAAAACATAATCCGAAATAAATATCGGGATTTCGGTATTATTAACGGGGTTAATTGCCTTAACACCGCTAAGTTTTACACCCGTTTTATCCTTTGCAAGTTCGGTACGCTCAAAGTCAGACTTCTTAGCTGCCGACTGCTGATATGCACGAACTTCGTCAATATTTTCAATTTTTTCTGCCCATTTTTCAATAAGCGGATGCTCGGGTGACATAACCATATATGTTACACCGAAGAGTGTATCGGCACGGGTTGTATAAATTTCAAATTCATCACCGATTGTGGTGTTGAACTTAACCTGAGTACCATATGAGCGGCCTATCCAGTTAGACTGTTGAACCTTAACTCTATCGATAAAGTTTACGTCATTTAGGCCATCTAAAAGTTTATCTGCGTACTCGGTAATTTTCAACATCCATTGGCTTTTAACCTTATGTATTACTTCACTACCGCAACGCTCACAAACACCGTTTACAACCTCTTCATTAGCAAGAACGCACTTACAAGAGGTACACCAGTTAACTGCCATTTCCTTTTTATAAGCAAGACCATTTTTATAAAGTTGTAAGAATATCCATTGCGTCCACTTATAGTATGATGGCTCGGTAGTATTAACTTCGCGACTCCAATCGAATGAAAAGCCTAAAGATTTCAACTGCTTTTTAAAGTTTGCAACATTATCTTTAGTTACGATTTCAGGATGGATGTGATTTTTTATTGCAAAGTTTTCGGTAGGAAGTCCAAAAGCATCCCAACCCATAGGATAAAGCACGTTAAAGCCCTGTAATCTCTTTTTACGGGCAACAATATCAAGTGCGGTATATGAACGCGGATGACCAACGTGAAGACCCTGAGCCGAAGGATAAGGAAACTCAACTAGTCCGTAAAACTTAGGCTTAGAATAATCGGTTGTAGCACAAAAAGTACCTTCGTCATCCCATATTTTTTGCCACTTTTTCTCAATCGCGGTATAATCGTATCTCATACTATCTCTCCTGTTCATTTATCAGTATATCATCTAACTCGACCTTGATTCCGTCATTCCACATTTTATCAAGGTTATAAAACTCACGTGACTCTTTATTAAATACGTGAACAATAACACTGCCGTAGTCAAGTAAAATCCAACCGGTTGAACGTCCTTCTATATGCGACGGCTCAACACCGTTTTCGCTCAACTTATATTCAACCTCTTCCGCCAAAGAGCGTACGTGGGTTGAAGAACTGGCACTTGCCATTAAAAAATATTCGGTAAGCACGGTTAGGTCATCTACCTTAATTGCGTTAAGGTCAAGCGCTTTTTTATCATTTAGCGCATTTGCCGCTATTTTTAATATTTCTTTCGATTCCATTTATATTTTCTCCTTAACAAAGTTGTAGGCTTCCATAGTGTCGGGGTGAATTTGTCTACCCTGCTGCACCAAATCTTTAATGGTATAACTTAATGCGTAATCAAGTGCTTTTTCCATAGATATATCAACAAGACTTCGCATTACGTCAACGTCATCATAATCGCGGTCTGCCGAAGTAAAATCGGCTAAATATAACACCTTTTGAAGAAGCGTCATATCTGCCTTAGCAGTTGTATGATAGCGAATTGCCGAAAGTATTTCGGCATCGGTAATGCCGAGTACCTTTTCGCAAAATGCCGCACCGCTTATGGCATGCCATAATTTTTCTGCCGCAAATGACACATCGTCAAGCATTATACCAAAATCGTTAAACATTTTCAACTGTTCTTCTCGTGATGTGTTTTTTGTTACGTCGTGCAGCAAGCCTGCCAAATATGCCTTTTCTTCATCGCAACCATATTTAACTGCTAATCGCACCGCTTCATTTGCAACAGCCAACGAGTGCACGTACCTTTTTTCACTTAGTCTTTGCTTTAATAACTCTTTATAATTCATAAACTTCACCATTATACAAACCATTTTGCTTTATATATTCAACAACACCCTCGTGTAGAAAGGTTTTTAAAAAGGCGTCGTTGTTTATATTCTTTTTAATTTCGGTAGATGAAATGTCTAAAATGGTGCTTTTAAGGACGTTTATACGCCCATCCATATTTATAAGATTTTTAACCGCAGTATCAAATAAATCGTTATCAATACCTACTCGTCTTACCGCAATAATATCGGCAACATCCAATATTTCATCATACTTATGCCATTCGGTAAAGGTAACCACCATATCACCGCCAACTACAAGGGAGAGTTTTGCAGACGGATTTTCACGCTTTATTCGTTTAAGAGTATCAACAGTATAGCTTTTACCGTCGCGAAGTAATTCAATATCGCTAACAAATACCTTTTCAATATCGGCTAAAGCTATGCGACACATTTCGAGACGGTCAGCATCACACGCTAAATCTGTGCATACCTTATGAGGCGGCACGCGCGCAGGTATAATCATAACCTTCGTAACACCGTTTAATGCGGCAATCTGCTTAACAATCTCAACGTGGCCTAAATGTATCGGATTAAACGTTCCACCGAAAACAACTATACGTTCCATAACTATTTCACTAAATAAATCTGTTTGTTTTTCTTATTTTCACGATACAGCACAATACGTGTACCAATTACCTGAACAACGTCGGCACCTACCCTATCTGCCAACACATCGGCACTCTCTCTTGAAGAAGTCGGTGAAGTTTCAAGTGTACGAATTTTTATAAGTTCACGTGCGGTAAGCGCATCGTCAACCTGTTTAACGGTCTGGTCGGTAATACCAGTTTTGCCAATCTGCAAAATTGTTTCCATTGTATTTGCCATACCGCGAAGTTGTGCTCTCTGTTTGCTTGTAAGCATTATTTTACCCCTTTAGATATATTTTTTAAGTTCTTGTTCAAATTTCTTTATGGCCTGTCCTCTGTGACTAATGGCGTTCTTTTGGTCGGCGCTTATTTCGCCGAAACAACCCTTTTCGGTTACAAATAACGGGTCGTAGCCAAAACCGCCGTTACCGCTAAGTTTTTCGGCAATATAGCCTTCACAAGCGCCATTTACGGTAAATTCTCTACCATCAGGAAAAACACAAGCAATTGCACACACAAAGCGTGCGGTACGTTTTTCACGAGGTACACCGCTTAATTTTTTAAGTAATTTTTCATTGTTGGCATCATCGTCGCCATGCTCACCCGCATAACGAGCCGAATATATACCCGGCTCACCGCCGAGATAGTCAACACATAGACCCGAATCATCGGCAATACTCGGCAAACCGGTAGCCGCAAGTCCTGATTTTGCCTTTATTAAGGCATTTTGCTCGAAGGTAGTGCCGTTTTCTTCTACATCCTCAATCGGTTCACTTAAATCCTTTTCACAAATAAGTTCAATGTTGGATTTTTCAAGTATGCGGCTAAACTCCTGCATTTTATGTGCATTTTTTGTAGCAATAAAAAACTTCATCACTATTCACCTACACTTCAAAAAGTCCGTCTGCAAAAGCTTTACTGTCAAAGGGTTGTAAATCGTCAATACCCTCACCCACACCGATAAATTTAACCGGTATAGATAGTTCATTGTTAATAGAAATAACAACGCCGCCCTTTGCGGTACCGTCAAGTTTAGTAAGCACAATACCTGTAATTTTGGTAACGTTACTAAATTCTCTTGCCTGATTTACGGCATTTTGACCCGTTGTAGCATCAAGCACAAGCAGTACCTCAACGTCAGAATCGGGCAATTCACGATTTATAATACGATTCATTTTTGCCAATTCATCCATAAGATTTTTCTTATTATGAAGTCTACCTGCAGTATCACAAATTATAACGTCGGCTTTTTTTGACTTAGCCGAAGCAATGGTATCAAATACAACAGAGGCAGGGTCGGTGCCTGCAAGACTACTGACAACCGGCACGTTAGCCCTGTCGCCCCACTCACTAAGTTGTTCAATAGCGGCGGCGCGAAATGTATCTGCCGCGCCTAAAACAACGTTCTTACCCTCACTTTTAAGGCGAGCGGCAAGTTTGCCGATGGTGGTTGTTTTGCCAACGCCATTAACACCGATAACAAGTATCATTGACGGTTTTGTATTTATATTAAGCGCGCTATCTCCCGAAATCATATCACTTATAATTTCTTTAATGCAGTCCTTAATAACGGCAGGGTCTTTTATACCCTCAGCCTTAATACGTGCGCGCATACGGTCACATATTTCACATGCCGTAGCAACGCCAACGTCGGAAGAAATTAGAACCTCTTCAAGTTCCTCAAACAGTTCTTCATCAATTTTTGTAAAACTATTTAACACGCTGTTAATGTTGTTAACAAGGGAATTTCTTGTTTTGGCAAGTCCCTGCTTAATTTTATCAAAAAATCCCATTACAGTTCTCCTTCAGAAAGCTTCTTTTCAAGTTCTGAAACATTGAGTTCCAACAACTTGGTTACGCCCTTTTCTTGCATTGTTACACCGTAAAGCATATCTGCAGCTTCCATAGTACCACGACGGTGAGTAACACAGATAAACTGTGTGCCAAAATCACTTCGGCGCATATACTGTGCGATTCTCTCAACGTTGATATCGTCAAGTGCGGTATCAACCTCGTCGAGGAAACAGAAAGGCGGTGCATTTACGCGCATAATTGAGAAGTAAATAGATAATGCGATAAGTGCTTTTTCACCACCAGAACAACCATCAAGACTAGGTACGTTTTTACCCGGTAATTTAGCATTAATATCAATACCGCTTTCAAGAATATTATCAGGGTCGGTAAGTACAAGTTTAGCACTACCGCCTCCAAATAATTCGGTAAATGTTTTTGAAAAACTCTCGTTAATCTTGGTGAAGCCCTCCATAAACATTTCCTGCATTTGTGAGGTAAGCTGATTGATAAGTTTAGTAAGTTCGGCACGCGACTTCTCAACGTCGGCAATCTGCTCTGACATAAAGTTGTAACGTTCACTAACCTCTTTATATTCTTCAATAGCCGCAACGTTTACGCTACCCAAATTCCTGATACTGCTCTTAATCTCGGCAAGGTTTTTCTTGGCTTCGGCAGCATTTTCAATTACGATGCCCATATTTTCGGCTTCGCTACGGGTTAAATTGTACTCGTCAAACAACTGCTTAATAATGTTGTCATACTCTGCTAACATATTTTCTTTACGCTCGGTAAGACGTGCCAATTCACCGCTGATTTTTTCTCTTTCTTGGGTCTTTTCACGCTCGTTAGTACGTAAAAGTGTACCCTGCTTTTCAATCTCGTTTCGCTGCTCAGTAAAGGATACAATCTCACCCTCGGTAGCGGTGATCTGATTTTTAATTGCTTCAATTGTTTCATTTATTGCCGCGATATCGTTATTTTTAGCAACATTTAGAGCATTTATTGACTCAATCTCGTTATATAAAGCTGCAATTCTTTCATCGCGATTATTTAGTGACATTTCAACCGAAAGTGCTACTGCCAAAAGATTTTCTACGTCTTTAGTATATTCAATAACCGACAGTTTAAGAGAAGTAATTTCTTCGGTAACTGTCTCGCGCTCGTGCGATAACGAATCTCTGCCACCCACAGATGACTCAATTTCGCCCTCAATTGTTTCTTTCTGTTGTGTCAACTGTGTCATATCGGCTTCTGCCTTTTCAGCAACATCCTGAAGTTGAGCCTTTTTCTCTGCAGAATTATTCTTTTCTTCGATGTACTGATTTATAACCGCAGTTGCAGCATCGCGCATATCACCGATTCGTTTGAGTTCTGCCAATGCGCGAATTCTGTCTTCGGTAGCGGTGGTAAGTACGGCGTTTGCCGCAGTAATATCGGCGCTTATCTTATTAACTTCATCAACCGCTAAATCATATTCGGCAGTAAGGCGTGTTTGCTTATCACCGAGTTTTGCGATTTCGGTATCTATACGTTTGATATCTTCTTTACGGCTAAGCAGACCCGCATTTTTAATGAGTGAACCACCCGTTAAAGAACCGCCCGCATTTATAACCTGTCCGTCTAGAGATACCACCTTAAAGTGATAATTAAACTTCTTGGCGATAGTTACGGCAGAATCAATATCTTCGGTTACAACAACGGCACCTAAAAGGTACTTAATTATCTCTTTATATTTGGGTTCGCAGTCGATAATATCACTCGCAACACCAACATAACCGAACATATCTTCAAAGCCCTTTTCCATAAACGGACGAGCCTTAATAGATGAAATTGGAAGGAAGGTTGCACGGCCGCTATTACTCTCTTTAAGATAGTTAATGGCACGCTTTGCATCGGCATCTGTCTCGGTAACAATGTTTTGTAACGCGTTGCCGAGTGCCGTTTCAATGGCAACCGAATATTCCTTTTTAACGTCTATAATACCTGCAACGGCACCGTGAACACCACGAAGTAAACCGCCCTTGGCGTTGCTTATTACCTGCTTAACCGAGTGGTTAAAGCCTTCCATATTCTTTTCAAGTTCTTCAAGAATCTGAATACGGCGCTTTTTAGCCTCAATATCAAGGTGAACCTCATCAAGTTGTGCCTTTAATTCTTGGGCCTTTTTCTGACGAGATTCAAGGCGCATATTATAGCCCTTTACGGCATTTTCACATTCCTTGATATTTTCTTCAAGTTTGTCCGCCATCTCGGCAGTTTCAGCAAATTCGCCGTCAAGCGACTCCTTTTCGCCCTGCTTTTCAGCAATAAGTTCATCAAGTGCTTCGGCACGAAGGTTGATTTCATCTATCGACGACAAGGCGCTAACCTGTGCAACACGAAGGTCGGCAAACTCACCCGAAATAGTATTAAGTTTAAGGGAGAGTTCTTCGATATGACGAGAGAAGTTCTCACTATCGGTAAGTAATGAGTTGAGTTTTTCCTCTGCTGCACGAATTTTAAGTTCAATCTCGGCAATTTTTGCCTTCTTTTCATCGGCAGCGGCTCTGCTTTTCTCAATCTCTGTTTTTGCGCTGTCTTCGTTACCCTTTAACTCATTTATTTCGGTATTAAGACGCTCAATATCGGTATTATTATGTAAAATATCGTTTTCAATAACCGAAATGTTACCGCCAAGCGTAGCAATCTGCTCGTTCATCTGTGAAATATTTTGACGGCTTTGGTCAATTTTCACCGATAATTCCGAGAAAAGAAGCGCGTTCTTTTCGGTAATATTATCAAACTCGGTAAGGCTTTCTTCAATTTCTTGATACTGCACCTGACAGGCAGTAATTTTATTTTCGTGATTTCTGAGTGACTCTTTAAAATTCTCAAGTGAATAGAGCCATAAACCAATTTCAAGCTCTTTTTTCTTATCGGCAAGTTCCAAGAACTTTTGTGCCTTTTTGCTCTGCTGTTCAAGCGGACCTACACGGTCTTCAAGTTCTTTAACAATATCCTTAAGGCGCAACAAATTATCATCGGCAGCGGCCAATTTACGCTCCGACTCAATTTTACGATAACGATATTTTGAGATACCTGCCGCTTCTTCAAAAATGTCACGGCGTTCGTTAGATTTAGTACTGATGATAGCGTCAATTTTACCTTGACCTACCATTGAATAGCCGTCACGACCAAGACCTGTATCCATAAAGAGTTCGTTTATATCTTTAAGACGAACAGAAACGTTATTTATTAAATATTCACTCTCGTGTGAACGATAGTAACGACGAGTAATTGATACAAAATCGTCGTCAAAATTAAGTGTTCTGTCGGTATTATCAATATTTAAAGTAACCTCGCAGTATCCGTGAGGACGGCGTGTGGCAGTACCGCCGAAAATAACGTCTTCCATCGACTGACCACGAAGGCTTTTGGTTGATTGTTCACCCAAAACCCAACGTACTGCGTCGGCAATATTACTCTTACCCGAACCGTTAGGTCCTACGATACCCGTAATGCCTTTACCGAATTTAAGTGTTGTTTTGTCAGCAAAGGACTTAAAGCCCTGAATTTGAATTGAACTTAACAGCACCTTGTATTCACATCCCCTGTAAATAAATTTCGTATTCCTTTAAATTACTATCCTCTTTAACAACGCAGTTAAAGCCTTTATCTTTAAGAATTTCAATATTCTTTCTTTTTTGACCTGTCATTTTTGAAATGGCACCGACAGGTACGTAAATTATGTATTCGCCTTTTGCTTTTAGCGTTGACAACGCCTTTTTTAAATAAATATTGGCGTCACACAACTCTTTAAAAGCAGGATGCCACGGACCTGCAACAAATTTAGTGGTGTCTATTGAATGAAGTCCCGTGCGAATAACGTTGATATTATTGTTTTTAAACATTAAAAGTAATTCCGACGCCAAACAAACCGCCTCGTCAATTGTTTGAGGCTTATAAACGCCCTCGTTATATAGCGACTCAAGGCGTGTGTTTTGAAGAACAATAGTAGGATAAATTCTGACTGTATCGGGTTTTAAGGCAATTATCTTTTGAGCCGTTTTTAAAGCCTTTTCATCGGTATCCCCATAAAGACCCGTCATCATTTGAAGACCTAAACTAAAACCATAATCCTTTATAAGCGTACTTGCATTTTCAACACATTCGGCAGTATGTCCGCGGTCATTAAGTTTTAAAACGTCGTCGTCCATACTCTGTGCGCCGAGTTCGATCGCCGTTACACCATATTTTTTAAGTGTAGATAATATATCGGCGTCTATGGCATCAGGCCTTGTTGAAATTCTGATTCCGCTTACCTTTTTTTGCTCGACAAATTGATATGCTGCCAATAAAAGACGTACCATATAATCTTTATCAATAGCCGTAAAACTACCGCCAAAAAACGCAATTTCGGTTGACAAAGGATTATAGTTTTTACTTGCCATAGCCGTTAAAACTGCATCGCGAACGGTATTTTCGTCCGGTATTTTTTCGGTACCCGCAATAAACCGCTGATTACAGAAACTACACATATTGGGGCAACCCATATGCGGCACAAATATTGAAATATTAGCGTGTGCCATTAAGCTTCAATCCCCATAAGTGAAAGTGCTTGCTTTGCGGCATTCTGCTCAGCCTGTTTTTTACTGCTGCCCTCACCTGTGCCTATGACGTTTGAGTTAAGATGGACCTCAACCGTAAAGGTTTTGTTGTGGTCAGGACCACTTTCGCCTATCAAAATATAGCTCAGGCGCTCCTCAGGGTTGCGCTGTACCACTTCCTGAAGGCAGGTTTTATAATCCTTAAATACGTCATCGTCAGTATGCTCAAGTTCCGGCAAAATAAATCTTAAAACGTGCTTTTTAGCACTTTCAAAACCTCCATCAAGATAAATTGCCGCTAAAACCGCCTCAAAGGCATCGGCAAGAATTGACGGACGCTCATTACCTTTATTTATAAGCTCACCCTTGCCGAGTTTTAGATACTCGCCAAGGCCCAACTCACGAGAAAAAGCGCACAAGGACTTTTCACACACAAGTGAAGCACGAAGCTTTGTAAGTTCGCCCTCATGGGTAGAGTAGTTATTATAAAGATATTCTGCAACTATTATTGACAAGACCGAATCGCCCAAAAATTCAAGTCGCTCATTTGAGCCACCCTTACAATGTGTCTCGTTAGCGTATGATGAATGTGTGAGCGCATTTTCAAGCAACGAGCGGTCTTTAAAGGTATACTTAAGTTTTTTCTCAAGTTCTGTCATATCTGACCTCTTCAATTATTTTAAATTAGCACTAATTGTACCTATAACATCCTTTTCGGCAAAGATTATCGCCTGATGTATTGCATTTTTCATAGCACGTGCATCTGAACTGCCGTGCGCCTTGATTACCGGTTTTTGTACACCTAAAAGCGGTGCGCCGCCAACCTCAGAGGCATCCATTTTAGCCTTTATTTTATAAAGGTCCTTTTTAAGTATTGCCGCTGCAAGTTTATTTATAAGGTTTTTATAGAAGGCACCTTTAAGCATTTTAAATAATGATGATGCTGTACCCTCAATAAGTTTAAGGGCGATATTACCCGTAAATCCATCGGTTACAACGCCATCAACAACTCCCTTAGGCATTTCTCGTGATTCAATATTGCCTACGAAGTTTATGGGTGCTTCACTTAAAAGTTTATAGGTTTCCTGTCTTAATTCATCGCCCTTAGTATCTTCGGTACCGATGTTAAGAAGTCCTATTGTGGGGTTAGGACGATTTTCAACGTTTTCAAGATAAACCGACGCCATAATACCAAACTGCACTAACATTTCGGGCCTACACTCCGCATTAGCGCCCATATCCATGAGGAAAAACTTGCCGTCTACCGACGGAATCATGGTACCAAGTGCGGGACGCTTAACACCCTTAATTCTTTTAACGATAAGCGTGCCACCTACGACTACTGCTCCCGTACTACCTGCCGACACAAAGGCATCTGCGCCGCCCTCGCTCAAAATGCGAAATGCAACTGCCATCGATGAATCTTTATGAGCCTTTAAAAGTGAGGTGGGTTCATCATGCATTGATATAACGTCGGTTGTATGTACAACCTCAAGTTTTTTAAAGGTAATATTATTTTCTTTAATGCATTTATTTATTATTTCCTCATCACCTGTGAGAATAATATCTACGCCATATTCTGCCTGTGCTAATGCCGCACCCTTAATTATTTCAAGCGGTGCATTATCGCCACCAAAAGCATCAATAACAATTTTCATTTTACTTTCCCCTTTAATCAAACGTGAAAATCTTTAAATATTTTGGTCGAACCACTGAAGTGAGCGCTTAGCTAATGCGCCGTAGCGTTCACGCTTATCACGTATGTGATTTTCAAGCGGTGGTATAATGCCGAAATTTGCACCCATTGGTTGAAAGTCTGTAACAGTATCATCGCATATATAACCAAGTAGTGCGCCTATCATAGTGAAATTGGGCAAAATAACCGCTTCACGTTTTTTTAGTAAATTTGCGGCGTTTATACCGGCTATAATACCGCTAGCCGCCGATTCCATATATCCTTCAACACCCGATAACTGACCTGCAATAAATATATTGCCGTTTTGTTTTAGTGAAAGGTTGGAATTAAGCACCTTGGGTGAATTTATAAAGGTGTTGCGGTGCATAACGCCATATCTCATAAACTCAGCATTCTCGAGGCCCGGTATCATTGAAAATACCCTTTTTTGTTCGCCGAATTTAAGATTTGTTTGAAAACCAACGAGATTATAAAGTGTACCTGCCGAGTTTTCTGCACGAAGTTGAACGACTGCCCAAGGTCTGTGCCCTGTTCTCGGGTCGCGAAGTCCCACAGGTTTTAACGGACCGAAACGTATAGAGTCTTCACCGCGTTTTGCCAAAACCTCAACAGGCATACAACCTTCATACACAGTAAGCGGTTTATCAAATTCACTTACAATAACACTTTCGGCATTTATAAGTTCATTATGAAAAGCGGTATACTCCTCTTTGTTCATCGGGCAGTTGATATAGTCATCATCACCCTTGCCGTAACGCGAGGCAAAAAATGCTTTTGAAAAATCAATACTATCTTTTGTGACAATCGGTGCCGCGGCATCATAAAAATTAAGATGCTCACTATTACATAGTTTGCTTAAACTATCTGCCAAAGCAGAGTCGGTAAGCGGACCCGTTGCAATAACTGTTATGGTATCTTCGGGTATTTTTTCGACACACTCGTTGTGTATGGTAATGTTTGGATCATTTTTAATTGCTTTGGTAATCTTCTCTGAAAAGAGTTCACGGTCAACCGCCAATGCGCCACCTGCTGCAACGCTTGAACTGTCGGCCGCGTTAAGACAAACCGAACCAAAACGGCGCATTTCTTCTTTTAAAAGCCCTGCTGCCGAATCAACCCTTGCCGCTTTTAATGAGTTTGAACAAACAAGTTCTGCAAACATGTCTTTCTGACTGTGTGCGGGGGTCATTTTATGCGGTTTCATCTCATAAAGGTCAACCTTTATACCTCTTTTGGAAATCTGCATCGCCGCCTCGCAACCTGCAAGACCTGCACCGATTACCGTAATTCTGTTCTGCATTTTATTTATCCTTTTTGCTTGACTTTTTGGCTCTTGACGGGCAAGCAGAGTTCATACAATACTTTCTGCCGCGACCTGTTATGATATAACTGCCGCACTCAGCACAAACATCACCCGTAGGTAGTCCTGGTGAAGCAAAATCGCACTGCGGATAGTTGGTACAACCGTAGAATGCTTTACCTGTCTTTTTAGAATTTCTTTTAACAAGTTTTGAGCCGCACTTGGGACAAGGTTGTTTTATCTCATCTTCGGGCATAGGCTTGGTGTTTTTACACTCTGGGTATCCGGGACATGCAAGGAATTTACCAAATCGGCTTGATTTTACAACCATTGTTCGGCCGCATTTTTCACACTTAATATCACTCTCAACTGCAGGAACCGAAACACGTTTACCCGTAAGTTCCTGTTCGGCAGCATTAAGGGACACCTCAAAATCTTTATAAAACTCTGAAATAGTACCCTTCCATTCAAGTTCTCCCGTCGCGATAGAGTCAAGATTACTCTCCATACCTGCGGTAAATTTTACGTCAACAATATTTTTAAAGTGTTTAGAAATCAAATCAGAAACAACTATACCAAGGCTTGTGGGTTTAAGTGTTTTCTTTTCACGCTCAATATAGTCGCGCTGAATAATATTTGAAAGGATTGAAGCGTAGGTCGACGGACGTCCGATACCGTTTTCTTCCAAAGCCTTAATAAGCGTAGGCTCGGTATAACGTGCGGGCGGTGTTGTATAGTGTTGAGCAGGTATAAGTTCTTTTAATTTAAGAATGTCGTTTTCCTGCATTTCGGGTAACACACTTCCGTCTGCCTCTTCAACGTCCTTACCCTCTTCATAAAGGGTGGTAAAGCCGTCAAATCTTACCGAATAGCCACTTGCTTTGAAAAGGTAATCATTAGCCGTAATATCAACTGCAACTGTATCTTGAACGCAGTTTGACATAAGAGAGGCAATAAAGCGTTCCCAAATAAGTTTGTAAAGTTTATACTGCTCAGCAGAAAGTTGACCCTTAACCGATTCAGGTGTTAAAAATACGTCGGTAGGACGAATTGCCTCGTGTGCATCTTGAGCACCCGCTTTGGTCTTAAAATATCGAGGTGTTTTAGGTATATACTTATCACCAAAAGTAGATAAAATATACTTGCTTGCAGCCGCCCTTGCCTCATCAGAAATACGAAGTGAATCTGTACGCATATAGGTAATAAGACCCGTAGCGCCCCTACCCTCAATATCTACGCCTTCATACAACTGTTGTGCTACACGCATTGTTTTTTGTGCAGTAAAGCTAAGTTTACGTGATGCCTCTTGTTGCATAGTAGAGGTAATAAACGGGGGTGCTGGTTGTTTGTTGCGTACTCCCTTTTTGATTTTTGAAACTACGTACTCTGCGCCATCAAGCGCTTTTACAATCTTTTCAATCTCGTCGCCGTTATGAATATCAAGTTTTTCGCCATCGGTAGTGCCGTAGAATTTAGCCACAAAACCTTTTCTGCCTGCTACGAGTTTTGCATCAAGTGTCCAATATTCTTCAGGTACAAATGCCATAATCTTTTTCTCGCGGTCAACAATAAGTTTTAATGCTACCGACTGAACACGACCTGCCGACAGACCACGCTTAACCTTTTTCCAAAGGAATGGACTTAATTTGTAACCAACAATACGATCAAGAACGCGACGCGCTTGTTGAGCGTCAACCAAATCAACATCTAGACTTCTTGGTTTTGCCATACCCTGTGTAACACCGGTTTTAGTAATTTCGTTGAATGTAACACGGTTAGCTTGACTCATATCAAGACCTAAAATTTGTGCTAAGTGCCAAGAAATAGCCTCACCTTCGCGGTCCGGGTCGGTTGCGAGATATACAAAGTCACTATCTGCTACTGCATTTTTAAGTTGCTTGATTAAGTCTTTTTTATTATCGATATTAACATACTGCGGTTCAAAATTATTCTTGATATCAACACCCATTTTTGATGTGGGTAGGTCTCTGACGTGACCCATTGATGCCATAACCGAAAATTCTGATCCAAGATATTTTTTTATGCTTTTCACCTTTGTAGGCGACTCAACAATTACGAGTTTTGACATTTTACTACTCCTTAACTGTGGATTATTTCAAGGTGTATCTGCCTCCCGGCAGGGCCTGTATGTATCCGAAAATTTCAAGTTCTGTAATTGCCGCTAAAAATTGTGATGCGCTCAGTTCGGGCACTACAATTTCATCAGCAAAGAAAACCTGCTTATCTAATTGATTATACACCATTTTGGCGCTATTTGAAAGGGGGGAAGTTATATTTTTTTTGATAAATTCTTCTTTTTCCTTTTCTGCCGGTGCGGCGGCAGGTTGTTTTTTGTTTGCTTCGGGTTCCGCTTCAAACTTAATTTTCTCTTTATATGCTTTTTCGAGATAAATTTTATGCGGATAATCTGCCAAATATTCAAAGAATATATCTTTTGCATCAAGCAATGCTTTAGCGCCGTCCTGCAGCAAAAGGTTAGAACCCTTATAGTGTGGCAAAGTGGGATTTCCGGGAATTACAAATACATCGCGATTTTGTTCAGCTGCGTAATTTGCAGTTATAAGTGCACCACTTTTTTCATCCGCCTCAATAACAACTGTGCCGAGCGTTAGGCCCGACATCAAGCGATTGCGAATTGAAAACGTACCTTTTCTTACAACACTACCCGGTTGAAACTCACTAACAAGTAAACCTGCCTTTGCAATTTCTGCCCTTAATTCTTTGTTTAACTGAAGGTAATCATCTTCAATACCTACCGCTAAAACACACACTGTGTTACCTCCAACCGCTAAAGCGCCTTTATGGGCTGCGGTATCACTTCCCTTTGCGCCGCCGCTAACGATGATAATTCCGCCTGCCGCAAGACGAGCACCAAGTGAAAATGCCGCTTTCTTGCCAAAGTCGGAGACTTCACGCGGTCCTACAATGCAAACACCGGGACGGCAATCAAGAAGTTCTAAATTACCTTTTGTATACAACACAATAGGCGGGTTAGGTATTTCGTTAAGCAAAGGGGGATATTTTTCATCCCCGATAGTAACAATACTGATTTTTCTTTTAATACATTCATTTAAAACTTTACGGGCGGCATCTAAATCTTTATTTTTAAGTTTTGATAATGCCGATTTAGAAAACAGTCCGGAAAATTCTAAATCATTAAAAGGTGCGTGATATACCTTTTCTGCCGTTTTATAACGTTCGAGCAATGGTTTTATATATTTATAACCATAGCCGACCGCCGACTGCAACCATATCCAATAAATCATTATTTCACTAACTCCCACATAGCGATTGATGCGGCAACTGCGGCATTTAAAGATTCCGCCCTGCCAGACATAGGTATTGTGATTTTTTGAGAAATTTCGATTGTAGCGTCGGTAAGACCATTTGCCTCATTGCCGATTATAACAACACTACCGTTTGGAAATTCTACCTCATTTATCGATTTACCGCCCGAAACAACACATGCGTATAGGTTTAGACCGCTATTTTTAAGTGCATCTGCAAAATTATCAAGCACAATAACTGGCATGCGCAAAAGTGTGCCCATAGAACTGCGAAGTGCTTTGGGACTATAAGGGTCACAACCGCCTGCCGATAAAATTATACCATCAACACCAAGCGCCTCAGCCGTACGTGAAACGGCGCCTAAATTTGATGGGTCAGCAACATTTTCAAGTGCTATGTATCTGCCGTTTGATTTAATTTGCAATTGGTTATTTTCGGGCATTTTAATAATAGCTAAAATGCCTTGCGGGCTTTTAGTGTCCGATATTTTAGAAAAAATAGCATCGGTTACAACCACAATTTCTTTTGCATTGCCGAATAAATTTTCAGCCTCTTTAGCATGTTTATTTAAAAACTCATCAGCAATAACAAGCGATAAAAATCGCACATCATTTTCGTAACAATCAAGCAAAAGTCTAAGTCCCTCTGCTACAAAAGTACCGGTTTTTTTGCGTTCACGGGCAGACGTTTGTAATAAAGAAATCTGCTTTATTAAGGTATTATCTTTGCTGGTAATACGCTTAAAATCGGTCATAAATACACCTTCCATTAAAGAAATTCGCCCGAGATAATGCATCTCGGGCGTAAAAATACTATTTTTCTAATGCTTTTTGTGCATTCTTTGCAAGAGTAGCGAAACCGGCTGCATCGTTAACTGCGAGGTCGGCTAACATCTTACGGTTAATTTGAATACCTGCCTTTTTAAGACCATTCATGAATGTTGAGTAGTTCATACCATTGATCTTTGCAGCGGCAGAAATACGGGTAATCCATAAACGACGGAAATCACGCTTTTTAAGTCTACGACCTACGTAAGCGTAGTTACCGGATTTCATTACAGCTTCTTTAGCTGTTTTGAAGAGCTTTGATTTAGCTCCGAAATAGCCCTTAGCGAGCTTTAAAGTTTTATTTCTTCTTTTGCGTGTAGATAACGCACCTTTAACTCGTGCCATTTGTGTTCCTCCACTAATCCTTATTTATAAGGTATCATTTTCTTAACTGCTGCAACGTTTGTTACATCAGCAACTACTACCTTACGTAAATTTCTCTTACGTTTTGTTGTCTTTTTGTTTAAAATGTGTGACTTATAAGCATGACCACGCTTAACTAAGCCATTCTTTGTAAGCTTAAAACGCTTTTTTGCACCACTGTGTGTCTTAATCTTCGGCATTTTAAATCCTCCTTAATATCCTTATTTTACCGGTTTGGGCGCTAAGAACATAAGCATGTTACGTCCTTCCATTTTAGCAGGTTTCTCAACACTTGCAACTTCTGAACAATACTCGGCAAATCTATCCATAATATCTTTGCCAATTTCGGGATGGCCAAATTCTCTACCACGAAAACGTATAGAAACCTTTACCTTATCTCCGCCTTTTAAAAACTTAATAGCGTGATTACCCTTTGTTTCAAAGTCGTGCGTATCAATACTCAGTCCAAGACGAATTTCCTTGACGTCGACTACCTTCTGATTCTTTTTAGCTTCTTTCTCACGTTTTGCCTGTTCGAAACGGTATTTACCATAATCCATAATCTTGCAAACAGGCGGAACGGCGTTAGGAGAAATGTTTACCAAATCAAGATCTCTCTTAGCGGCCTCCGCAAGAGCATCCTTTATTGGTAAAATACCAAGTTGAGAACCATCATTGTTAATTACTCTGACCTCTTTCGCCTTTATTGATTCATTAATCAATACTTCTTTACTGCTAATAACTAAGCACCTCCGACACAGTATATAAATCAAAAAAGCACGGATAGCAAATAGCATCCGTGCATAACAAACAAAATAACCCTAAGGTAAATTGATTATTATTGACCCTTTAAGACACAACTTTGAGGGTGAGAACGCTAATTGCTCTACTTTATTGTCAACCTATTTTAACACTACGAAACACATTTGTCAAGTGTTTTTTAGAAAATATCGCTATCAATCTTCAATTCGTTAATAGAACGGTATTGGAAATCAACATTACTAAGCAATTCGGGGTTTTTAAGGGCTATTGCCGCTCCCCTTACAACACTGTGTGTCGGGTCGGGGTCGGTATGGATTTTTGTGCCGAAATAACCCTCTAAAAGCTCAGCCATACCATTCATAAGCGAGGTGCCTCCCGTGAGATAAATACCGTCACTCATAATGTCGGCTACTAAATCAGGGTCGGTCCTTTCAAGCAC
>JAFSDK010000061.1 GCA_017436255.1 Clostridia bacterium
ATAGGATTAAAGTAGCGGAGCAAGCACACGCCCCATTCATTATCAGAAACATGTAGATCCTGCAAAATACGCTCGCACATCAGCTTGGTAGTACCGTAAGGATTGGTAGTACCACCAACGGGGAAGTTTTCAGTAATGGGCAAACTTTGGGGATTGCCATACACAGTAGCGGAAGAACTGAAGATAATGTTCTTGCAACCAAACTCGCGCATCACTTCGCATAGGGTAATGGTGCTGCCTAAATTGTTGTGGTAGTATTCCAAAGGCTTCGCTACAGATTCCCCTACAGCCTTCAAGCCGGCAAAGTGAATTGCTGCGCTAATCTCATGCTCAGAAAAAATTTTCTTCAATATATTAGCATCATTAACGTCGCCTTCGTAAAAATCAATTTCCACACCGGTGATGGTTTTAATTTTATTAAGCACTTCCGGTTTAGAATTAGCAAAGTTATCAATACCAACTACCTTATAGCCAGCTTCGATAAGTTCTACGCAAGTGTGGGAAGCGATAAAGCCGGTAGCACCGGTTACGAGAATTTTTTTATTTTCCATTATAATCACCTTTTACATTTATTATTGAAAGAAACTTTTTAAAATAAACTGTTACATTTGATTATAACACAAAGCAAAATCGAGTGCCACTTCGCGAAAAGAGAGGCTCCCCTCGAATTGAGAGAAGCCTCTAGAAATTAGATTAATGTTTAACCTGCACTACTTTGGAACCGTAATCGTCATGATCAATAGCAGTATTTACACGTACACGTTCAATCTTGTTAAGGTCAGCATCAGCACCTTTAACGCGGTCAACACGAATACGTCCAAGTTCTTTTTCAAACTCTTGACGAATTTTTGAACTCCAAGTGAAACTTTTCAAAATAGACTTCTTTCTTTTTTGTAGTCTTGTAATCAGTACACTAACGTGCTATATTCTATATACATTTTTAAAACTAATTCTATATTTTTCCATTGTTAACTCCTTTCTGTTATGTAAAAACGAAAGGATCTTAATGTTAACAAAACTAAATAGTAAATTTCATCAAATTACCAACAGTAAAAAACTTACTGCAAATACCCTTAAAGCTGCTGTTAAAGCTTATCAAGAAGGTAATTCCTACGCTGCTGAACGATTACGTCAAGCCTTTGCTCCTTTGGTTTACAAGCTTAGTCATCGTCACTGCGTGTATTCTGTTTTAGGAGAAGATGCTGAAAATACAGTCTGGATGATTTTTTATGACTTCCTTTCTAAATACAAGGGCAATGATTTTAAGCATCTGCCTGGTCTTATACGTCGCTTTCTAATTTTTAGACTATTGCGTACCATGCAAAAGGAAGGTAAACGTTGGGATATTGAACGTTGTCTAGACGAAGACGACACTTTCTTAGAAACAGCTCATCAAGAAGATTTGCAGGACGTTTTGAACAATCTAGCGTTAGCGCAAGAAATAAACTTGTTGCCACCTACACAGGCACAAGTTTTAAAAGATGTTTATTTCAAAAAATCTACCCAAGAACAAGTTGCCTGTTCCACCAACTATTCTGCTCGTCATATTCGTAGATATAAACGTAAAGCTTTGAATACGCTACGCACTAAACTTGCAAGTTAATATTTTTTCTGACACACAGTTTTATTTGCTGTG
>JAFSDK010000006.1 GCA_017436255.1 Clostridia bacterium
CCGCAAAGGCTCCCTTGCCTAAAGGGAGCTGGCAAAACCGTAGGTTTTGACTGAGGGATACTTAGCGGTGGAGGGATTCCTTAACAAACAAATCAATATATTCGCATACACCTCTAAAATTTTTATTAACCTCATTGTTTGGTATACGAATTACTGTTAAGTTTCTGTTTTCTATTTTCTCTGTTCGGATTTTGTCTTTTAGCAATCCTTTTTCCTCATAATGTTGTGAACCGTCAAGCTCAATTATAAGCCGTGCTTCGTGACAATAAAAATCAACAATATAATTATCTATAACTTTTTGCCGCAAAAATCTTATTGGATATGTACGCAAGAAATCGTACCACAAATGTCGTTCTTCTTTAGTCATGTTTTTTCGTAGTGTTTTTGCGTTATCCGTTAGTTTAGGATTGTGTTTTCGTTCCGTATTATATCCCTCCGTCTTTGCCTACGGCAAATCCACCTCCCTTTAGGCAAGGGAGGCTCTCTTTCAACTTGTGGAAATGACTTCCACAAGTTGAAAATTCCGCATAACAACAAGCTTTTTCTTTAATTTAATATAACATTCTTAATGGACATTTTCAAGTTATATATGCAAATAGAGTTATCCCGAATTTACGAGATAACTCTATTTTTTATGGTAAGACAAAAGTCATACCGACATATTGAAAATCATACCAAAGAAAATATGGTTAGAAACTTTGTTTTTAAGCAGTAAAACTGCCAAAAGTATGACGGTTATTCCTGCCTTGACTTAGATATAGCTATTGAAATTGTAAATAAAGTGTGCTATACTTTATTTGTGAACGGGGATGGCACCCATAACAAAAAACAGTATCACACATTTACAATAAGGGGATGATACCCATAGAAAAAAACATTGTTGTTGTAGATGAACAAAGAAATGAATATGAGGCGACCTACCCAAAAAGGGCAAAAGGTCTTGTGAAAAATGGCAGGGCACGCTTCATAGATGAAAACACTATATGCCTTGCGTGTCCACCAAATATTGAATTGGAGGACAAAATAATGTCAGAAAATAAAAAAGTTGATTCTATTAATAATAACACACCTAACAACAACGGAACTCCCAAAGAGGTTGCTGAAGCAATGGCTAATTTGCTTACTTCAACAGCAGAACAACGTTCGGAAAAACTCACTATGGACTATCTATTAGGCAAATTAGAGGAAATCTCACTTGGTCAAGCGTTTCTCACTGATGCAATTTCCGAACTTGGAAAAATGAAATCGGGTGGACCTGGCGATGTAGGAACACAGGAACAAGCCAAAGCGATAGGTGAAATCATCAAAGCAAGAGAAGCAACAAATCAAAAATTAATCGCTCTTTATGAAAAAATGTATGATGATTTAAAACCTGAAAGAAAAATCAATAACGAAAGAGTTGCCGTTATAGGAACTTTAATAGAAACATTGGGTGAGGGGCTTACGCCCGTAGAATCCAAAGAGGCTTTAACCGAAATTTTAGGAATTGCCTTACAAGACTTAACTAAAAACATTTAAATGAAATCTGCCGAAGATTTTTCTTCGGCAGATTTTTTGTCCCTATTATAACTCAACCATAGCATAAAAGCGTCGGAAAATCAATGCGGAGCATTGTATCTCATCAATTCCGCAAGGAATTGCATATCATCAAAACTTTAGTTTTGTATATCATCAAGCCGACAGAAATACACACCTGCGGTGTGATGAGATACAACAACAGTGAACCGTTGTTGGTGATATACACGACTGCGTCGTAATGATATACCAAGCCTGTCGGCTTGGATAAAAAAATCCAAGTCCCAAAAAGGACTTGGATTTTTTGGTCCGAGTGACTAGAGTCGAACTAGCGGCCTCTTGAACCCCATTCAAGCGCTCATACCAAACTGAGCTACACCCGGAAAGCAAAATCTATAATACCACTAAACTTTAAAAAAATCAAGTACTAAATTTTACTTTTACATTACTTTTTTATGGCTTTTAGAAGTTCTGCTATTTTATCAGTTTTTTCCCAAGGTAAATCGAGGTCCACCCTACCCATATGACCATATGCTGCGGTATCGAAATAAATTGGACGACGAAGGTCAAGTTTTTCAATAATTGCAGCTGGACGAAGGTCAAATACACTCTTTACTGCTTCAGCAATTTTTGTATCGGTAACTTTTCCTGTACCAAACGTGTCAACCATAACCGATACGGGTTTTGCAACACCTATAGCATAAGCTAATTGAATTTCACATTTTTTTGCAATGCCTGCAGCAACAATATTTTTCGCAACGTATCTTGCGGCATATGCAGCGCTTCTATCCACCTTTGTCGGATCTTTACCGGAAAATGCACCGCCGCCATGTCGGGCTGCTCCACCATATGTATCAACAATTATTTTACGTCCTGTAAGACCGGTATCACCATGAGGGCCTCCAATTACAAAACGACCCGTGGGATTGATGTAATACTTAGTATCTTCATCAATTAGGTTTTGAGGAATTATTGGCATAATAACAAGTTCCAACATATCACTGCGCAAGGTGTCTAAATCAATTTCTGCACTGTGTTGAGTTGAAAGAACTACCGAATCGATACGAACGGGGGCGCCGTTCACATACTCGATAGTAACCTGTGTTTTACCATCGGGACGGAGGTAATTAACAATACCTTTTTTTCTAACGTCGGTTAATCTCTTGGCCATGCGGTGTGCCAAAGAAATCGGCAACGGCATAAGTTCATTTGTTTCGTTACAAGCATAACCAAACATCATACCCTGGTCACCGGCACCATGCAAATTATATTCGTCTTGGTCGCCCTCTTTAAGTTCAAGTGATTTATCAACGCCCATGGCAATATCACTCGACTGTTTATCGAGCATAACGTTTACTTTACAGGTTTTACCATTAAAGCCGATATCGTCACTGTCGTATCCAATATCACATACAACCTTACGAATAATCTGCTCAAAATCAACCTCTGCAGTTGTTGTTATCTCACCCATAACGTTAACGTTGTTAGTGCTGGCAAAAGTTTCGCACGCAACACGTGCATTTTTATCCTGAGCAATAATTGCATCTAAAACGGCATCCGATATACAGTCACAAACTTTATCGGGATGTCCTTCTGTAACAGATTCTGAAGTAAATAAAAACCTATTCATATTCTTCCTCCAAAAAAATAACCGCCCCAAAAAGAAGCGGTATTAAAAACCTCATCTTTCGGATAATTTCCGCAGGATTTGGCACCTTAAAGGTTACTTTAGGTTGCCGGGCTTCACTGGGCCTGTCCCTCTGCCACTCTTGATAAGGAAAATATTAAACTTAAAATAATGCTTTATGATTATATGACATTCGACATAAATTGTCAAGAAATAATTTAATTCTTTTTAAGAATTGGTGATATTTTTTTATAGATTAGGAAGCAAATTATTGCATCAATAATTCCCTTTGCTGTTGTAAAGGGTAAATTAAATATTAAAAGAGCATCAAATATATTATCAACCGAAGGTAAAATTGTTTGATAGAAGGATAAAATAACCTCTTGCGGCATAAGCAATTTATAATATATCGGATAAACTATAAAAAAGTTTATTAAAACGCATGCGACACCCATTGCAACAGAGCCGGATAACGAGCCAATAAGCGCACCACTACGTCTTTTTCTGTATTTGTATATAAAACCTGCAACCAAAACAAAAACTACTCCCATAAGGAAATTAGCAAGCTCTCCGACACCCATTGTGCCCGTAAAGAAAAGATGTATGGCGTTTTTTATGAAGCAGACCAGCACACCAAAAAACGGACCATAAGCAAATGCTGCTATTAATGCAGGCAGCTCAGAAAAATCAAACTTGATAAATGATGGCATAAAAGGAAGAGAAAACTCTAACATCATCAAAATGAAGCCCACAGCACCCAAAAGTGCAGAAGCCACCAATGGTCTTAAATTAGCTTTTTTCACAAATATCACTCCAAAAAATAAACCCCGATAATAATATCGGGGAAATAATATAATTTCATTTCTTCTTTCATCCGGACTATACCGTCGGCTTTGGAATTTCACCAAATCAACCATAAAAGGCTCGCGGGCTATACCGCCGGTGGGGAATCTCACCCCGCCCCGAAGATATTAAATTGTAAATCCTGACGAACGAGGAAATGTTAATATACCAAAATGAAACAATAAAATAATAATAGCTATCTGTACAATTATTATTATCGGTAAGCCTATCATAAACCGCTTATGTTTTGTCTTGTGGCGTATTGATAACATCGTTATGTACATAAGAAAAGAACCACCCATGATGGCGATAAGGAAAAATAATCTTTCTTGTATACGCCAATAATTTCTGCGAGCAGCATTTTTATCGACAAGACACAATGCCATTGCTATTATATTCATCGCTACTAAAAATAGAAACAAATACTCAGTCAAAACAATCACCAAATGACATTATACAACAAAAATATGCAAATTGCAAGGGATATTTTTGTATAAATTTGCCATCGCGAACAAAAAAGTTTTTTCGTAATTTACCTACCCTATGTTACATAGTGATAAATTCCGCTATCATTACCGCAAGGTACAATATAGATATGTTTATTTTTAAACATTTTTATCATCTCAATTAAACGTGGCCACTTCCTGTTCTGGTGCGCTTGTGAGCACTGCTGTTGTCACGTTAAGCACGGGGCCTGTTCTGCCGTACACCTTATGATTTTCTATTGAAATTACGGCTTCAACAATAACCCATTTTCTATCGGGTAAAACTGCCGTATTATCATAGTTGCACACAAGGCCTGCAAACTGAATATCATCGGCGCAACAGGTCATAACGGGTCTTCCGATAACAAAACTTTTTTCGGGTAAAGAACGGTGCTTTGCCACCATACCCTTAAACTTAACCTTTTTACCGTTATATTTCTGCAGTTCTTCACTCATATCGCGATACCAAACTGCATAATCTCTGTCATCAATTTCAATAATATCTGCATTTATATCAAACGGCAAGGGGTCGGGTATATTATCAAACTCAACGTCACCATTCACTTTTTCATAAGCAATATTGGCGTTACGACTTATTCCGCGCACAATTTTGTGTAATTCCATTTTATCAATAGAATCATTGTATCTGTTAAAAGTCACCATTTCACAGGTGTTAAGTTTATCAACAACTAGTGAACGCATATTTGCATTATATGAAATAAATGTTGTGGCGTCTACAAACATAAATTCTTGCGCGATAATCCACTTTTTGGGTATGGCATTAAACAGGTCCTGTAATTGCCACATACCGTTATATTCAATTATTACACGCTCTGCCTTATATTTTTTTCGTAAAGACTCGATATGTTTTTCGGTTAAATTTTCCTTTTCGAGTAATTCGATAAAGATGTTTTCACCTGAAAATTTATTAGGATTGTACTCTTCTTCGCCTTCTTCACATAGTAAAAGGAGTGTTTTTTCACCATTATTAAAACGCTTATCCTCAAGAGTTTCCTGAATGAATTTTGTTTTACCGCCATCTAAAAAGCCTGTAAAAAGATAAACCGGTATATCCATTTATTTCACCTAAATTCTAAATAATTCTGCTAAATTTTCCTCATTCAGATTGGAGCCGATTACACAAATTCGTCCAATTACCTCAGCAGCGCCTTGACGCAATTCCTTTTCACCCGGCACGTAATCGTAATGAATCCAACCTTCATCAGATGTTTCAACAATACCCTTTGCACGTAAAACGGTGCCGTATTTTGCTGTATCATCAAGTGCATCAAGTATATCGCTTAATTCTTTTAAGGTGTATTTATTGGTAGTTTCTGCACCCCAACTGATAAACACTTCATCTGCATGGTGATGATGGTGATGATGCTCGTGTTCATGATGCTCGTGGCATCCGCACTCACAATGCTCATCATGATGCTGATCGTGATGATGATGGTCGTGACAGTCACAATGTTCATTATGATGATGGTCGTGATGATGATGGTGTTCGTGACAACCGCATTCACACTCGTCATCGTGGTGGTGATGTTCGTGGTGATGCTCGTGTTCTAAATGTTGAAGTTCACTCTCAAGAGTATTCTTATGCTCCATGGTCTCTAAAATTTGTTGACCGCTAATTTCATTCCAATCAGTAGTGATTATGGTTGCTTTTTTATTATGCTCGCGCAAAAGATGTACTGCGTTATGGAGTTTTTCTTCATCTACGCCTGCAGTACGGCTTAAAATTATTGAATTGGCGTTTTCTACCTGATTGTTAAAAAACTCACCAAAGTTTTTCATATAAACCTTACACTTTGTGGCATCAACAACCGTTGTAAAACTGTTAAGTGAAACGTCGTCGATTTTTAAATCCTTAACTGCCTTAATAACGTCACTAAGCTTACCAACGCCCGAAGGTTCAATAATTATTCTATCGGGCGCATACTCTGTAATCACCTTACTGAGTGCTTGTCCGAAGTCACCAACAAGACTACAACAAATACAACCCGAATTCATCTCGGTAATATTTATGCCTGCCTCCTTTAAAAAAGAGCCATCAATACCTATCTCACCAAACTCGTTTTCAATTAAAACTAGTTTTTCGCCCTCAAACGCTTCTTTAATAAGCTTTTTAATAAGTGTGGTTTTACCTGCACCCAAAAAGCCCGAAATTATATCAATTTTAGTCATAGTAATACTCCTTTGTTTTTTTCAATATAATTATACAACAAAAAAATATTTTTGCAATATAAAAGGATGCGATGTTTATCGCATCCTTTGTTTTATTCTGCCGCCTTTGTTTCACAGTAAAGACAACGGTAAACCCTTTTTTCGCGGTCGGTTAATGTGAATATATTAGGCAACTCTTGTTCAGTTGTACAAATGCAACGCGGATTTTTGCAGAACACAACGTTAGTAAGTTTTTCGGGCAACTCAATGCTCTTTTTCTCAACAATAATGCCATCTTTAATAACGTTAATGGTGGCATCGGGGTCAATGAAACCTAAAACGTCGGTATCAATTTCTAAATCATAGTCAACCTTTATTATATCTTTTTTACCCATTTTACGGCTTGTAACGTTACGAATAAGCGCAACCGAACACTCAAGTTTATCAAGACCTAAAAGGTGATAAATCTTCATAGACTTGCCTGCGGTAATATGGTCAATAACAATACCGTTTTTAATAGAATCTATGTTCATTATTCCACCTCCAAAAGTTTAAGTATTAGAGCCATTCTTATAAACTTACCGTAAAGCACCTGCTTGAAGTAGCATGCTCGTGGATCATTATCAATATCAACGCTGATTTCGTTAACGCGCGGTAGCGGATGCATAATGGTAAGGTCGCTTTTGGCCGTTGCTAACTTATCCATAGTTAGAATATAGCTGTCTTTAAGTCTCAGATAATCTTCTTCGTTAAAAAATCTCTCGCGTTGAACACGTGTCATATAAAGAATATCAAGTTCGGGCATATATTCTTCGAGTGAAGTTGTTTGAACATACTCAATATTATTCTTCTGTAAAATATCTTTTTTAACGTAACTTGGAAGTTTAAGTTCTTCCGGTGAAATTAGCACAAACTTAATACCGCTATATCTTGACAGAGCGGTTATAAGTGAATGTACAGTTCTACCAAATTTAAGGTCACCGCATAGACCCACCGTAAGATTATTGAATCTTCCCTTTTCACGATTTATTGTGAGTAAGTCGGTCAAAGTTTGTGTTGGGTGATTATGACCGCCATCACCTGCATTGATAACGGGTATGGTAGAATTCATAGCAGCAACAAGCGGTGCGCCCTCTTTAGGATGGCGCATTGCTATAATATCAGCATAACACGAAATTGTTTTTGCAGTATCTGCTACACTCTCACCCTTTGCGGCAGATGAATTTTGTGCGGCAGAGAAACCAATTACGTTGCCGCCAAGCTCATACATGGCCGACTCAAAACTTAGTCGTGTACGGGTTGAGGGTTCAAAAAACAACGTAGCAAGTTTTTTGCCACGGCACTTCTCGCTATACTTTGCGGGATTTGCAATAATATCATTGGCAACTGCAATTAGCTCCTCAATTTCTTCGGTTGTTAAATCGAGAATATTTATTAAGTTTCTCATTTAAAACTTCCTTTCAAGATTTATGCTTTTGCGCCGTTAACTTCAAGATATTTCTTAATTCTATCAACGTTTTCGCGATTTTTTTCATCTTCTTCAAGATACTCAATAATATCATAAACGTCTACTACCGAGTATACGGGGAAACCAAATTCTTCGCCAACTTCTGCCATTGCGCTCTTTTCGGTTTTACCCTTTTCTTTACGGTCAACCATAACGAAGGTTGCAGCAACCTTTGCATTAAGACCTGACAAAATTTCCATACTCTCGCGAATGGCGGTACCTGCGGTGATAACGTCTTCAACAATAACGATTTCTTCACCGTTTGTTGGTTTAAAGCCTACGAATACGCCGCCTTCACCGTGGTCTTTTTCTTCTTTACGGTTGAAGAAGAACGGAACGTCAAGACCTTCCTTCGAAAGTGCAACTGCAACCGATACAGCAATCGGAATACCCTTATAAGCAGGTCCATAAAGAACCGTCTTTTTATTGCCTATTTTTTCAAAATATGCCTTGGCATAAAACTCACCAAGTTTTGAAATTTGGTCGCCTGTTTTAATATCACCGGCATTAATAAAATACGGGATTTTTCTACCGCTTTTTGCGGTAAAATCACCAAATTTTAAAACGCCTGCACTCTCTAAAAACTGTATAAATTCTCTTTTATAGCCTTCCATTTTATATTCCTCCATTTAATGCTAACCAAGTTATTATGTTAAAAATTATTGAAACTGTAATAGACAAAATACATAATATTTTACTTGCGTTTGTCATTTTATTTACTACACCGAGTTTTAAAGAAACTTTTCTTAAAATCAACGAAATAATAGATGCAACCAAGCATAATACAAAAGCACCTATGCAATAAAACATCAGTTCATTTTTAAACACATTAGATGAAATTAACCTTGCAAAAAAGACCATCAATGTAGCCCAAATAGAACAAAAAGAATAAAAGCAAGATAAAATACCAAGCAACAAACTCCAAACGCTATGTTTTATTGAAGGTTTATTAACAGAAATATCAATATTCATAAAACTTGCCTCCAAACACTAAGCATTAGTCAACAAATTCTGCTACGCAACGCTTATATGCTGCAATCGGGTCTTCGGCTGCGGTAATCGGACGGCCAACAACTATGTAGTCAGAGCCGATTTTCTTAGCCTGTTCGGGTGTCATAACACGCTTTTGGTCACCTACGTCACCATCTGCAAAGCGCACACCGGGTGTTACTGTTAAGAAGTTTTTGCCGCAAGTATCATGTACTTTACCTGCTTCAAGCGGAGAACAAACAACACCGTCAAGTCCTGCTATTTTTGCATTATTAGCATAGTGCATAACAACCTTATCAATAGGTTCTTTAATAAGAAGGTCGTTTTCCATACGTTCTTGGTCGGTAGAGGTAAGTTGAGTTACTGCGATAAGTAACGGTCTTGTACCGTCGGGACGGGTTAGTCCTTCTAACGCACCCTGCATCATGGTAATAGTGCCTGCCGCGTGGAGATTGGTCATATCAACGTCAAGATGGGATAGTACCGCCATTGATTTTTTAACGGTATTTGGGATATCGTGAAGTTTTAAATCCAGGAAAATTTTGTGACCTCTTGCTTTAATTTCCCTAACAATTTCGGGACCTTCCGCATAAAAAAGTTCCATACCGATTTTTACAAAGGGTTTTACATCGGTAAACTTATCCAAAAAGTTTAAAGTTGCTTCCTTGCTAGCAAAATCGCAAGCAATAATTACGTCCTTACCCATTAGTGTGCGCCTCCTATAATTTCATTTAAAGATTTAATATTGTATTTTTCCATAACCGAGGGTAACGCCTCGATAATATCTCTACAAGCAAAGGGATTTACAAGGTTTTCGGCACCGACCTCTACGGCAGTAGCGCCTGCGAGCATCATTTCAATTACATCCTCAGCCGTTGCGATACCGCCCATACCGATAAGAGGTATTTTAACGGCATCATAAACCTGATAAACCATTCTGAGCGCTACCGGTTTGATAGCAGGACCCGAGAAACCGCCCATTTTGTTGGCAATTACGGGTTTCTTTGTTTTTAAATCAATTCTCATACCGAGAAGCGTATTAATAAGGCTTATGCCGTCGGCACCTTCCACCTCACACGCCTTGGCTATTTCGGTAATATCGGTAACGTTGGGCGAAAGTTTGATATAAAGCGGCTTTTTAGTTACCTTACGAACTGCGGCAGTAACTTCGGCTGCCGCCTTAGCAGAGGTACCGAAACTCATACCGCCACCGTGAACGTTGGGGCAAGAAACGTTTACTTCAAACCAACCAATTTGGTCTTCCCCATCAAGTTTTTCTACTGTGTAGGCATAGTCTTCAACCGAAAATCCGCTAACGTTTGCCATAACCTTTTTATTAAAGCATTTTTTAAGTTTGGGTAATTCCTCGCTAATAACCTTTTCAACACCCGGATTTTGAAGTCCAACGGCATTTATCATACCTGCATCACATTCTGCTATACGTGGTGTGGGATTACCAAAACGTGCATCCTTTGTTGTACCCTTAAAAGAAAAGGTGCCAAGGCAATTAATATCGTATAAATCGGCAAATTCATAACCAAATCCAAAGGTGCCGCTTGCAGGGATTATCGGGTTATCAAGTATAATTCCGCTTAAATTTACGCGTGTATCTACCATATAATCTCCTCCCTTTCAAGCACGGGGCCATCTTTACAAATACGCTTGTTGCCGTACTTTGTTTTGCAACTGCAACCCATACAAGCACCAAAGCCGCAACCCATACGCTCTTCAAAACTGTACTGACCGCTTGTAACTGCGGTAGCCTCAATAGCCTTAAACATCGGCATAGGACCGCAGGTGTAAAAATATGTGTAGTCGATTTTCTTCATAGCATCGGTAACATAACCCTTAACACCAAACGAGCCATCAACAGTAGTGATAATGGTTTTAACGCCGAGTTTTTCAAAATCTTCTTTTAAAAAGATTTCATTTGCAGTATTAAAGCCTAAAATAACCGTTGGTGTTACACCATTTGCTATAAGTTTTTTACAAAGGTTATAAAGTGGCGGTATACCTACGCCACCGCCGATAAGAAGGGGTTTTTCACCGCTTTTATCGGTATTGTATCCGTTGCCAAGTCCCACCAAAACGTCGAGTTTATCACCGACAGACAACTCTGCCATCTGCTCGGTACCGACACCGACAATTTTATAAACTATAACGATTTTTTCATCATCATAATCACAAATTGAGATGGGTCTGCGAAGATACTTACCTTCAAGTTTAATATTTATAAACTGACCCGAAGCCGTTATATCAGACGTATCGCCTAGCAGTGACATACGCATGACTGTATCGGTCAATTTAACGTTTTCTAAAATTGTATAAATCCCCTGTTTCATCATTTACCTCACGCATCAATTGTTGAAATTGTAAGTGTGGTTTCTTCTAATACGTCGAGTAAAACCTTTACTGTATCAAGTGCAGTAAATATGGTTATATTGTTTTCAGTAGCGGTTTTACGAATCTGTTGACCATCGCTCTCAGGGTCGCCCGAGTTAATATCCTTAGTATTAAGTACATAAGCGATATGACCCTGACGTAAAGCATCCTGAATTTCATCGCTACCATCACTGATTTTTCTAAGCACGTGGGTGCGAATTCCGTTTTCTTTAAGGTATTTAGCGGTACCTTCGGTAGCCTGAACATTGAATCCTAAATTATAGAATCTGCGAATTAGCGGCAATGCTTCTTCCTTGTCCTTATCGGCAATTGTTGCAAAAACGGTACCATAATTCTGTAACTTCATACCCGAAGCCTGAAGTGCCTTATAAAGCGCACGATTAAGTTTATCATCATAACCGATTGCTTCACCTGTAGACTTCATTTCAGGTGAAAGATATGCATCAAGACCACGAAGTTTATTGAATGAGAACACCGGAACCTTTACGTACCAACGATTTTTCTCGTCGGGATATATACCAAATATACCCTGCTCTTTAAGACTTCTGCCGAGTATTACCTCGGTAGCAATATCTGCAAGGCTATAACCTGTTGACTTTGATAGGAACGGAACTGTACGTGATGAACGCGGATTAACCTCGATTATATAAACGTCGTCATTTTCATCAACGATAAACTGTATGTTATATAGACCGATAATGCCAATTCCAAGACCTAACTTTTTAGCATATTGAAGTATTGTGCCCTTAACCTTATCAGAGATACTGAAGGTCGGATATACGCTGATTGAGTCGCCGCTATGGATACCTGTACGTTCTACAAGTTCCATAATACCGGGTACGAACACATCGATACCATCGCAGATAGCGTCAACCTCAACCTCCTTACCCTGAATATATTTATCAACAAGTACGGGTTTGTCTTCATCAATTTCAACGGCGGTTTTTAGGTAGTGGCGCAACTGGTCTTCGTTGGCAACAATCTGCATAGCACGACCACCGAGAACGAAACTCGGGCGAACAAGTACGGGATAACCGATTTCTGCGGCTGCAGCGATACCGTCTTCAATTTTAGTAACTGCCTTACCCTTGGGTTGCGGAATATCAAGGTCGCGAAGGATTTTTTCAAAACTATCGCGGTTTTCTGCGCGCTCAATAGCGGCACAATCGGTACCGATAATTTTAACACCACGCTTCATAAGCGGTTCTGCAAGGTTGATTGCGGTCTGACCGCCAAGTGAAGCAATAACGCCCTCGGGTTTCTCGAACTCAATAATATTCATAACGTCTTCGGGAGTAAGCGGTTCAAAGTAAAGTTTATCTGCCGTTGTATAGTCGGTTGAAACGGTTTCGGGGTTATTATTGATAATGATTGCCTCATAACCCGAAGCCTTAATGGTCTGTACGGCATGTACGGTAGAATAGTCGAATTCTACACCCTGACCTATACGGATAGGACCTGCACCAAGAACAACTATTTTCTTTTTATCTGTAAGACGTGAAGTATTTTCGCCTGTGTATGACGAGTAGAAATAAGGAATATATGCGCCTGTGTGACAGGTGTCAACCATTCTAAATACAGGGAAAATGTTGTTGGCTTTTCTTATATTGTAAACGTCCAATTCTTCCTTTTTCCAAAGGCGAGCGATATATTTATCACTAAAGCCCATTTTCTTAGCGGCAATAAGTGTTTCAATGTTATCAACGTTTTCTTTAAGAGTATCTTCCATATCAATAATTTTTTTAATTGATTCAAGGAAGAATGAAGTGATTTTGGTGATTTCGTGAATTTCATCAATGGTTGCGCCACGTGCAATAAGCTCGGCGATTGCGAAGATGTTATCATCCTTAAATTCCTTAATATAATCAAGAAGTTCTTCCTTACTCATATTATCGAACTTGGCCATATACACGTGGTTTGCACCGATTTCAAGTGAGCGCACCGATTTAAGTAAACATTCCTCAAGGTTTGAACCAATGCCCATAACCTCACCCGTAGCCTTCATCTGGGTGCCGAGTGTGTTGGCGGCAGAGGTAAATTTATCAAACGGGAAACGTGGGAATTTAGAGATTACGTAGTCAAGTTTCGGCTCAAAAGCGGCGGTTGTGTTGGCAATTTTAATCTCTTCAAGCAACATACCGAGCGCAATTTTAGCGGTAACACGTGCAATCGGATAACCACTTGCCTTTGAAGCGAGTGCCGATGAACGTGACACACGAGGATTTACTTCAATTAGATAATATTCGCTTGTTGTGGGATTAAGGGCGAACTGAACGTTACAACCACCCTCAATTTTTAACTCCTTAATAAGCTTAATGGCACTGTCATTAAGCATTTTTTCGTCTTCTTTGCTTAGTGTCATAATGGGGGCTACAACCAAAGAGTCGCCTGTATGAACACCAACGGGGTCTATATTTTCCATACCGCATATAGTTATAGCGTGGTCGCTTGAGTCACGCATAACCTCAAACTCAATTTCTTTATAACCCTTAACACTCTTTTCAATAAGAACCTGATTAACGGGTGAAAGTTTAAATGCATTAAGACCGATTTCAACAAGTTCCTGCTCGTTTTCGGCAAAGCCGCCGCCTGTACCGCCCAACGTAAAGGCAGGACGAAGAACTACAGGGTAACCGATTTTCTGAGCCGCTATTTTGGCTTCATCAATGCTGTATGTGATTTCAGAAGGAATAACGGGTTCACCGATAGACTGACAAAGTTCTTTAAAGAGTTCACGGTCTTCAGCACGTTCAATACTTTCACTGCTGGTACCTAAAAGTTCAACACCGCACTCTTTTAAAATGCCTTTTTTCTCAAGTTGCATTGCAATATTAAGACCTGTTTGTCCGCCAATACCGGGTACTATAGCATCGGGACGCTCATAACGGAGGATTTTTGCAATATATTCAAGTGTTAGCGGCTCCATATAAACCTTATCTGCAATTGTAGTATCGGTCATAATGGTTGCAGGGTTAGAGTTGCAGAGTACAACCTCGTAGCCCTCCTCTTTAAGTGCTAAACAGGCTTGAGTACCTGCATAGTCAAACTCAGCGGCCTGACCTATAACGATAGGACCTGAGCCGATAATCAATACCTTTTTAATGTCTGTTCTCTTTGCCATTTTCTTTTCCTCCTAAATATTCTCTTTATACACAATTTTTTTATCTTTCACCGTCATAAGAACTCTGCCGTAAAGTTTCATACCCTCAAACGGTGTGCTTCTTCCCTTTGATAAAAACTCATTTGGGTCAACTGCAAATTCTTTTGACGTATCAATTACACAAAAATCTTCTGTCGGTGGTAATCCAAAGCGTTTACGCGGATTTATCGCCATAAGTTCAATTAGTTTTTCGAGTGTGATTATACCCGTTTTAACAAGGTAAGTATATAGCACCGCAAAGGACGTTTCTATACCTACAACACCCATTAAACTGCCTACAAGACCCTTTGATTTTTCCTCGGCACTGTGCGGTGCGTGGTCGGTGGCTATCATATCTATTGTGCCGTCCTTTATACCTTCAATCAGTGCTAAGCGGTCTTCTTCAGCTCGTATGGGCGGATTCATTTTAAATCTACCCTCATTTTTAATCATTTGGTCGTTAAATACCAAGTAGTGGGGCGCAGTTTCGCAGGTAACGTCAACGCCGCGTTTTTTAGCCTGCCTAATCAGTTCAACACTTTCCTTGGTTGATACGTGGCATATATGATATTTACAACCTGTTTTTTCGGCTAACTCAAGGTCTCGCTTGATGGGGCCCCACTCGCTCTCGCTACATATACCGGGGATATTGTTTTCTTTTGCAAACTCGCCATCATGAATGCAGCCGCCAAAAAGTAGCGAATTATCTTCACAATGTGCCGCAATAACCTTGTTTAACGATTTTGCCTTAAGCATTGCCTCTTGCATCATCTCGCCTGACTGTACGCCTTTGCCGTCATCAGAAAAGGCAACGGCAAACTCTGAAAGAGCATCAAAATCAGATAACCTTTCGCCCAACTGCCCTACCGTAATTGAGGCGTACGGATGAACGTTTATAACGGCATCTTTATTGATGATTTCAATTTGCTCTAATATATTTTCGCGGCTATCAGGCACGGGTTTTAGGTTTGGCATTGAAAAAACGTCGGTATAGCCGCCGCGTGCCGAAGCCAATGTGCCACTAGCGATAGTTTCTTTATAAAAAAAACCCGGCTCTCTGAGATGAACGTGTACATCACAAAAAGCGGGCAAAATAAGACAATTATTAAAAACTGTATCAGTGCCGATTTCATTAGACGAAAGGGTCAATGAATAATCAGCAGGAATTACTTTGTCATTTATAAATTGCGAACAATTTTTGAATATTGCTTTCATACTTACTCCTATAAAAAAACCTTGCCGACAGGCAAGGTTTGACAGACATAACAAAACATCGGCCAAGGCCGTTGCTACCACATATACAAATCTTACCGATGTCACAGCACCAAGCTTAAAGATTTAATTTTTAATATCTTATCACATCGTATCCCGTTTGTCAAGGAATTTAAGTGGTATATTTTTATATTTTTATTGTTCTATTTTCTTGACATAAAATGACACATATTATATAATATATATTACAATATAAACGGCTTTAAGTAACTGACGGATAAGTGGACAACCACATGGAAACCTAAAGCCTGTTTTAATGTCGACCGTCTGGGCAGTTCCGCTTTTTAAGGCGGAGGTGCCTTTATTTATTTTAGGGTGACAAAAGTCAAACCAAGGAGGATGTCATTATGCAAAAAGTAGGAATAATAATGGGCAGCGACAGTGACCTACCCGTTGTTGAAAAGGCAGTAAAGATTTTAAAAGATTTTGAAGTACCTTTTGAAATTCACGTATACTCTGCACACCGTACGCCCGTACAGGCTAAAGAGTTTGCGGTTAATGCACGAGCAAACGGTTTTGGTGCAATTATTTGTGCAGCAGGTATGGCGGCTCACCTTGCAGGTGCCATTGCCGCAAACACCACTTTGCCCGTAATTGGCATCCCTGTTAAGTCTGCCGCATTAGACGGTATGGATGCTTTACTTTCAACCGTGCAGATGCCGACAGGCATCCCTGTTGCTACCGTTGCAATTAACGGTGCCGCTAACGCCGCATTTTTGGCTATTCAGATTTTAAGTGTAGCCGATGAAAATTTAGCTAATAAACTTAACGACCGCCGCGCATCCGACGCAAAGGCAGTTTTAGAAAAGGATGCTGATATTGCTGCACAGTTTAATAACTAATTCTTTAGCATTACCCAGTTAACAGGAGGTCTTTATGGGAGGATTTTTCGGCGCCGTTGGCGCAAGCGACGTTATTTCTGATGTATTTTTCGGTGTAGACTACCACACACATTTAGGTACTCGACGTGGCGGTATGGCCGCTTACGATAAGGAGATTGGTCTGCAAAGAGAAATACACAATATACAAAACTCACCTTTTAGAACTAAGTTTGCCGACATATTTGACGATATGAAAGGCTCATCTGCAATCGGTTGTATTAGTGATTATGACCCGCAACCATTACTTATTCGTTCAAAGTTTGGTGCATACGCTATTTGTATGATTGGCGTTATCAACAACGCTAACGAATTAATCGAGGAATATCTTAGTGAAACCGGTGGCCACTTTAATGCTATGACCGCAGGTGCAACTAACTCTACCGAATTAGTTGCTGCACTTATTAATCAAAAGAACGGTTTTGCAGAAGGCATTAAATTTGCGCAAAGCAAAATTGAAGGAACGGCATCCATTCTTATTTTAACAAGTAAAGGTTCGCTTATTGCCGCAAGAGATAAGTTGGGTCGACTACCGATACTTATAGGTAAAAACGAAAACGGTTACTGTGTATCATTCGAGTCTTTTGCTTACCAAAAACTTGGATATGATGATTTTAAGGAACTAGGACCGGGTGAAATAGTAAAACTTACGCGTGATTCTTACACTGTTTTAGAGAAACCACAAAAAGAAATGCGTATCTGTTCATTCCTTTGGAGTTATTACGGATACCCAACTTCAACATACGAAGGTGTAAACGTTGAGGTAATGCGTTGCCGTAACGGTGAAATTATGGCAGAAAACGATAAAGCAACGGGTGTTGCTGACGACCTTGATTATGTTGTTGGCGTTCCTGATTCGGGTATTCCCCACGCAATAGGCTACGCAAACCAAAGCAAGGTGCCGTATGCGAGAGCATTTATTAAATATACACCTTCTTGGTCAAGAAGTTTCACACCAACTAATCAATCCGAACGCGAACGGGTCGCCAAGATGAAACAAATCCCCGTACACGATCTTATTAAAGATAAAAAGCTACTGTTTGTTGACGATTCAATCGTTAGGGGTACACAACTTAAAGAAACGGTTGAATTTTTATACGACCACGGTGCTAAGGAAGTGCATATGCGCTCTGCTTGCCCACCCATAATGTATAGTTGTAAATACCTTAATTTCTCTCGTGCTACAAGTGATATGGAGTTAATCGCCCGTAGAACAATTATGGAACTTGAGGGCGAAGAGGGTAATAAATATATTTCGGAATACAGCGATGCCTCTACCGAGCGTGGTAAAAAACTTCGCAAGGCTATTTGTGAAAAATTAAACTTCACGTCGCTTGAATTCCAATCATTAGAAGGTATTATTAAAGCAATAGGTTTGGAACCCTGTAAACTCTGCACCTATTGTTGGAACGGAAAGGAATAAAAAATTATGAGTATGCAATCAAAATCTGACTCTTATGCAGCTGCAGGCGTTGACATTACCGCAGGTTACAAGGCTGTAGAACTTATGAAAAAACATATCAACCGCACCAAGAATGAAGGTTGCCTTGATGACGTAGGCGGCTTTGGTGGTTGCTTTGGTTTGAATCTTGCAGGTATTACTGAACCTGTATTAGTTGCAGGCACCGACGGTGTTGGTACAAAAATTAAACTTGCTATGCTTCTTGATAAACACGATACAATCGGTATTGACTGTGTTGCTATGTGCGCTAACGATATTATTTGTTGCGGTGCCAAACCGTTATTCTTCCTTGACTATATTGCTTGCGGCAAGAACATCCCCGAAAAGATTGCCGACATCGTAGGCGGTGTTGCAGAGGGTTGTGTTCAATCAGGTTGTGCCCTTATCGGTGGCGAAACTGCTGAGCATCCCGGTCTTATGCCCGAAGATGATTACGATTTAGCAGGCTACTGCACAGGTATCGTTGATAAGTCAAAAATCATCGACAACACCACAATGGAAGAGGGCGACGTTGTTATTGCCCTTGCTTCTACCGGTGTTCACTCAAATGGTTTCTCACTTGTACGTAAGGTTTTTGACGTTGAAAATTCTGATATTACTTCACCTTGCGAATTCCTCGGCGGTAAATCTATTGGTGAAACTTTACTTACCCCCACCAAACTTTACGTTAAGTCTGTTTTGGCTTTGCTTGACGAGGTTAAGGTTAAGGGTATTTCACACATTACCGGCGGTGGTTTCTATGAGAATATTCCGAGAAGCATCCCCGACGGACTAGGCGCTAAGATTGACAAGTCTGCCGTTAAGGTTCTTCCTATTTTTGAACTTATTGCAAAAACAGGAAATATTAGCGAACGTGATATGTACAACACCTTTAATATGGGCGTTGGTATGAGCATTGTTGTGTCGAGTGAGGACGTAGAGAAATCTCTCGAAATCTTAAAGGCTAATGGTGAAGATGCTTACGTAATCGGTGAGATTGTTAAGTCGGAGGATAAAATTATCTTATGATAAAAGCAAAAATTGCCGTTCTGGTTTCGGGCGGCGGCACAAACCTACAAGCACTTATTGATGCACAAAACAGCGGTATTATTAAAAGCGGTGAAATTTCACTTGTTATTTCTAACAAGCCTGATGCTTATGCGCTTACACGTGCTAAAAACGCAGGCATTGATACACTTGTTATTGAAAAGAACAACAATGCCCAAAAGTTTGAAAGTGACATTATAAAAGCACTAGAAGAAAACGGCATTGATTTAATTGTTCTTGCAGGTTTTATGTGCATTTTAAGCGAACGTTTTACCTCACGCTTTGCCAACCGCATACTTAACGTTCACCCATCCCTCATCCCCTCTTTCTGCGGTGCAGGTTTCTATGGACTAAAGGTTCACGAGGCCGCCCTCGGTTACGGCGTTAAGGTTACGGGCGCTACGGTACATTTTGTTAATGAAATACCCGATGGCGGTAAAATCATTTTACAAAAAGCGGTAGAAATACTTGATGGTGATACACCCGAAGTATTACAAAAGCGTGTTATGGAACAGGCGGAATGGAAGATACTTCCCGAGGCAACCGAAATGGTAGCCAAACAAATTTGTGAAAAAAGGTGAAAAAATATGGCACTATATGATTTAAAAACATTACTTAGTGAAAATACATACCCCGGCAGAGGTATTGTTATTGGCAAATCGGCAGACGGCAAAAATGCTATGATTGCTTACTTTATAATGGGCAGAAGCGAAAATAGCCGCAACCGCATTTTTGAAAGATTTGAGGGCGGCATGCGTACTAAGGCTTTTGATGAATCAAAGCTTTCCGACCCGCACCTTATAATTTATAACCCGTACCTAAACACAAAGGGCGGTAATATAGATATTATTACGAACGGCGACCAAACAAACACGGTTTACGATTTTATAAACGATGATAAAACCTTTGAGGATGCACTCTACACACGTGAATTTGAGGATGATGCACCTAACTTCACACCTCGTATTTCGGGTATTCTTTATTACTGCTTCCCAAGAAATACCTTTGCTTACAAACTCTCTATTCTTAAGAGTTCTAACGGCAGACCCGAAGCCTGCAATCGTTACTTCTACAACTACGTACCCGAAGATGGTATAGGCCACTTCATTCACACCTATAAATGTGACGGCAATCCCATCCCGTCTTTCTACGGTGAACCCGAAGAAGTTGAACTTCCCAACACCGCAGAAGAGTTAGCAGATTTGGTTTGGACCAATCTTAATGAAGATAATAAGGTTTCGTTATTTGTTCGTGCAATTCCGCTTGACGGTAGCGAACCTACTGAAATCATAATCAATAAAAACAAGTAAGGAGTAGCAAAATGAAAGAATTTGAACTTAAATATGGTTGTAACCCCAACCAAAAACCTTCAAAAATTTATATGGCAGACGGCAGCGAACTTCCGATTGAGATTTTATGCGGCAGACCCGGTTACATAAACTTCCTTGACGCATTTAACTCTTGGCAGTTGGTTAAGGAACTTAAAAGTGCATTGGGACTTCCTGCTGTTACATCATTCAAGCATGTTAGTCCTACATCGGCCGCAGTTGGTATTCCGCTTAGCGATAAACTCAAAAAAGCTTGTTTTGTTGATGATATTGAAAATCTTGATGAGTCACCCTTAGCCTGTGCTTATGCACGTGCTCGTGGTACCGACAGAATGTGCTCTTTCGGTGACTGGGTAGCACTCAGTGACGTTTGCGACGTTACAACCGCACTTCTTATTAAGCGTGAGGTTTCTGACGGTGTTATTGCCCCCGGTTATGAACCCGAAGCACTTGAAATTTTAAAATCAAAGCGCAAGGGCAACTATAACATTGTTAAGATTGACCCTAACTACATTCCTGCCGCACAAGAAACCAAACAGGTTTACGGCATCACATTTGAACAGGGCCGCAACAACTTTGAAATTAACAGAGAATTATTACAGAATATTGTTACCGAAAACAAGGATATGCCCGAAAGTGCTGTAAGAGATTTAATTATTTCTCTTATCACCTTAAAGTACACCCAGTCAAACTCGGTATGCTATGCAGTTGATGGACAGGCTATCGGTGTTGGTGCAGGTCAGCAGTCACGTATACACTGTACACGTCTTGCAGGTACAAAGGCCGATACTTGGTTCTTACGTCAACACGACAAGGTATTAAATCTTCCCTTTAAGGATACTCTCGGCAGACCCGACCGTGACAACGTTATTGACGGTTACATAAATAAAAATGAGGAAGACGTTTGTGCAGACGGCAATTGGCAGAAGTACTTTACTACACAGCCTGAGCCGCTCACTGATGCTGAAATCCGTGCTTACCTTGATACTATCGACGGTGTTGCACTCGGTTCTGATGCCTTCTTCCCCTTTAGTGACAACATTGAACGTGCTAAGAAAAGCGGTGTTAAATACATCGCCGAGCCCGGTGGTTCAATCCGTGACGATGCAGTAATTGAGTGTTGCAATAAATACAATATGGCTATGTCATTTACAGGTATGCGTTTGTTCCACCACTAATATTGAAAGGTTGTTAATATGAAGGTTGCAGTTATAGGCAGTGGCGGCAGAGAGCATGCCATTGTTAAAAAACTTAAAGAAAGTTCTAAAATTGATGAACTTTTCGTTTTACCGGGTAACGGCGGTATTGCCGCAGATGCTACCTGTGTAAATATCCCCGTTACTGACATTGCCGCTATTGTAGAGTTTATTAAGGATAACGGCATTGACTTTGCGGTTGTAACACCTGACGACCCGCTTGTTGCAGGTATGGTTGATGCAATAAACGCAGTTGGTGTTCCCTGCTTTGGTCCCGACAAAAAGGCGGCAATTATTGAAGGTAGTAAGGTTTTCTCAAAAGACCTTATGAAAAAGTACAACATACCCACCGCCGCTTACGAAGTTTTTACCGATATGGATAGCGCGCTCAGTTATCTCGAAAACGCTCCCCTGCCTGCAGTTATTAAGGCAGATGGTTTGGCACTCGGTAAAGGTGTTGTTATTGCCGAAACAAAAGATGCGGCTAAAGATGCCGTTAAATCAATGATGGCAGATAAAATCTTCGGTGACTCGGGCAACCAAATAGTTATTGAAGAATTTTTAACAGGTCCCGAGGTTTCGGTATTGGCATTTACCGACGGTAAGACACTTGTACCAATGGTTTCGGCTATGGACCACAAGCGTGCGCTTGATAACGATAAGGGACTTAATACCGGCGGTATGGGCACCGTTGCTCCCAACCCATACTACAATTCCGACGTGGCTAAAATTTGTATGGATACAATATTTATGCCAACCATTAAAGCGATGGAAAGCGAAGGCAGAACCTTTAAGGGTTGCTTGTTCTTCGGACTTATGATTACACCTAACGGTCCTAAAGTAATTGAATATAACTGCCGTTTCGGTGACCCCGAAACTCAGGTAGTTCTTCCGCTTCTTGACAGCGACCTTTTTGATATTATGATGGCTTGTTCTAACGGCACACTCGATAAGGTTGAGGTTAACTTTAAGGACAGCGCCGCTTGTTGCGTAATTATGGCATCAAACGGCTATCCGCAAAAATATCAAAGAGGTTTCCCGATTACAGTTGATAGCGACATCGACGCTACACTTTATTATGCAGGCGCAAAGATTAACGATGGCGTTATAGTTAGTGCAGGTGGTCGCGTTGTTGGCGTTACTGCCGTTGCAGACAATTTACAGAATGCTATTAAAAAGGCATATACCGCTACCGAAAAGGTGCATTTTGAAAACGCCTATAAACGTTCAGATATAGGAAAACGCGCACTTGCAGCAATTATCACGGAGGATTAACAATGGTTTATCGTATTTATGTTGAAAAAAAGAAAGGTCTTGACGGTGAAGCTCGCTCACTTTTAGGTGACCTTAAGTCTTTCTTAGGCATTAAGGGACTCACAAACGCTCGCGTTCTTAACCGATATGACGTTGAGAATATCGAAAAAGAATTATTTGAGCAGTGTATCTCCACTGTATTTTCAGAGCCCCAACTTGATAACGTTTATAATGAGTTTGACTGCGATACCGATGCTTTCGTTTTTGCGGTTGAATATCTACCCGGTCAGTTCGACCAACGTGCAGACTCTGCCGCACAGTGTGTGCAGATTATCTCACAGAAAGACCGCCCTGCCGTACGTACAGCGCGTGTTTACATATTAGAAGGCTCGCTGACCGATGCCGATAAAGATGCTATTAAAAAGTATCTTATCAACCCCGTTGAAAGCCGCGAAGCAACACTTGATACTGTTGATACCTTAAAGCAGAATTTTGAAATCCCCACTTCTGTTGCTACGCTTGACGGTTTTATCGGCCTCGATGAAAACGGTTTAGCAGCTTTCTTAAAGGCACAGGGTCTTGCTATGGACCTTGATGACCTTAAGTTCTGCCAAAACTACTTTAGAAGTGAAGACCGTGACCCGACCATTACCGAAATTAAGATGATTGATACCTATTGGTCTGACCACTGCCGTCACACAACATTCTTAACAACAATTGATAATGTTAAGTTTGAAGATAAATTACTT
The DNA here is from genome assembly GCA_017436255.1 of Clostridia bacterium. GTDB lineage: Bacteria > Bacillota > Clostridia > Oscillospirales > Acutalibacteraceae > SIG565. The sequence goes on from JAFSDK010000006.1 coordinate 23,844, forward strand.
GAAGATGCATATAACGAATATTTGGCAGCGCGCAAATTTATAGGCAGAACAAAGCCGATAAATCTTATGGACGTGGCTACCGTTGCCGTTAAGTATCTTCGCAAAAACGGCAAACTCGAAAAACTTGACGAATCTGAAGAAATCAATGCCTGCACAGTTAAAATTAAGGTTAACGTTGAGGGCACTGAAGAAGATTGGTTGTTACTCTTTAAAAATGAAACCCACAACCACCCGACCGAAATTGAACCGTTTGGCGGTGCCGCTACCTGTATTGGTGGTGCTATTCGTGACCCGCTTTCAGGTCGTTCATACGTATATGCCGCTATGCGTGTAACAGGCGCAGGTAATCCCCTTACAAGTATGGAAAATACCATGAAGGGTAAGTTACCGCAGCGTAAAATCGTTACAACCGCCGCCGCAGGTTACAGTTCATACGGTAACCAAATCGGTCTTGCTACAGGTCAGGTTGATGAAATTTATCACGATGGCTATACCGCAAAGCGTATGGAAATAGGTGCAGTTGTTGCTGCCGCTCCGCAAGAAAATGTACGTCGTGAAGTGCCGGAAGATGGCGACATCGTTATCCTTCTCGGTGGTAGAACAGGCCGTGACGGTTGCGGTGGTGCTACAGGTTCATCTAAATCACACACTATTGAATCCCTTGAATCTTGCGGTGCCGAAGTACAAAAAGGTAACGCACCCGAAGAAAGAAAACTTCAGCGTTTGTTTAGAAACAAAGAGGCTACAATTTTAATTAAACGTTGTAACGACTTTGGTGCAGGCGGTGTATCGGTTGCTATCGGTGAACTTGCCGACGGTATTGTTATAAACCTTAATGCCGTACCTAAAAAATACGAAGGTCTTGACGGTACTGAACTTGCAATCAGTGAATCACAAGAACGTATGGCAGTTGTTGTTGAGGCTAAAGACGTTGACAAATTTATTGCCTTAGCACAGAAAGAAAATCTTGAGGCAACCGTTGTTGCTCGTGTTCAGGCTGAACCGCGTCTTGTTATGAATTGGAATGGTAAAGATATTGTTAATATCTCACGTGAATTCTTAAACTCAAACGGTGCAGAAAAGCACATTGACATTACACCTGCTAAATGTGAAGCATTTGATAAAAAGGTTGAAGGCAACTTTGCCGACAATTATATGGCACTCGCTACCGACCTTAACGTTTGCTCAAAGCGTGGTCTTAGCGAACGTTTCGACTCAACAATCGGCACCGGTACAGTTCTTATGCCGTTTGGCGGTAAAAATCAGGCAACACCAATTCAAGCAATGGTTAACAAGGTTTCTGTTGAAAACCGCCACACCGATACCTGCTCGCTACTTGCTTGGGGCTACAATCCTTTCATCTTTGAAAAGAGTCCCTACCACGGTGCATACTTAGCAGTTATTGAATCGGTAAGCAAACTGATTGCCGCAGGTGCCGACTTTGAAGACGTATATCTCACCTTCCAAGAATATTTTGAGCGTCCCGGTAAGGATGGCAAACGTTGGGGTAAACCCCTTGCGGCACTTTTAGGTGCATTTATGGCTCAAAAGAACCTTCAGATTGGTGCTATCGGTGGTAAAGACTCAATGAGCGGTAGTTTTGAAAACATCGACGTTCCGCCTACCCTTGTTTCTTTTGCCGTAACTACCGAAAAGAATGATAATATTGTCTCCCCCGAATTTAAGGGTGCCGACCATAAGGTTGTACTCTTGACCTGTGACTACGATGAAAACGGTCTACCCGTTACCGAGAGTCTACTCGAACTTTATGACACCGTTCACAAACTTGTTTGTGACAAAAAGGCTCTCGCTGTTTATACCCCCACCTACGGTGGTATTGCAGAAGCCATTATGAAGATGGGCTTTGGTAATGACATTGGCTTTAAGTACGAAAACATCACACTCGATGAAATATTCGGTTACAACTATGGTGCTTTCATTATTGAACTTGCCGATGACACCGAAATTGGTCGCACAATAGGTTACACCACTTCTGCTAAGGAAATTGCTCTCGGTGACGAGAAAATCGATTTGGGCAAAATTTACGGTGCATACGAAGATGTTCTTGAAAGTGTTTATCCCTGCAACATCGACCAAGGTGAAAAGGAAATTGAACCGATTTCTTATACCGCTAAACAGGTTATCAAACCGCGCTTCACTGCACCAAAGCCGAAGGTACTTATTCCTGTATTCCCCGGTACTAACTGTGAGTTTGATACTTCTAAAGTACTTATTGATGCAGGTGCCGACCCCGAAATATTTGTTATTAACAACCTAACTTCTGCATCTGTTGCTGAATCAGTTAAGGTGTTTGCCGACAAACTAAAGCAGTCACAAATCGTATTTATTCCCGGAGGTTTCTCGGGCGGTGACGAACCTGACGGTTCAGGTAAATTCATTACCGCATTCTTCCGTAATGCCGCGATAAAGAATGAAGTTGACGAGTTACTTAATAACCGCGATGGTCTTATGTGCGGTATTTGTAACGGCTTCCAAGCACTTGTAAAACTCGGTCTTGTTCCGTTTGGTAAAATTATTGACACCGACGACACCTGCCCGACACTTACATACAACACAATTGGTCGTCACCAGTCAAGACTTGTACGCACACGTATTGCTTCGAACAAGTCACCCTGGCTTATGGAAACAAACGTTGGTGATATTTACACAGTACCGATTTCTCACGGCGAAGGTCGCTTTATTGTAAGTGATGAATTAGCAGCAGAACTTATTAAGAACGGTCAAATTGCTACACAGTACGTTGACCTTGACGGCAACCCCACTTCAGATGTTCGCTTCAACCCCAACAACTCTACCCTTGCTATTGAAGGTATCACAAGCCTTGACGGAAGAGTATTTGGTAAGATGGGACATAGCGAACGTATCGACAACGGACTTTACAAGAATGTTGACGGTAACTATGATATGGGTATGTTCCGTAGTGCTGTTAAGTATTTTAAATAATATCCTAAATAAAAATAACACTAACGAAAATTCGTTAGTGTTATTTTTTCGTTATACAAGAAAAGATAGGATAGGTTAATTCTAACCTATCCTATCTTTAAAGTCTATTAGATAATTCTTACGCGAATTACGCCGTCAATAGCCTCAATTTTAGCCTTAATTGTATCATAATCTGCATCATCAATATCAAGCATTGTGTAAGCATAATCACCACGTGATTTATTTAAAAGGTTCTCAATGTTGATATTATTTTCAGCAACTGCCGAAGTAATGGCGGTAAGCATATTGGGGATATTCTTATGAATCACGCAGATACGCTTGTCGCCGCTTCTGGGCATAGAAATTGACGGAAGATTTACCGAGTTTTCGATATTACCATTCTCAATATAATCAACAAGTTCTTTAGCCGCCATTGTAGCACAGTTATCCTCTGATTCGGGTGTTGAAGCACCAAGGTGAGGAATAGCGATAACGCCGTTGATACCAAGCATCTCATCGGTCGGGAAGTCTACAACGTAGGTTGCAACCTTACCACTCTCAAGTGCGATAATCATATCGGCAGAATTAACAAGTTCAGCACGTGCAAAGTTAAGAATACGAACCTCATCCTTCATCTGCTTAATGGTATCAGCATTGATAAAGCCTTTTGTATCAGGAGTGAGCGGAACGTGGATAGAAATATAATCACAGTTCTCGTAAATTTCTTTTAAATCGTTTGCACGGTGTGCATAATGGGTAAGATTCCAAGCTGATTTAAGTGACAAATAGGGGTCGTAACCGTAAACCTGCATACCGAGTGAATTGGCGGCATTAGCAACCAAAACGCCGATTGCGCCAAGACCGATTACGCCAAGTTTCTTGCCACGGATTTCGGGACCAACAAATGCGCCTTTACCCTTTTCAACCATCTTAGGCACGTCGTCACCGTTACCCTTTAAGGTTTTTGCCCACTCAATAGCGGGAACTACACGACGTGATGAAAGTAAAAGACCTGCTAAAACAAGTTCTTTAACGGCATTAGCGTTAGCACCGGGGGTATTGAAAACAACGATACCTTCTGAGGCACATCTGTCGCAAGGAATATTGTTAGTACCGGCACCGGCACGTGCAATGGCAAGTAAAGACTCAGGGAATTCTACATCGTGAAGTGCGGCAGAACGAACAACCGCACCAACGGGATTTTCTACCTCATCGCCTACTGTATATTTTGCGGCATCAAATTCAACTAAACCTGATTTAGAAATTTTATTATATGTTTTAATGTTATACATAGTTTTTATGCGTTCTCCTTCTCAAAATTAGCCATAAACTCAACGAGTTTCTCTACGCCTTCTACGGGCATAGCATTGTAGATAGAAGCTCTCATACCGCCTACTGAACGGTGACCCTTAAGGTTAACAAAACCTGCGGCCTTTGCTTCTTTTACAAACTTAGCATCTAATTCGTCGTTACCTGTAATAAATGGTACGTTCATTAAAGAACGGTCCTCGGCAACAACGGTACCCTTGAACATCTTGCTGTTATCAAGGAAATCATAAAGAATAGCTGCTTTTTTGCGATTGATTTCTGCCATCTTCTCAAGACCGCCGAGTTTCTTTATCCATTTAAGCACAAGACCTGCAACGTAGATGGTGTAGCAAGGCGGTGTGTTAAACATTGACTCGTTTTCTGCGTGTGTAACGTAATTAAGCATTGTAGGTGTAATATCCATAGCGTTGCCAAGTAAATCCTTGCGAACAATTACAATGGTAACACCTGCGGGTGCCAAGTTCTTTTGAGCACCTGCATAAAGCATACCAAACTTTGATACGTCAATCGGCTCTGAAAGAATGCAAGAAGAAATATCAGCAATAAGTGGAACGTCGCCAGTATCGGGGATATTGTTCCACTTGGTACCATAAATTGTGTTATTCATACAAATATGTACGTAGTCAGCCTCGGGGTCAAAGTCTGCCTTTTCAACCTTAGGAATATATGAATAGGTTTTATCGGCAGATGAAGCAACGGCTCTTGCCTTACCATAACGAGCAGCTTCTTTATAAGCCTTGTTTGCCCACTGACCTGTGATTACGTAATCAGCCTTACCGTTTTTGGTCATAAGGTTAAGGGGTACCATTGCAAACTGAGTAGAAGCACCACCCTGTAAGAAGAGAACTTCGTAATTGTCAGGGATATTCATAATCTCTCTAAGATCTGCCTCAGCCTCTTTAATAATTGCATCGTACTCTTTTGAACGGTGTGACATTTCCATAACGGATTGACCACTACCACCATAATCTAACATCTCATTAGCTGCCGTCTCAAGCACCTCTAAAGGTAACATTGAAGGACCGGCACTAAAATTATAAACTCTTGCCATAGTTATATACCTCCAAAAAAATTATATGACCCAATTATATTACATCTTTATATATATGTCAATATATTTGTTAATATTTTAACATTATTTTTATGATTTTTGTTGTTTTTAGGAAATCTTTGTTAATTTTTTAACTATATATTCAAAAAAAATAAGCAGCAAGGTTTCCCCTTGCTGCTTATTTTAATTATAAATTATTCGTTGATAGCGGTAACAACGCCCGAACCAACAGTACGGCCACCTTCACGGATAGCGAAACGTAAGCCCTCTTCAATAGCGATAGGAGTGATGAGTTCAACATCCATCTCTACGTTATCGCCAGGCATGCACATTTCGGTGCCTGCAGGAAGAGATACAACGCCGGTAACGTCAGTAGTTCTGAAATAGAACTGAGGACGATAGTTGTTGAAGAACGGAGTATGACGGCCGCCTTCATCCTTTGTTAATACGTAAACCTGACCATGGAACTTTGTGTGGGGGTTGATTGAACCCGGCTTACAAAGAACCTGACCACGTTCGATTTCTGTACGCTGGATACCACGGAGAAGTGCACCGATGTTATCGCCAGCCTCAGCATAGTCAAGAATCTTACGGAACATTTCGATACCTGTAACAACAGTCTTCTTACGTTCGTCGGTAAGACCGATGATTTCGATTTCTTCAGAAGTTCTGAGCTGACCACGCTCAACACGACCTGTAGCAACAGTACCACGACCAGTGATGGTGAATACGTCTTCAACAGGCATAAGGAACGGAAGGTCTGCCTTACGATCAGGAGTAGGAATGTAGCTGTCAACAGCATCCATAAGTTCAGCGATCGGAGCATAAGCAGCTTCAGAAGGATCGTTTGAAGCTTCGAGAGCCTTAAGAGCAGAACCCTTGATGATAGGAGTATCATCGCCGGGGAACTCATAAGTGTCAAGGGTCTCACGGATTTCCATTTCAACGAGTTCGAGAAGCTCTTCATCGTCAACCTGGTCAACCTTGTTCATGAATACTACGATGTAAGGAACGCCTACCTGACGAGCAAGGAGAAGGTGTTCTTTAGTCTGAGCCATAGGACCGTCAGTAGAAGC